>NZ_CAJMZG010000024.1:0-155030 GCF_905220255.1 Paraburkholderia sp. J69-1 | reverse complement strand
CTGGCCGGTCGTTGGCGCCACGTTCGTGCTGCTGCACACGGCACAGGACAAGCCGGATCAAGGCAAGGAAACGCTCAAGTTCTTCGACTGGGCCTTCAAGAATGGCACGCCGGCTGCTGACAGCCTCGATTACATCTCGCTGCCGCAATCGGTTGTGAGCGAAATCGAGCAGCAATGGAAGCTGAAAATCAAGGATGCAAGCGGTAAGCCGCTGAGCCAGTAAGCGTATTGCGCAACGGTTCGCTCCGTCTGCGCATGTTCGCACCATCATCACGCGCCTGATGCACCCGAAAAAAAGTGCGTCCGGCGCGTGAATGTTCATTTTCCTTCGCCTCGTTTGTCGCACGATGCCGCGGCAATCCCTCATTTCACGTTGTTCCGCGTCCGTACTCGCGTCCGCCGGTTTTGAATCAGGACGCGCCGCTTAACTTCGTAAGTTTCGCATCACGGCCAATTAATCCCTTGCCTCTAGTATGGCGGCGTTGCCCACGCAGATCGTCAATCAAAAGCAAAGGATACCTAAGGATGAAGCAGGTTCAGATGCGGCTTCGCAGAAGGCCGATCGCCCAACTCATGTTGGCGTCAATGTTTACAGCGGCTGCGCCCGCAGCCTTTGCGCAGTCGAGCGGCGATCTTGGCACCGTGCAAAGCACGGCCACCTCGGACTCGACCGGGGCCGCCACGTCGACGAAAGCGCAAACCGCGCCCGCGCAGGCGCCCACGCAAGGATCGCTCGCGGCATCAGAGCCGAAATCGATTATCAACAAGAATTACATTCAGAACAGCACGGCGCCGACATCGAATTACAGCGACATCCTGCAGATTGCGCCGAGCGTTTCGAGCGTCAATCCGAACGGACCTGGTCTGATGGAGACGCAAAGCCTCTCGATTCGCGGCTTCCAGGACGGCCAGTACAACGTGACATTCGATGGAATTCCGTTCGGCGATTCGAATGATTTCACGCACCATTCCACCTCCTTCTTTACCGCTCAGAATATCGGCGGCATTGCGGTCGATCGCGGCCCTGGCGACGCCTCGCAAATTGGCTTCGCGACCTTCGGCGGCACGGTGGCTGTGTCGTCGATCGAGCCATCGCTCACGCCTGCGTTTTCGGTGCTCGGCTCGTACGGCAGCTGGAATACGTGGGTGACGGGCGCAACGCTCAACACGGGCGACCTGGAAAAGTGGGGCGACGCGCGCGTTGTGGTCGGCTACACGCATTCGAGCAGCGATGGTGCGCTCGATAATGTGGGCCAGCGTCGCGACAACGTCTTCTTCAAGCTCGAAAAGCCGCTTGGCAACGATACGTTGCTGACGCTGTACGCCGACTACAACAAGATTTTCCAGAACACCTCGGTTGGTGCGACGGCGGCGCAGATCCGCCGGTACGGTTCTTCGTTTGCACTCAATGGCGATCCCACGAGCCAGGCCTACTCGGGATACAACTTCGACCGCATCAACACGGACTTCGAGTACATCGGCTTGCAGACCGTGCTGGGCGGCTGGAGGCTCGATAACAAGCTTTACACCTACGGCTATTACCACGACGGCTTTAGCGGCATGGACCCGAACGGCGAGACGCCGAATGGCACGAGCTTCGGCACCGACAACGTGCCGGGTACGCAGATGGCGAATAACTATCGCGCCTTCGGCGACACATTCAGCGCGGAGAAGGAACTCGGCCCGGGCACGTTGAAACTGGGCGGCTGGATCACGCACCAATCGAATTTCCGCGACAACATGAACGTGGACGACACGCTCAATTTCGCGCTCCAGCAACTGAATTACACGATGAACGATACGTTCCTCACGTTCGAGCCCTATGTGCAGTATGCGTGGAAGTTGCCGTACGGTCTCACGCTCACGCCGGGCGTAAAGTTCGTTTCGTTCAGCCGCAGCCTGAATTCGCCACTGAATCAGAAGTCCGGCGAGGCCGCTGATTTCAGCCATACGTGGACGAAGGTGCTGCCGTCGCTCACGCTGCACGAGCAGATCGATCCGCACTGGAGCGCCTACCTGCAATACGCGCAGGGTTTTCTCGCCCCGAACCTGAATGTGTTCTACGTGCCGAACGCTTCGGTGTCGGGCCAGCCGTCGCCGGAACAGACGGACAACTACCAGCTCGGTACGACCTACAAAACGGACCGTCTCACCGTCTCCGCCGATCTCTACTACATCAACTTCCGCAACGCGGTAACGAGCACGACCGTGGGCGGCAACACCGTCTTCTCGAACGCGGGCGGCGCCGTGTACAAGGGCTTCGAAACCGAGGCCACGTTCTACGCGGGCTACGGCTTCAGCCTCTACGGCAACCTCACGTTCAATTCCGCGAAGCAGAAGAGCACTGGCGACTGGATGCCCAATGCGCCAAGCCAGACCGCCGCGCTTGGCGTGATCTACGACCGCGGCCCGGTGCACGGCTCGCTCATTTCGAAGTTCGTCGGCCATCAATACGGCGACACAGGCAACCAGCAGCCGATTGGCGGTTTCATGGTCACCAATCTGGCCGCCGCCTACACGATCAAATCGCCGACGACGTGGATGCGCAATACGCGCATCGGCCTCGAAATCGACAACCTCTTCAACCGGACGAGCATCGACGGCCTCGCGGGCTACACCGCGCAGGACAACACGCCGCTTTACTGGACGATTCCCGGGCGCGCGGTGTTCGCGACCGTTTCCACTGACTTCTGATTTTTACCGGAGCTTCTTTCCATGTCTGTCGATACCATGATGCATTACGCGAGCGATTCGGGTGGCGTTCTGTACGTCATCGCCATCATGTTGTTCGTCGCCTTGACGGTCATCCTCGAACGCGGCTGGTTTCTCAGCCGGCTTCACGCGAGCGGCCACGTCGCGCAGGCGCAACTCGACCGGCTCGATCACGTCGATGCAAGCGCGCTCGCCACGCTGGCTTTGCGTCATCGCGATCTGCCGGCCGGGCGCGTGCTGTCGCTGGCCGCGCGCATGAGCGGCGAGCGCAGCCGCGAGAAGGTCGAAGCCATGCTGGAGGAAACGGTCATGCGCGAAGCGCCGCGCCTCGACCGCTTACTGTGGGTGCTCGACACCATCGTCACGCTCGCGCCGTTGCTCGGTCTGTTCGGCACGATCGTCGGCATGTTCCACGCGTTCCAGGTGCTGTCGAATCCGGGCAACGCGTCAACGCAGGTGACAGCAGGCGTCGCTGAGGCGCTGGTGGCTACGGCGTCGGGCCTGTTCGTCGCGATGATCGGCCTGCTGTTCTTCAACGGCCTGCATAACCGCGTGCGTCTCGCCGCGCATCAGCTCGACACGCTCAAGATTTCACTCGTTAATCGCCTGTGCGGTTGCGCGATGGAGCCGCTGTCCGAGCCGCGCGAGCATGCGAGCGGCCTTGCATCGCTCGCGACGCAAGGAGGGTGACATGAAGTACTTCGAAGCGCGCAAGGCGCGTATCGAGATCATTCCGATGATCGACATCATGTTCTTCCTGCTGGTGTTTTTCATCATGATCACGCTGCACATGATTCCGAATGCCGGACTCGCCACGAAGCTGCCGTCGAGCTCGACCGCGCAGTCGTTGCCGCCGCCGAAGCTCACCGTCACGCTCACCGACGACGGCGTGCTGTCCGTCGACGGCCACACGCTAACGCCCGCGCAACTCACGGCGCAACTGGCCGCACAGCCGGATGCCGCACACATGGCCGTGACGATCGCGGGCGCGAGCGGGGCGCGCCTGCAATACCTGGTGGCAGCGATGGATGCTTGCCGCGCGGCGGGCGTCACGCAGGTCGCGCTCGCGGCGCAGCCGGTGGCGAAGTGACATGGCGACCGTGCCGATGATTCCGATGCCGCGCGTGTCGTCCGGGCGGCTGCGCCTGGCGGGCGCCGCTGCGATGGCGCTGTGCGTGGAGGCCGCGTTGATGGCCGGTGTGTGGGCTGTGCTCGCGCATCGCAGCGCGCCGCCGCTGCCGCCCGAACGCAAGCCGACGATGCTCTCGCTTGCTAGCGTGGCTGCGCCTGTGCCTTCTCCGCCTGCGGTGACGAAGCCCGTGGTGAAGCCCGCAGAGAAACCTTTGGTGAAGCCGAAGCCCGTAGAGCCGGTGCATCGCGTAGTACATGCGACGCCGCCGCCCGAGAAGACGCCAGCGGCCGCACCAGCACCGGCTCCAGCGCCCGCGCCCACAGCCGCCGAACCCGCGCCCGTCACGCACGCACCCGTACAGCCCGCCACGGCTGCCGCGCCAGCCGGGCCCGGTCCGAACTTCGCGGGCAAGTTGCGCGCCGCGATCCAGGCCGCGCTCCATTACCCGGAGTCGGCGCGCATGTCGGGCGTTGCGGGGCGCACTCGCGTCGCGTTCACGTATCGCGATGGGGTGGTGTCCGAGGCGCGCGTCGTGGTGTCGAGCGGCGTCGCGCTGCTGGATCGCGCTGCGCTCGCCGCCGTGCGCGACGCGGACTATCCGAAATCCGAGCCTGCCTTCGCCGGCAAAGCCCTGACCGAACAACTCTGGGTCAACTTTAACCTCGACGAACAAGAATGAACCGAATTCTGACCGCGCTGACCGGCGCGTTGAGCGCCGCCGTGGCGCTGATGACGAACACTGTGTGCGCCGCCAATGCCGCGCCTTCCTTGCCCGCGCACGCGCCGGTGCATCATGTGCTGCTGGTGAGCGTCGATGGCCTGCATGCGAGCGATCTCGCGCGCTTCGTCGCCGCGCATCCACAGAGCACGCTGGCGCGATTCGCCGCGCAAGGCGTCGACTACACCAACGCCCGCACCGTCACGCCCGCCGACTCGTTCCCCGGGCTGCTCGCGCTCGTCACGGGCGGCACGCCCGCGGCGACCGGCGTGTACTACGACGACACCTACGACCGCTCGCTCGCGGCTCCGGGCGGCGCTTGCCGCGCGACCGGCACACGCGTGCGCTACGACGAATCGCTCGACAAGGATGACAGTCACGGCCACGACGAAATCGATCCGGCGAAGCTGCCGCGCGATCCGCAGCAGGCGTGCGCGCCGGTTTATCCCCATGCGTATCTGCGGGTGAACACAGTGTTCGAGGCCGTACGCGAGGCGGGCGGCTACACCGCGTGGATCGACAAGCATCCGACTTACGAACTGGTCGAGGGGCCATCGGGGCAGGGCGTCGACGATCTATTCCTGCCGGAGATCGGCGCGAACTACGAGCATCTCGACGATCCCGCCAGTGTTGCGCGCGCGCAAAAGATCACGGGTTCGCTCGCGCGCACCGAAGCCTACGACGCCATGAAGGCGCGCGCGCTCGTCAACGAGATCGACGGCCGCAATCACGACGGCAGTGCCGCAGCGCCCGTGCCGAACCTGTTCGGTCTGAATCTGCAGTCGCTGAACGTCGCGCAGAAACTCTATGGCTATCGCGATGCCGATGGCGCGCTCACGCCCGGCGTCGAGGACGCGCTCGCGCACGTCGACGGCTTGCTCCACACGTTCGCTGATGCACTCGAACGCAATCATCTGCGCGACGACACGCTCGTTGTGATCAGCGCGAAACACGGCAATGGGCCGGTCGATCCCGCACGCCTCAGGAAGATCGACGCGTCGAAACTTCAACAGGCGATCGAGGCCGCTGCGCCTGGCGCGCTTGGGCAGTTGACTGTCGATCACGGCGCGCTGGTGTGGCTGCGCGACGCAAAGACGACGGCTGACGTGACCGCCGCGCTACGCGCTCACGCGAAGGCGCTCGGGATTGCCGACGTCATCAGCGGCGAGCGTCTCGCGCTGCGCTTCCCGAGTCCGCGCGACGACAACCGCACGCCCGATATCGTCGTCGTGTCGCGCGACGGCGTGATCTTTGCTGACGCGCATGACGGTAAGCTCGCCGAGCATGGCGGGTTTCACGACGACGACACGCGCGTGGCGCTGCTGGTGTCGAATCCGCATCTCGCGGCGGCGGGCCAGCGCGTTACGTGGCCGGTTTCGACCACGCAGGTCGCGCCGACGATGCTCGCCGCGTTGGGTCTATCGCCGCGCGCGTTGCAGGCGGTCGCGCAGGAAGGCACGGCGGTGCTGCCCGATTCAGCGTGGACCGGCGCGAGCGCAAGCCGCAACGTCCCGAATCCGTGAGCAAGCGATGAACACCGCGCGCACAAGCCACCCGCGCGTCCTGGTCGTCGAAGACGATCCGGGCGCCGCGCTCGAAGTTGCTTCGGCGCTCGAAGACTACGGCTTCGACGTCGAATGCGTGCCTAACGGTTTGCAGGGCTTGCTGCGCGCGATGCATGCAGAGTTCGACGCCGTCGTGCTCGATCGCATGCTCCCGGATCTGGACGGCCTTTCGATCCTCGCGACGTTGCGCAATATCGGCAAGCAGACACCGGTGCTGATCCTCAGCGCGCTCGATGCTGTGGACGAGCGTGTGCGAGGTCTGCGCGCGGGCGGCGACGATTACCTCGTCAAGCCATTCGACGGGCTCGAACTCACGGCGCGTCTGAATGCGCTGCTGCGCCGTCGCCAGGCCGCGGCCAACGGTGTGAGCGACGCGCAGACACTCTGCGTAGGTGAGCTCACGCTCGAACGCGCGACGCGCACCGTGCGGCGCGCGGGCGAACTCATCGAGCTCAAGCCGCGTGAATACAGCCTGCTTGAATTCCTGATGTGTCATGCGGGCGAAGTGGTCACGCGCACGATGCTGCTGGAATCGGTCTGGAATTACCACTTCAACACGCAAACCAACGTGATCGACATGCACATCAGCAATCTGCGCCGCAAGCTTAGTATGAACGGGCGGCTTTCGGCGATGATCGTGACGGTGCGTAACTCTGGATACATCATTCATGTTTCGGTCTAGCGGCAGGCTACGTGCGCGCCTCGGAAGATCAGGCAGCGTGGGCTGGCTGCTGATGGGGTTTCTGAGCGCGGCCATTGCATTGTTCGCGCTGCTTTATGGGCTCACGAGCGCTTATCTGCTGCATGAAGTCGATGAGCGTTTGCGCGGCGAATTCGCTGAATTTCACGCCATCGGCCGAACGCAGGCCGTCGAAACGATTGCGGCGCTGAGCCGTCGGGATATTGCGTCCTCGCGGCCCTATGGCGTGTTCGACGCGCATGGCGTGCGCCTCGCGGGCAACGTCTCGACGCTTTCGGACAAGGAAGACCGCGAGCCGTTCGATTACACGGAAACGCTGAACGAAGGCGGCCGCAGCAGGCTCGCGCATTATCGCGGCATCATCATTCCGACCACGAACGGCCTGCGAATCGTGGTGGGGCATTCGATCGACGAAGTGCGCCACTTCGATCGCACGCTGCTCGACACGCTATTCGCGGGCATTGCGCTAACGAGTTTGCTGGCGCTTGCGTGCGGCGTTGTACTCAATCGAAACGCGAACCGGCGCATCGCTGCAATTGGCGAATCGGCACGCGAGATCATGGCGGGCAAACTAAGCCGGCGCTTGCCGCTGCGCGGCAGTCACGACGATCTCGACCGGCTCACGAGCATCGTCAACGCCATGCTCGACGAGATTGAGCGATTGATGGGCGAGGTTCGCAGCGTATGCGCGGGCGTGGCGCACGATTTGCGCACGCCGATGACGTCGCTGCGCGCCGGGCTGGAACGCGCGCGACGGCGTGCTGAAACACCGCCGGCATTCGAGCAGGCGATCGACGTGGCGATCGGTCAGGCGGACGTGGTGCTCAACCGCTTTTCCGCGTTGCTCAGAATCGCTGAAATCGAATCGGGCAGCCGCCGTGCGAGCTTTCGTGCGATTGCGCTCGATGCGGTAATGCGCGATGTCGCTGATCTTTATGAGCCACTCGCGGAGCATCGCCGCGTGGCGTTCAGCGTGGACGCGGCGACGCCCGTGCAGGTGAATGGCGATTTCGATTTGCTGTTCGGTGCGATCGACAACCTCGTCGACAACGCGCTGAAGTTCACGCCCGAAGGCGGTGTGGTTGCGCTGAGCGTGCGGCTCGACGGCGTGCAACCGTTGCTGACCGTTGCCGACGACGGCCCCGGCATCGAGCCGGAAGAGCGCAGTGCGGTACTGCGGCTGTTCTATCGCGGGCGCGCGTTCGAAAACTCGACGTCGGGACACGGATTGGGCTTGAGCCTGGTTGCAGCGATTGCGCGCGTTCACGACGCGAGCGTGGAGATCCTCGATAATGAGCCGGGTTGCAAGGTTCAATTGCGCTTTGCTGCGCATGCTCAGAACTGATGTCTAGCGATTAAGGAAACTTACGCGCGAAATTCGCGCGCGCGATTTTGTACCAACTTTCCTTAAGCGAATATTAGATGACGTATCAAATTTTGCTCGCAGCGTCATGACATGACGGCATTTTTTCGCCACACGAATTTCATGAAAATCTGTTCATGAGGTAATAATTTTTCATTTATCACAATGAACTTTGACGAGAGAATTTCATTACAGGATATTACTCTCAAGATATTTCGATGTATTTCTACGGGTTAAGGATTTCATAAGGGGGCTTGTCTTAGTCTGCGTGCCGTTCCGTTCGGCATTTTGTTCCGTTCGGTTCATGTCAGATGAATCGGTGCGAATTCGCACCGCAAACCGAAGGACGCACATTGAACAAGCTGCCACGCAAGGCGAATCCATTCGTGTTGATCGACTGCAATCAATTCAAACGGAAAGCCGTTGCGCAAGATCGACAATGCGAATCGCCACGCCCATTTGCAATTCCGGCTTTTGAGGAGGAAGTGGGTTACATCGGCGATGCCCCCATGCTTGCCCGAGTGTTGAAAGATGAGACCCGCTGAAATGGGTGACGCTCAAACGGTTCAGGAAACGTCCTACCAGCCGCTGGGTCTTTCGGCATTGTTGCGGCTGGCATCGAATGGCGGCGATCTCACCCAACTGGGCGCCATGTTAATCGAATATAGCCACACGCACGATGACCCGCAGGCACTGTTGGAATTGGCGTGGGTGCTCGAATTGAAGTTCGAGCGTGCTTCGGCGCTGGCTGTTCAGAAACTGGCGATCAGCATGCAGCGCCAATATCGCATTCACCAGGCTGTTTCGCACGACCCAGTGAAGCTGCTGGTTTTCAAGGCAGCGGGCGATCTCATGACAAACACGCCCTTCGAATGCCTCGTGGCATACGCGGGATTTCAGATCGACGTGCTGTTTGTGGACGAGGCGCTCTGTGCGGATTGCCGTTTGCCCGAGCACGATGTCATTCTGGTCGGTCCCTGTGCGCTCGATGGAAACCGTGCGGCCTTGGCGCGCATCGCGGAATTGCTGAAGAGGACCGACGCGCCAGTCATCAATCGGCCGGATCGGATTCCATGCACAACCCGTGACGCTGCCTGGAATCTGCTGGGTGCCGAAGCGGGCATTCACATGGCGAACACGGTGCGGGTCGAGCGTGCGGTGCTCGTTGCGCGTATTAACAAGCCCGAGGGTGTCAACGACGTCGCCGGCGTGCACTTTCCAATGATCATTCGTCCGGTAGGGTCTCACGCTGGGCAAGGCCTCGCGCGCGTCCAGACGATGGACGAACTGGCGCAATACCTGCGCGAGTCGGATCGCGAAGAATTTTATGTGGCCTCGTATATCGATTATCGCAGCGCGGACGGCCTGTTCAGAAAGTACCGCATTGCGTTGATCGACGGTGTGCCCTACGTCTCGCACATGGGTATTTCCGTGCACTGGATGGTGCATTACCCCTATGAAGAGATGCTCGCGCATCCGCAGCGTCGCGAAGAAGAGGCGCGCTTTATGGCGACCTTCGATGTGGATTTCGCGCACCGTCATCGCGACGCACTGGCAACCGTCGCGAAGTCGACCGGGCTGGACTATGTCGGACTCGATTGCGCGGAGACGCCGGACGGTCGCCTTGTGATCTTCGAAATCGCCACAGCGATGGTGGTTCACGATATGGACGACCCAACGGCCTTTCCCTATAAGCCTGCCCGAATGAAGCGCTTTTTCGACGCGTTCTGCGCGATGGTCGAGCGCAAGGCAAAAATGAATCGAGAGCACGATGACGACACGCAGGAACGAGTTTAATTTTTCGGGTGGACCGGGCGCGTTACCCGCATCGGTCTTGCTTCAGACGCAGCGCGCAATCGAGGCGTTGCCGGAAACGGGGATTTCAGTCCTGGGCATGAGCCATAGGTCGGAGTGGTTCGTGGCGCTGGTTGAGGAAGCGTCGCAGAATCTGCGTGCTTTGCTGGACCTCTCCGATGAATACGAAATCGCTTTTATGCAGGGCGGTAGCAGTCTTCAGTTCGCGACGATCCCGATGAATTTCGCGGGACAGGCATGGGCGCCGCCGCAATACGTCAGTTCAGGCTATTGGAGCCGCCGCGCGACGGCGGAAGCGCAACGCGTCTATCGATGCGGAGTGGCATGGGACGGCGTGCATTCGCGCTATAGCGAATTGCCGGATCTCACGAAACTCGATATCGATCCTCGTGCAGCGTATTTGCATTACGTCTCGAACGAGACGGTGGAAGGGCTGCAATTCGGCGCACAGGAAGGCCCGTCGAATGTACCGCTGATTGCGGATATGTCTTCGGACTTTCTTTCCGCGCCCATCGATACCGATCGATATTCAATGATCTACGCGCACGCACAGAAGAATCTCGGTCCTTCGGGCGTCACGGTTGCGCTGGTCAAGCGCTCATTGCTCGAACGCGTTCCAGACGGTCTTCCAGCGATTCTCAACTATCGCACGCATATCGAACATCGCTCGAACTACAACACGCCGCCCGTATTCGCCATTTACGTGCTGACGCTTGTTTCTCGATGGTTACGCGACGAGATTGGCGGTTTGCAATCGATGCGCGCGATTAACGAGCGGAAATCGGCCGCAATTTACGGCGCGCTTGAAAGCCTGGGCGATGCCGTGCGTATTCACGCAAAAGCGCCGTGGCGTTCGCGTATGAATGTGGCGTTTTCGTTCGGCGACGAGCGGCTCGATCGCGCCTTCATCGAATTTACTGGCGAGCGGCATATGACCGGCCTTGAAGGTCATCGCTCACTAGGGGGCGTTCGCGCGTCGCTGTATAACGCGGTTACGGAGCAGGCCGTTGCGTCCCTTTGCGAAGCGATCCGTGAATTCGCTTTAGCGCGGATCTAAAGCGAAACAGCGAGCGACGGCGCAGCGCCGTCGCTGGTGCGCTCCTGAACCATGCCGGCACACATGGCATCAATGGTGTTCGTACAACGTGTTCTGAAAGTGACCTGTCATCGGGCTGCCGGATTGCTGGGCGCCGATGGACGTGCCACCGTATCCCGTATCAACGGCTTTGGTCATCGAGGGTTGTGCAGCAACCTTTGCCTCAGCGGCCTGAATGTCATCGGGATAGTTCAGGCTGTTAGCCGACGGCTTGTAGCCAACCTGTTCCAGTTGAACCAGTTCATGCCGGACCTGCGCACGGGTGACCGGCCCATTTGTCGACTGTGCGAACGCAAGTGCCGGGCTCAGCAATGCAAGGGTAATGGCCAGTGTCTTGAAGATCGATTTCATGATGAATGCCTCTGCGAGTCAGTGTTTAACGATTGCTGGAATGTGCAACTCCAGTACCGTCAGAATGCCGCGTGAGACTTATCTGAAACTTAGGACACTTAGGCCCATCATCTTTGATGCGATTTCCGCGCCATCTATGGCTGCTGCGTCCCTTTATCTAGCGGTGGAAATTACGCCAACGTATTTTTCTATTTAGGGCGCGAACTTAGGTCTGAGTTGATCGGCTAGCTGCCGTCCAGCTTCAACGTGTGTAATTTGTCCGGAGCGGGAAAACGGATAGAGACGCAGAGGCCTCGCTGCTTGACTTCGTCGCTGTGCGTCAGAAAGATCTGCGCATTCATCCGTTTCACCAACGTTTGCACAATCGATAGCCCGAGCCCGGAGCCGGGTACTTCGTTGCCTAACGCGCGATAAAAGGGGGCGAATACACGTTCCCGTTCGGCTTCAGGAATGCCCGGGCCATTGTCGACGACGCGCACCTCGACGTAATGGGGTGTCTTGTTGACCGACAAGTCGACCAGGCCGCCGGCATCTGAATAGCGAATTGCATTGTCGACGAGATTCTTGAGAATGACGAACAAGTCATGCTCCCGTGTAGCGATCGTGGCATCCTGAACGCCATCGATGCCAAGGTCGATACGTCGAACCTCTGCAAGCGGCATGAGATCTTCCAGGACACTACGGAATACGTGTTGTACGGAAACCTGGGTGGCGTCCGTGTCGGAAGACGCCTGAGCCCGCGCAAGCGTTAGCAATTGCTCGAGGAGGTTGCGAGTACGTTCAATGCCGCGTCGTAATGTGCCCAGTCGCTCGCGAGCCGTGGCTGGTATATCTGCGTTGGCCAATCGTTCAGCCTGGAGCGACAAGGCCGTGAGTGGCGAGCGAAGCTCATGGGCAGCATCGGCAATAAATCGACGCTGGGTTGCCATGGCGTGGTCGACACGCTCTAGCAAGCGATTGATGGCGAGGGCGAATGGTCGAACTTCGCGAGGCAGTGGTTGGGCTTCTATGGCGTGCAATTCTTCTTCGGCTCTGAGGTCGATTTCAGAGGCGAGTGCAGTGATCGGCGCAAACATGCGACGCACGAGGACCACTACGGTGAATACCAATATGGGCACGAGAATAAGCAATGGCAGGATGGTTCGTAGTGCCGCGTCTCTCGCAATTTCGTCGCGGAAGGCTGCATCTTGAGCCACCGCGATGCGTGATCCGTCTCTCATCGTGCGGACTAGCACACGATAGGATTTAGCGTTCATCTGGAGCGTATGGAGGCCGTTGTCGATCATGACGGGAATCGGCAGCGACCCTTTGTCTATCGGAGACTGAACAAATATCCGGGGGGCGTCTTCGCCCCCTTGTAGCCCATGCACACCACGCTGCGTGAGCGGGTCAGCCTCAGCCAATGATGCGACCTGGCGAAGAACGTCATCCTGTAGCTCGTGGGCCTCGTCGAGGGCCGTCATGAACGAGAATGTGCCCGCGATGCTGGCGACAAGCAGGATCGCCAGAAGCAGATAAGACGACAGTTTGACCTGTAGCGATTCCCCTAGGATCCTTTTGAGACCATCCATCCGCTACCTCGAACGTTTTTGATGACGTCGCTGCCGAGCTTGCGCCGAAGCGCGTGGATCAGGTATTCAACGACATTACTTTCCACCTCTTCGCCCCAGCCATAGATTCGGTCCTCGAGATCCGCGCGGGAGAGGATCGCTCCTGGGCGCACCAGGAGCGCCTGCAGTAGTGCGAACTCACGGCCGGTCAATAAAACGGCTGGCCCGCCATGCGCAGAGGCTTCACGAGTGACAGGATCGAGTGAAACGATGCCGTTGCCAAGCGTGGGCGTCGCGTTGCCGGATTTGCGGCGCACTACCGCGCGTATTCGTGCGAGCAGTTCTGCCATTTCGAACGGCTTGAGGACATAGTCGTCGGCCCCACCATCGAGCCCACGCAATCGATCATTGAGCCCATCCCGCGCCGTGATGATGACGACAGGCACGGGATTGTTCGCGGTGCGGATCTGGGCCAGAACGTCGTGTCCGTCCTTGCCAGGCAAACCGAGGTCGAGCAGCACGACATCATAGGTGTGGCAACTCAGGGCAGTGAGTCCGCTTGGCCCGTTCTTGACCCAGTCGGCGGCGTAGGACGCATCGCGTAGAGCAGCGACAATCGCCTCGCCGATCATCGGATCATCTTCGAATAGGAGCACCCGCATTCAATCCACCTGTGAGAGATGTCTTGGGATCGTAGTCCGATTCAGCAGCTTAGCAGTGATCCTGGCGTAGCATCCTGCTGTGGATGCGAAAGGTCGGATGGCGCTAGTTCTCGTATCCAAGTGTGCAGTGACGCCAGACCGGAATTGCCCAATGTCACAAATGATGCGGTGACGCAGCGACCATGCTCAAGACGATGGTCGACAGCGAAGAGAACTGCGTCAAAAGCGTTTTCCTGTGCTATGGAGTTAGTACTTTCGCGGCGCTCGACGCAGCATTTCATATTTTATTTAACATAATATAATTTATCGAACTTTTATTTGTTTTATAAATGTTTGTTAACGTATATGTGAAAATCTGCCGATAGCGGCGCCGGGCCATTGCCCAGGGCTGCCCCAGCCTCTGGCCAGCGCGAATGCTCAGCGCCTTCGACGCGGACAGAAGTTCCTGTATGGCGGCGGAATCCGAGTGAGGATCGTTCAGGTTTAGAACGAGTTCAAGTTGCGTCGCGGTCGTCGCAGTTCCAGTCGCATAAAACGCAAGATTGTTGGCGTGAGGTCGATCGGGATCAGTGGAGGCCAACGCGTTAAGCAGCGGTACGATCCAGATAGAATCGCCGCGTAAATGCTGCAGGCGACAGGTAGTTCAGAGGTGCCTGCGTGCGCTGCCGGTTGTAGAATATTTCGATGTACTCACCGATGGCGAGCCTCCTGCTCGCGCGTTGCGAAGCGGTGATGATAGATCAGTTCGTTCTTGAGTGAGCCCCAGAATGATTCGATCGGCGCGTTATCGTATGTAGCAATTTCCGCGGCGACTCATCGACGCGCGCATGCCGATGTGCCTGAGCAGCTTCTGGTATGCCTGTGCGCAATATTGCGAGCCGCGGTCGGTATGCTGAATCAGGCCCGGCTTCGGGCGCCGGATTGAGACAGCGCGAAACAGCGCCTGCATGACCAGATTTTTCGTCATTCGCTCGCCCATCGCGTAGCCGACAATTTCGCCGCTGTACAGATCCTTCAGGCCAGCGAGATACAACCAGCCCTCGTCGGTCGCAATGTACG
The DNA here is from genome assembly GCF_905220255.1 of Paraburkholderia sp. J69-1. Classification (NCBI taxonomy): domain Bacteria; kingdom Pseudomonadati; phylum Pseudomonadota; class Betaproteobacteria; order Burkholderiales; family Burkholderiaceae; genus Paraburkholderia; species Paraburkholderia sp. J69-1. The sequence continues at coordinate 140,307 of NZ_CAJMZG010000024.1, read as the reverse complement.
TGATATTGCCGCACCAGGCCTGATCGGGCGCTGCAACCGAGAAGTCCTGGCCCAGCAGGTTCGGCGCGACGGGCAAATCATGCTTCGAATTGGTGGTTGCCATGAACTTGCGCTTCTGCCTGCACCCCAGGCCCAGTTTCCTGCGCAACCGTTTTATCCGGTGTACGCCCACACAAACACCGTGCTGCTCAAGATGCTTCTACAGGCGCTCGGGACCGAAGCTTTCGCGTGTGCGCTGATGGGCAGCGAGAACCTCCGTTTCCAGTCGTGCTTCCTGCCGTGCCCGTTTCGAAGGCGTGCGTTTGCGCCATGCGTAATAACCGCTGACCGAAACACCTAGCAACCGGCACATCGGTGGCACCGGATAATCCCGTCGCATCTGTTCAATCACGCCGTACTTCACCGCGACTCCCTCGCAAAGTACGTCGCGCACTTTTTTAACAGATCGCGCTCCATTTTCACTTCCGCCAGTTCTCGCTGTACGCGCGCCAGCTCGGTCTCCAGTTCGGTCAGTGGCTTCTGGTCCCTACCGACCTTCTGCAGTTTGCCTGCCTTGGCTGAACGCACCGAGTTCGCCAATGTCTTGAGCGGAACCGAGAGCCGGCGTGCCGCTTCCGAAATGCCGACACCTTCAGTCAATGCCAGCTTGACCGCCTTCTCACGAAACCCTCTCGTGTAGACCGCTTTGGGAATTCGATGCATTCATGCCTCCGTTTCGCGATTTTACGAAACGTTGGCTTCCACTTTTTTCAGTCGACCTCACCCACGCCCCGGTCTCTTGACCCGTACGGGTAAACGACGCCCTAGAGCGCCACCGAAATTATTGACAGTAGTCTCAAATGTGCTAGATTTTGCGCGTGTATTTGAGATAGTCTCAAAATAATCTCAAAGACGCCATGACATCGGCATGGCACCACAAAACACAATTCGGATAACTATATATATGGAGATGCAGCATGCTTCGGAGACACGTGGTTCTATGTTCCTTTGCCGTGTTTGTTACCACATCTGCGCACGCGCAGAGTTCCGTGACGTTATACGGAATCATCGATCTTGGCCTCAGCTTCACAAATAGTGCGCAGACAACCGTTACGGGTGGAAAGCGTGCGGGCGGCGCGCAGTTCGCCCTGACCGACGCGCATGCGACGGGAATGAGCGGCAGCCGCTGGGGCCTGCGTGGCACCGAAGATCTCGGCGGCGGACTGAGTACCATTTTTGTGCTGGAAAACGGCTTTCTCGCCAACAGCGGCGCACTCGCGCAGGGAGGCGACGAATTCGGCCGGCAAGCGTATGTCGGGCTATCGAATGCATTCGGAAAGATCACGGCAGGCAGGCAGTATGACCCGTTGATTGAATCCGTACAGCCGTTTGCGGCCGCCGGTTCCTGGGCAGGCTACATGGGCGCGCACCCCGACGATCTCGACAATCTGACGAACACCAACCGCATCAACAACTCGGTCAAGGTCACCACAGCGAAGTTCGGTGGTTTCAGCGCCGGCGCGCTTTACAGCTTTGGCGGCGTAGCGGGCAATACAACACAGAATCAGATCTGGGCACTGGGCGCCGGCTACACGGGCGGCGCGTTTGCCTTCGGAGCCGGCTACCTGAACGCACGGGACCCCAACGTTTCGTTTTACGGCAACACGCCGAACAAGGGTACGGCGACGGCGAACAATATAGGCTCCTCAGGTTCGGCGACGAGCCCACAGTCGTATCCGGTATATGCAGGCTACGCTTCCGCGAAGACGCTCGAAATCATCGGCGCAGGAGCGTCATATACGCTGGGCGGCGCGGTCTTCTCGCTGGCTGCCACCAACACGCGCTTCGATAATCTTGGCTCTGCTTCGGGTCCGAACCCGCTCCACTACAGCGGCGATGCCATATTCACCAGCCTTGACTTCAACGTGCGCTGCAGCGTTACGCCTTTCCTCCAGCTCGCGACCGGCATCGACTACACCCATCGCAATTCCGTACAGGGCGACGACGGCGCGAAGTATCTCCAACTTGACCTTGGTGCCGATTACTTTCTCTCAAAGCGCACCGACCTCTATCTGCTGACCGTACTCCAACGCGCAATGGGCACCGATTCCCTGGGCCAGAGCGCCGTAGCATCGATTGCCGGTTTCAGCCCATCGACCATCGACAAGCAGATAGGCGTACGCCTCGGCATCCGCCACAAGTTCTGAGGCTTCAACCAGCATCCGCCCCGCGCGCCTTGCGGGGCGAGCGCGATTCGCGCCGCCTTGTATCGATCCGTACGTTACCCCCGAGCCAGTCGCCGAAACCGTTGAGCAGAAGCTTGAGGCCTTCGTCGAAAGCGAGTTCCGCGCCCAACTCCGAGAACGCCGCACCAACTATCTTCGCGGCGGGATAGCGGTCGTCGGAGACCTCGCCGAATTTGCCGCGCAGAAAGTCTGAATGCTCCGAGGGCGACTGGCGCCCCGCTGCCGAAATGCTCGAAGAGAGCAGGTACTGCGCCAACAAGTGATACGCGAGCGCGGCACGCTCCGCGGAAAACCCGCCCTGCAGAAACGCGGAGGTGATGTGATTGAACAACGCCATCCCGTAGTCAATCTCGCCGGGCGCAACCGACTGGAACAGACGGAAGCGGTTGTGCGACGCCACGTAGAGGTTCACGCCGGGCATTTCGCGCGCCATCGCGAACGAACTACGCGCAATGGTTTCGACATCGGCGCGCCAGTTGCCCGTCAAGGCTGGGAGCGCTTCCAGACGCAGCCGGTAATAGCGGTTCAGCACGCCGGAGATCAAGTCGTCCCGGCTACCCAGATAGTAGTGGATCAGCCCCGGTGCCACGCCGAACTCCTTGGCCAGTTGCACCATCGACACCTGATCGAGCGGCATGGCTTTTACCATCTCACTCGCACGCTCAATGATGACGTTACGCGACAACAGCGACTCGGCGCCGATGGGCGCGGCCGCTTTCGGCGGTCGTCCGCGACGGCGTGGCGGCGCTGGTTCGGCCATTTCCGGTTTCAAGGTGGTACGTGCAGTCATCGATCAAGTTATCGCTCGGGAAAGTACCAACAGTCTACCTCCAAATTTTATTTGACACTATCTCAATTAATTCTTAACCTGATTGACATCAAGTTCAAATTTTTATTGGAGGAGATGTGGAACAGAGGGAAAGACCAGTCGTGACCGCCGGTTTGCGCGGCGCCAGTTGGGATCCGGAGCTCATGCGTCGCCCGTATCGTGTCACGCCCTACTCGCTGCAAACCGCCGATGGGCAAAAGACACTCGGGTTTCTTTTCACGGCCACAGGAGACGAAAAGACGGTCGTGTCGATCATGCATCCGCGCGAAATGTCGGTGGCCCACTACCTGGTCCCGGCTGTGCTCGATGCAGGCTGTGCATGCTGGGTACAGGGGCCCCGTTCGATCGGCAACGATCTGCGGCTCGAACACGAGATTGCGTTGCTTGACGTAGCAGCGGGCATGCAACATTTGCGCACGCTTGGCTACCGTGACGTCGTGCTGCTTGGAAACTCGGGAGGCGGCGCGCTGTACGCCTTCTACAACCAGCAGGCGCGACTGGCGCCGGCGGAACGCCTTGCACGCACGCCAGCGGGCCGGCCTGTGAATCTCGCCGAAGCGGAGTTGCCGCTCGCCGACGGCTTCATTCTTGTCTCCCCACATCCGGGTCAGGGCACGATCCTGCTCAATAGCCTCGATGCGAGTGTGGTCGACGAAAACGACCCGCTTTCCGTCGATCCCACGCTGGATCCGTTTTCGTCTGATAACGGCTATGACCCGCACACGCGGACAGCCCGCTACGCCAGCGAATTCATCGAGCGCTATCGGGCAGCGCAAATAAGGCGCGCACAACGTCTCGACGATTTCGCCAGGCAGTTAATCGAACGAAAGCAGGCTGCGCGGCGGCGCCTTAAAGGCGATGCGCCCACGCCGGCAGACCGACGGCTCGCCGCCCACGCGCCCATCTTTCAGGTCTGGCGAACCGACGCCGACCTGCGGGCCTGGGACCCCTCGCTCGATAGCTCCGATCGCCAGGCCGGTTCGCTGTGGGGAAACGATCCGTTCGTATCCAACTGGGGCAGCGTTGCGTTCGCACGCGTGGTCACCCCGGAATCGTGGCTGTCGACCTGGTCTGGCCTTTCATCCCTCGCCTCATTCGAGCACTGCGCCGCGTCTATCGTCGCGCCTACGCTGCTGCTCGAATATACGGGCGATCAATGCGCATTCCCTAAGGATATCGAAGAACTCTTTGAAAAACTGGGTGCTGCCGACAAAACTCGCATTCGCGTGCGTGGCAATCATCACGGCATGGCGCTGGCTCGCGGAGAGCCCTCGGGGCGCGAAATTGCGTCCCGCCATATCGTCGAATGGCTGAGCGTGAGATTCGACACCGACTGATTACATCAGACAACAACATCATGATGGAGACAATATTGGATCAACAGACAATCCGGCCGAAAGTGACGTTGCCCGGCGTGCGCTACCCCGATGAAGCAAGATTGCGCGAATATCTCAAAGCTGGCGTACTGGGCACACAGTCGCTAACTTCGGCGCTGCGCGAGGCATTCGCGAAACATGCGGAAAAACTCGCGCTGGTCGGACCCGAGGCAGAGCTTACCTACGCGCAGTTCGACGATCTCACTGACCGGTTCGGCGCTGCTCTGCTCAAGCGCGGCGCGCAACCGCTCGACCGTGTGATCCTGCAATGCGGCAATTGCAATGAATTGCTGATCGCGTTCATCGGTTGCCTCAAGGCGTCGCTCATTCCATTGTGTGCGCTTCAGGCCTTTCGCAAGCATGAAATCGAGTATCTCGGCAATCTCTGCGCAGCAACGATTCACGTAGTGCAAGGCGATGATGCGAAGTTTGACGACATCGTTTTTGCTTCAGAAATGCGCGCGCATGTGCCCTCGCTGAAGATCACGGTGCAGGCGCGCGGCACGCAGCGAGGCGAGGCGCTCACGCTGTGGTCGCTCATCGACGGCATGAGCGCGAATGAGGCTCATGACCGGCTCGCGCGCATCGAGGACGATCCGTTTCAGGCCGCGGTGTTTCAACTCTCGGGCGGCACCACGGGCGTGCCCAAGATCATTCCGCGCTTTCACAACGAATATCTCTACAACATGCAGGCTGTCGCGGCGTGGAACGGCTATACCGGCGACGACGTGCTCTTCATGCCTACACCGTTCATGCACAACATGAACATGGTGTGTTTCTTCGGTCCCATCCTGCTCGCAGGCGGGCGCGTAACCGTGTGCCCCGACATCTCGTCGGAAACGCTCTCGGCGGTGGTGGAACGCTATGAGCCGACCTGGTTCGGCCTCGCGGGTCCAATCCTCCAGCGCGTGGCAGAACAGTTGAAGCGCGCCACGCCCGAAACAAAGGCCCGACGCAAACTGATGGGTCCGAAGAACGCGCCGCGCTTGCGCGAGATGCTCGGCTCCCCCTGCTACCACATCTTCGGCATGACCGAAGGCGTGATCATGTTCGCACAGGAAGGCGACCCCGCTTATGCGCTCGACGAATCCGTGGGCCGTCCGGTTTCGGCGTGGGACGAAGTGAAGATTGTCGAGATCGGCAGTGAAACGGAAGTGCCCGACGGTGAAACTGGCGAAGCGCTCTTTCGCGGACCGTACACGATCGGCGGCTACTACAAGTCCGAAAAGGACGATGTCCATCGTTTTACCGCCGACGGTTTCTACCGTTCTGGCGACCTGATGATGGCGCAGGTCATCGACGGCAAGCGCTACTTCTTTTTCCGCGGCCGCACCAAGGACGTCGTCGATCGCGGCGGCGAGAAGATCAATGCGGAAGAACTCGAGAATGTCATCAATCGCTGCCCGCTTGTGCATGCTTCGGCTGTCGTCGGTATGCCCGATCCGGTTTATGGCGAGCGGGTCTGCGCGTTCGTTGTCCCTGACCCGGTCGGATCCGGCCTCACGCTCGCCGATCTCACTGCCTTTTTGCAGGCCGAAGGTCTGGCCAAATTCAAATGGCCGGAGCGGCTCGAACTGATTGCGGAGTTTCCCGTTACCGCGTCCGGCAAGCTCAGCAAGGTGCTACTGCGCAAACAATTGATCGAGCGCCTCCAGAACGAAGGCGCAATCCGTACTGCCACAGAGGTCAAGTCATGAATCAAGCCGTCGCCCCGTCCCTTTTCGCTGGCCCCGTTCTGCGTGGCGTCCATCACACGGCACGCCCGACCTGGAAGCTCGAGGAAACCGTGCATTTCTATCGCGATCTGCTCGGCTTGCCGCTCGTGCACGCCATCTCGGCGCGAGGCTGGGGTCCGGCCGATCACGCCGACTTCCTCCACTTCTTTTTCGATAGCGGCAACGGCAGCACGATCGCGTTTTTCTACTACATCGGCACGGAACGGCCCGACTGGCTCGCGCCGAGCGACCACTATCAGGTTCGCGCCACGCACACGGCCTGGCAGGTCGCCGATGCCGTCGAACTGGCTGAATGGCGCGCTCGCGTCGAGCAGGCGGGGATCGAAATGCGCTATCAGGTACGCCATGAAGTGATCGAGTCGATCTACTTCAACGACCCGAATGGCTACCCAATCGAGATCACTTACCAGACCCGCCCGTTCGATTCGGCGGACAGTGGCGATGCGAGCCGCACAATCGAAGCCGCCATTGAAATGGAGCGTCTCGCGGCGCGCGGCGAAGCATTCGGCTCCATCGATCCAGTCTGGCAACGCAAAGCAAGCCAGCTCGACGGTTCGGCCGCGGCTGGCGTTGCTTCCGTGTTCGTCCTTGACGTCCCCGAATTCCGCCCGCTCGTGGACGCGGCGCGTCAGTCAGACGCTTATCGCACAGTGACGCACGGCGGCTATATCCGCATCGACGGCAATCCCGGCCTGACGTTCAACCGCAAGGCGCTCGGCTTCAAGCCCGCGCTCTGGTACGGCGCGCTCACGGGCGGCCTTGCTGGCCGCATCGAACAGTTCGATGCAGACCGTCTCGTGATCAGCCCGATGGTGCAGCCATGAAAATCGATATCGTAGGCGGCGGCCCCTCGGGTCTTTTCCTCGCGATCCTGCTGGCGCGCCAGGCACCGGACGTCACCGTCGAAGTGTTCGAACAGAACGCGCCCGACGCGACGTTCGGCTTCGGCGTCGTGCTCGCTGATACCGGTCTCGCGCGACTCAGCGACGCCGCGCCCGACGTTTGTGCCGACCTCGTCAAGGCGATGACGTTCAGCACGCAACAGACCATCGTGAGCGACGATACACCCATCACGATACAACGGCCTGGTCAGGGCGGCGGCGCGATCGCCCGGCTGGAACTGTTGTCGATCCTGCAAGCGCACGCTGCACGCCTTGGCATTCGCGCAACCTGGTGCGCGCGTGTGCTCGATATCGACGCGCTCGAGGGGGACATCGTGGTGGGCGCGGACGGCATCAACTCGCTGGTTCGCGCAAGCGCGGAAGTCGGCTTCGGCACCACTCGCCGCGATCTGACGAATCATTTCGCCTGGTTTGGCGTGCAAAAGGCATTTGCATGCCCGGCGCTCGTGTTCCGGCAATACAACGGCGGCTACTTCGTCGCGCACTATTACCCGTATTCGGAACACATGAGCACCTTCGTCGCGGAATGTGACGACCTGACCTGGCGCGAACTCGGGCTCGAAAGTGCGAACGCCGACGAGCGGCGCGAGTTGTTCGAACGCGTCTTCGCGCCTGAACTCGACGGCCATGGCCTCGTATCGAACAACTCGATCTGGCGGCAGTTTCCGGTAATCCGCAACGCGAACTGGTACAGCGGCAAACGCGTGCTGATCGGCGATGCACTGGCCAGCGCACATTTTTCGATCGGCTCGGGTACGCGCATCGCCATGGAAGACTCCATTGCGCTCGCGCAGGCCATCGCCGCCCACCCTGCCGACGTGCCTGCAGCGCTGCAAACCTACGTGAATACGCGTCGCGAATCCAAGGACCGCCTGATCGGCGCTTCGGAAGCCTCGTATGACTGGTATGAGCAGATACGCGCGTGGATGCAGACGTACACGCCGCACGAATTCGTCTACCAGTTCATGACGCGTACGGGCCGCGTCGACATCGCTCGCCTGCGCGAGCAGTATCCCGCGCTGATGCAGGAACTGGCGAGCGCTGGCGCGATACCCGCTGGCGAGGCACTGCAATGACGCAAAGCTACGAATATGTACTGAGCTGTTCGCCATTCGTCGTTCGACGTACGGTGCGATGGGGCGACTGCGATCCCGCTGGCGTCGCCTACACGGGGCGTTTTCCGGAGTTTCTGCTCAGCGCGCTCGCGCTGTTCCAGGATCACATCGCCGGTGGTTCGGGCGAGTCGCTCGGTCAGCAATACGGCGTGGGCTTGCCTTGCCGCGGCATGACGTTTGACTTTTCCGGCACGCTCTGGCCCAACGACGTGGTCGACCTCGAATGCTACGTAGGCGACATACGCACGCGCAGCTTCGACTTTCATTGCGAAGGCAGACGCCCGGGGGGCGAACCCATCTTCAGTGCCCGCTTCTCGCCAATCTGCGTCCATGCCCATGTGCGAGAAAGCAGGGAGATTCCGGCGCCACTCCGTGCAACGCTGACCCACTATACGCGCGCCGACAAAACGAGGTAAACAGAAAATGAACTACCGCATCGGGCAAATCGTGCCCAGTTCGAACATCACCATGGAAAAGGAAATTCCCGCGATGTTCGCGTCATACATGCAGGATCATCCCGAGCACGCATTCACATTTCACTCCAGCCGCGTACGCATGCACAAGGTGGTGGCCGAAGAGCTGGAAAACATGAATCGCGACATGGGGCGTTGCGCAGTCGAGCTTGCCGACGCGCGCGTCGACGTGCTTAGCACCGCATGCCTGGTCGCCATCATGTGCATGGGTCACGGCTATCATCGCATTGCTGCGCAGGCGCTCCTTGATGCAATAGGCACACAAGGAGCGAAGCCGGAAGTCATGACCTCCGCAGGTGCGCTCGTCGACGAACTCAAGAGCTTCGGCGCGAAGCGCATTGCGCTCATGGCGCCCTATAGCGATGCCCTGACCCGTCGCGTCATCGACTACATCGAAGCAGAAGATATCGAAGTTCAAGATGCCATCAATTTTTCGATCGAGGACAACCTGGACGTGGGGGCGCGCGATCCGCTCAGGCTGATCGACGACGTCAAGCGCCTGAACGTGCGCGGAGTCGACACGGTCGTGCTGTCAGCGTGCGTCCAGATGCCCTCACTGCCGGCACTGCAACAAGCTCAACAGGCGCTGGGCATCCCGGTCGCGTCGACGGCCGCGTGTACGGTTCGGCAGATGCTCAAACGGCTCGGACTCAAACCTCAACTTCAGGGTGCAGGCGCGTATCTCGGTGATCGTCGCGGTCTCGACTGATCCAGTTAGCGACTGAGCACCCAGCGTCCATCATCCAGGCGGCGAGAACGGCCAGAGAGCCACGCCGGCAGAGAGCCTTGAGGAGACATTCATGACCGTAGCACCCATTGCACCGGTAGCGCCTGTCGAACCGGCAGGTTGCAATGAACCCAGCAAGACACAACTCGTCGCGATTGTCGCCGGTGCGGCGATTGGCATGGCAATCGGCTACGCACCGGTATTCAACGCAACCGCGGGTGTCTTCGCTCCCGCGATCCTGCGTGAGTTCCACTGGACACGGGAACAGGCCGCGTTATCGTATGCAGCGTCGATGGGTGGGCTCGCGGCTGCGAGCCCGTTTATCGGGATGCTGATGGACCGCTTCGGCGTGCGGCGTGTCATTCTCACGTCTGCCATCCTGTTCAGCCTCGCCGTCGCTTGCATGAGTCTGCAGCGTGGCGACCCAGGATCCTGGGTCGCACTGTCATTGTTCATCGGTGTGACCGGAGCCGCGACGTCCGTCCTCGGCTACCTCGCGATCCTTCCACAGTGGTTCGACAGACGTCTCGGTCTCGCGACCGGCTGCGCCATGATCGGCCTTGGTATAGGTGCCGCGGCGGCGCCCACAGCGACACAGCATCTGATCGGCGCGCTTCACTGGCGCCACGCCTATCAGGTCATCGCATGCGTGTCGCTTGCCGGTTCACTGCTTGCCTGCCTGCTGATCAGGGAACGCAAGTCGGCGCCTCGCGCCCTCCCGCGTCAGGGTCATTTCGTTGACGGCCTTGCAGGGGGCGCCGCGTTTTCGACGCTCAAGCTTGGCATCATATTCGCCGTCGCCTTTCTCGCATCCAGCGCGACACTTTCTCTCAATCCGCATCTGCCGGCTCTATTGACGGAACGCGGCTTGTCTGCCGAGGAAGCCGCGCATTGCGCGTCGCTCATCGGTATCGGCATCCTTTTGGGCCGTCTTCTTGCAGGTATCCTGATGGACCGGTTTCACGCGCCTTTTGTTGGCTCTGCGTTCTTTCTCGCCGGGGCGGTGGGATACCTGTTGCTCCTGAACGCCGTATCCCTGCAGTCCGCTCTGCTCGCGTGCGCCTGCATCGGCTTGGCAATCGGCGTCGAAGGTGACCTTCTTTCCTATCTCGTTCGCGCCTATCTGGGCATGCGTCGTTTCGGCCTGAACTATGGAATCGCATTCGCCGGCTATGCCTCTGGTGCCGTGATTGGACCACTTCTGGCCGGCCGCTATTTCGACCAGAATGGTAACTACGAGATGCCGCTTCGACTTGCGCCGGCGGTGCTGCTCGTCGCGAGCCTACTCATCGTCTCACTCGGAAAATACCGCGCGTTGCAGTCGGCCGAGTCGGACGCCAGGTTCGTGAACGCCGAAACCTGAAGCGGGATCTTCGAACTGGCAGGCACGGCAAACCGTCCCGGTGCCAAGCGCCCTACTTCATCAGGGCCGCACAATTGCTCTCACCTCGGCATCTGATAGATTTGTTGCGCCGACATTCATCACCCGGAGGCGCAACAGCCCGTTCAAAGCCGACTGAATCATGCGAGCCATCGCAGATTGCACGGTGCAGCCCTTCCTCGATCGACAATTCGGAGTGGCGGATCGCCTCTATGAAGCGGCTGAAAATCGGTTCGGCGTCCAGCTCGATTTCCTCGATAAATTGCTCGAATGGACGATCCTGACAGGCAAGAAGGTTGACCGCAAATGGATCTAGCGGATGTGCAGCATCAGCAAACAAGGCATCGAGCATCGCCAGCTTACCGCGGAAGTGGCCGTATAGTGCGCCTCGTGTAACGCCTGCGCGCCGGGCGATTTCGTCGAGAGTCCCGGCTGCAAATCCCCTCTCGTAGATCACGCATTCGGCCGCATCGAGCAGCCAGCCTCATGGCCTCATCGTTTTCGAGAACCCTGGCGTATCCCCACGTAACAGAGGACAGGTAGCCAGGCGGGTATTCCATTCCTCCACACGACCACCTCGGCTCCCTGAAACGAACGGCGCCCGACGCTGCACCCGTGCCCACTTCGCGCCTTAGCGGTGTTACCTGGAAGGAGTGGGATAGCCGTGAGGCGGCGATAAAGCCGAAACAAAATACGCAGACAATGCCGCCCCACACTAACCTCAAACAAACTTCTTCACCCCCCAAACGCATACTCCAACGTCAAGCGGTTCTGAATGAATCTGGCGGACTTTTCCGGCGAAGACTGCAACGCAATAAAGTCGGCGATACTCAGCCCCTTGAGTTTTCCCGTGAAGTTATAGATCGCGTAGAACAAGTACTCCGACTGATCGAGGCTCACCGCCGTCGCGCTCGACTTCAGGTCCATAAACGAGTAGCGCGCGCCGATGAACCAATGCCCCATTGGCGCACCGTTGATGTCGATTGCGTACGCATTGCCCGCGCCCAAATCCTGCGTACTACTGAGAAATGGCTGCGCGAACAAGGGTCCCGATGAAACGTTGTGCGCATAGGGTGTCACGAGTGCGCCATTCAGATACGAGTCCGCGTGCGGCACGATGCGGTTGTAGCCGAAGCTCAGCGTCAGCGAATTGCGTTTGATACCGAACTGCGCACCCCATACTTCGCTGTTCACGTTGCCGAGCAGATCGCGTCCGTCGCCCGTTTCACGGAAAGCCTGCAGGCCCACGAACGGCCTGATCAGTCCATCGCTGCGAATCACCTGCCCTTCCACGTAAGTCAGCTTCGCGTAGTCCTGATAGGTCTGGAACCAGCCCTGCGCAGTGAGTGTCACGGGCTGGAAAGCCCACTTGTGACCTGCCCCCACGCCCCAGAAGCCATTCGTCTCTTCATTCCCGATCGTCGAGTACGAGTCGAAGTCCGAGTTGTACGTCGTGCGCTTCGTGAACGAATCGGAGATGTACGACTTGAAGCGGAACATCTTGAACGCCTGCACGAAGTCATTGCTGTCGCCGTAGCGCGCAGACACGCCCTGGAACAACTCCGGCGCCATCCGCCAGTCGTATGTCGAAGCGAACGGGACGTCGAGTTGCTGATTGCCGCCCACAATCTTGAAGCCGTGCCCCTCGTACTGCAGATACGCCTCGCCCATCGCCAGCAGATTCGGGCCGAGATAACCGTCGACCTTCGCCGGGTTATCGGAGTGATTGATGCCGCGCTGAATGAAGCCGCTCACACCCGCCGTGAAGCCGTAAAGAGATGCGGTCGTGAAGCCGAGCTTGCCACCGTAACTGATGGTGTCCTGATTGACTCCGGGAGAAAAGAACGCGTTGTGCGTTGAGAAGTAGATGGTGCGGAAATCCCCGGAAAAATGACCCTTGGTGAACGCTTCAAGCAGCGAGGTGGCCTCGTTCGAGCCCGCCAACTGCGCCGCCGACGGCGGCTTCACTTCAGCCTGCGCTTCCGGCACCGTGGGCGTGGTGGCCTGCCCGTGGGTGTCGCCGCCTGCTTTCGCCTTGTCCTGCACGGCGGCCGCGGCGGCCGCGTTGCGCGCGCCCTTCGCTGATGGAGTCGCGGGTTTCGCGGGCGTAGCAGTATCGCCGGGAACGGTTGTGGCGGAAGCCTGGGCACGTGCCTGAGCTGACACCCCCGCGATCGCGACGGCTGTCGTTGTCGTGACTATCCTGCATAGTAGTGCGAATTTATTTGTTGGCGCAGAGATCTTCATGTGATTGAGTAGCGTGTAATGATCTAAGAATGTGGATCAGGGGTCGCTTGCGCGAACGCGGGCGCAGTCAGGACGTGATCAGGACCCGCATCAGGCCCCGATCGTGCGCACCTTGCCGGGGTTGAGCAGATTGCCGGGATCGTAAGCGCGCTTGGCCGCGACGATCCCGACGTCAAGCGAGCCGCCGTGCTTGCCGTCCTCCAGCGTGAAGACGTGTGGATCGTTGATCGTCACGCCGTACGCGCGGTGCAGCGCAATCAGCTCGGCCAGGCGCTCGTCGGTCGTATAACGGATCAACGGCAGGCCAACGCAGACAACGCGCCCTTGCATGTCGCGAATGAACTCCAGGTGACACAGCACCTCGCTGCCCGCCGCACGTTCTATTGCTTCGATCTGTTCGCGCTCTTCGCCATAGGTGTAAGCCGTTTGCAGATAGGTGATCGCCTTGTCGTCGCGCAACGCGTGCAGCGTCGAGTGATTCCAGCAGTACTCGAGCAAGGTGTGCTGGCTGGCGCGCGCCGCGATGCCGTCCTGATGCCACGCGAGCGTGCCGCCGTGCGCGCTCACCAACGCCCGCAGCGGCTCGCGTCCCGAAGGGGCAAGCGCCGCGATGACCGCGTGCGCTTGCGCGTCGAGATGCCCGGCGAGCTTGCTGAAATAGCGCTGCACCTGATTCGAGAACAACGCGACGTTGCGCTTCGCGATGGCGGGCGAATCGGCCAGCGCCTTCGCGCACGAGAACGCGCTCGCGTGATCGGGGAAGCTTAGCAGATACTCGTCCCACTGCTGGACCGGCGCCAGCGCCAGTTCGACCTCCAGCACGATGCCGTTGGTGCCATAGGCATGCGCGAACGCGAGCGCTTCGTGCCCGCGCAATTCAAGCGTACGCGGCTGCGGCTCCACAGTCATGATGCGCACGGCCAGAATGGTGCCGGAAGCAGCCAGCGGTCCATAGTTGATCGAGCCGATTCCGCCGAAGCCGCCGCACAGCAGACCGCCGAGCGTCGCGATGCGAAACGTCGAAGGCATGCAGCGCAGTTCCCAACCGGCGGGCGCGAGTCGTTCTTCAAGCGCCGCGAGGCGGATGCCGGCCTGCGCACGCGCGACGCCGTCCTTCGTCCACAGCAGTTCATCGCAAGAGGTCATGTCGATCACCACGCCGCCTTCGAGCGGCACGGCCTGACCGTAGTTGCCGGTGCCGCCGCCACGCACGGTGAGCGGCACGCCCTCACGGGCGCAAGCGCTCACCACGTCGCGCAGTTCCGCCTCGTTGCGCGGCGTGACGACGGCGTCGGCCACCTTGTCTTCGAGCGCGCGCTTGAGCACCGGGCTGAACCAGTGAAAGTCGCGCGACAGGCGCTTGACGTGCACAGGAGAGACAGTCCAGGCAAGCGTGTCTAGCGTCGAACGTAATGCGTCGACGCGGGTCGAGTATGTTGTCATCGTTTTGTCCATTGAGTGGGCGCGCTCAAGCGGCGCGCTCGGATTCGCTTTCGTGCCAGCGGCCGATCGCGAGTGTCGAGAGCAGCGACATCAACGCGAATAGCGCAATGCCGACAAGGGAGATCAACACGAGCGCCGCAAAAAGACGCGGTATATTCATCTGATAACCGGCCTGCAGGATCTGGTACGCGAGGCCCGTGTTGCTGCCGCCCGTACCCGCCACGAACTCCGCGACGACCGCGCCGATCAGCGCGAGACCGCCGGCAATGCGCAGTGCTCCGAAGAAAAACGGCAGCGCGCAAGGCACGCGCAGACGCAGCAGCACCTGAAGCCGCGACGCGCGTTGCAGCCGGAAATACGCGAGTAGCCCCGGCGAAACGCTGCGCAAGCCGAGCGTGGTGTTCGAGATAATTGGGAACACCGCAACCAGCGTCGAGCAAATCACCAGTGCCAGCGTCGTGTTTTGCGCCCAGATGATGATGAGCGGCGCAATCGCCACGATCGGCGTGACTTGCAGCAGCACCGCGTACGGAAACAGCGCGGTTTCGATCATGCGGCTCTGCACGAACACGAACGCGAGCAGCACGCCCACCACCACCGCCGTGAAAAACGACAGCAGCGTGATCTTGAGCGTGAACAGCAGCGACGCGCCCAGCAGAGCCCAGTCGTGCACGAGCGTCGTGAAGATTTCCAGCGGCGATGGCACGAGATAGCTCGGCACATGGCCCACGACCGATACCGTCTGCCATGCCAGCAGCAATGCTACGGCCAGCAGCGCGGGAATCGCCGCGCGCTGCACGTCCGGCCGCTGCATGAGCGGCATGCGCCGCGCGAGCGTGGATGAACTCATGACTGCCTCTCCTGATCGCCGCTCGCCTGCACGAGCCGGTCATGCAAATGCATCGCGTATTCGCTGAAGCGCGCGGACACGCGAAACGCCGCGGTGCGCGGAAACGGTTCGTCTATCGCCACGTCGTCCACCACGCGCCCCGGGCGCGCGGCCATCACCACGACGCGTTGCGAGAGAAAGACCGCTTCGTGGATCGAATGCGTGACGAACATCACCGTGAGCTTTTCGCGCTGCCACAGTTCGAGCAGGTCGCTGTCGAGGCGATTGCGCGTGATCTCGTCGAGCGCGCCGAACGGTTCGTCCATCAGCAGAAGATTCGGCTTGACCACGAGGCCGCGCGCAATCGACACACGCATCTGCATGCCGCCGGACAATTCGCGCGGCAACGCGTCTTCGAATCCCGCGAGGCCCACTCGCGCAAGCACGTCGCGCACGCGATAGTCGGCTTCCTTACGCGCGACACCCATGAGTTCGAGCGGCAGCCGCACGTTGCGCGCCACGGTGTGCCACGGCATCAGGGTCGCCTCCTGAAACACGTAGGAGAGCGTGCGCGAACTCTGCGCCATCTGCGCGACGGGCTTGCGCCACAACAGCAGGCGCCCGTCGCTCGGCTCGATCAGTCCCGCTACCATCTTCAGCAAGGTGCTCTTGCCGCAACCGGACGGCCCCAGCAGCGTGACGAACTCGCCCTCCTTCACGCGCAGATCGACCGGCCGCAGCGCCTGCGTGCCATTCGGATAGACCTTCTCCGCCGAAAGCGCCTCGACCGCGAACGGGCTCGCCTGCGCCGCAGCGGCGCTCTCGACCAGCGTTGCGCACTCAACTGTCGCGCTACTCATGGCAGCACCGGATGACGCGTGATGAGGCTCGTGGTGTAGAACTGATCAAGCCGCACGGCCTTGCTGTCGATGAGCCCCTGCTTCACGGCCATGTTCCAGCTCGCCTTCAGACGGAGCTCCGTGATCACGCCGATGCCGCCCTTCACCGCGTCGCCACCCATGACGAGCCCGCTCGACTTCAACTGACCGACCGCCCACGTGAGCTGTGCCTCGCTCATGTTCGGGTTCTCCTTGCGGATCAGCGCGTTGCCTGCGGCCGGATTCGACAGATAGTCCTTCCAGCCTTGCATCGAAGCCTGCAGGAAGGCCGCGACCTCGTCCGGATGCTGCGCGATCACGTCGCTGCGGCACGCGATCGCGTTGCCGTATGGCGGATAGCCCGCATCGCTGAGCGCGAACACCTTGAACTTCACGCCCGCCTGCGCGAGCGCGAACGGCTCGGACGTGAGATAGCCCTGTTGCGCGATCTTGTCACTCGACATGAAGGGCTGCAGATTGAAGGTGTAGGGACGCACCTGGTCGTCCTTGAAGCCCAGCGTCGACTTCGCCCACGGCAGCCAGCTCGCGTACGCATTGCTCGACGCCAGCAACGTGCGCGTGCGCAACGCCTTAAGGTCGGGCACATCGTCATGTGCTATCAGCACGGTCGGATCGTGCTGGAACGAAGTCGCGACGAGCTTGACCGGCACGCCGTGCGCCCGCGCGTTCATCGTCGAGATATCGTCGCTGATGATGCATTGCGCGGTATTCGCCGCCAGCAGTTGCACCGCGTTCACTTGCGGGCCGCCCATGCGCAGCGTGACGTCAAGCCCCGCTGACTTGTAGAGGCCCTCGGCTTGCGCCTGATAAAAGCCGCCGTGCTCGGCCTGCGCATACCAGTTCGTGACGAGCGTAAACGGCGTGGCCGCGTGCGCGCCAGTCACACCGGCGGCACCGGCCGCAAGCGCGCACGCGAGGTACGCCGCGTGCAGGCGCAGGCTTCGCCGCAAGGCGGCGCGCGGGTGTCGTGCGGCCTTCCGAAGCCGCTTAGGAAAGTGATTCATGATTGCCCCTCGTTGTAACGGCGCGGCGGCGTGCTCGCGCGGCGCGCCGTACGCCCGCTGTTGCGGTATCCGGTTTCGTTGCGCTCAAGTGCGGCCTTGCACATCGCCGCGAAACTGCTGGCGCGCCCAGGTCTGCGCATCGCGCTCCGGCCAGCGCATCCGGTGCACCTCGCCGATCGCCTTCGCCCAGCTCGTGCTCAGCTGTTCGAGCAGCAGTTCACCCTGCTCGCGCGTCGCGCCGCGCGGATCGCCTATCACGCCACTCGGACCGAAGTCGCGCGCGCACCACGCGGCAGCGGGACGGCCGCTCGATAGCGTCGGGCACGGGAACGGCTCGGGCATGTTGGCGACGGCGCGGTCCATATGAACGGTGTCGGGCGCAAGCGCCATCAGCAGCGCCGATTCGCCGTGGCCCGCATGCATCGACAGCTTGCGTTCCGCGTCGGACATGAAGTGCTCTTCGTGCGGCACGCTCCAGGCTGAGCGCACGATGATCACGAAATCGCCGTGACGCAGGCGCAGTTCGCGCGCAGCCATTTCGAGCGGCTGCGGCTGACCGCCGTGCGCATTCACGATCACGAGCTTGCGAAAGCCGGCGCGATAGACCGATTCGCCAATCTCGATCGTGGTGCCCAGCAACAGTTCGCCGGTCAAGGTAACGGTGCCCGGAAAATGCAGATGCTCGTCGGACTTGCCATAGGTGATCGGCGGCAGCGCATAGGCCGGCACATTGGGATCGACGCGCGCAAGCGCGTGACCCACCACGCCAGCCGCCACGATGCTGTCCACCGCGCAGGGCAGATGCGGGCCGTGCTGCTCGATCGCGCCGGCCGGCAGCACGATCACGGTGTTTTCGCGGTCGGGCAACGCGTCGATATCGTTCCAGGTGAGGTAAGGCAGAAAGCGTTCGGGCGGGGTGTAACCGTGCAGCATGATGAGTGTCCTTGGGGCGTGTTGTGGAGGATGAAGCGGGCAAGCGTCAGCGCTGCGGGAGCCACACGGTGGCTTCCACTTCGATGAGGATGTCGGGCGTGGGCAGCATCGCGCTCACTTCGACGACGGTCGAAGCCGGCGGATCGTCGGGAAAGAACTGCTTGCGCACCTGGTTGTATAGCGGGAAGTGATCGAGATTGCGGAAGTACTGCACGAGCTTGAACACGTCGCACATCTGGCCGCCCGCGCCTTCCACCGTGCGACGAATGCTGTCGAGCACGTACCAGCTCTGCGCCAGCACCGGGCCGAGCTTGATATCGGCGGAGAACTCGCCCGTGCGGCCAATGCGCTGCGCAGCTTCGCTCGGAATGTCGTCGAAGCCCTTCACGATCAGGTTCGCCGCCGGGTTTACGGCGATCACGCCGGACAGGAACAGGAAGTCGCCCGCGCGGCGATACGCGGCGTAGCGCGCGAGCGGCGCCGCGCCTACGGTGACGTGGTTCGCCGGGTAAGTCGTTGCAGTCGGATTCATATAGTGATCCTTAGGATCGTGTCGGTCGACGCGCGCAGCACGCGGCGCGCGGTCAAGGAAGGCCAGGTGTGCACTTCAGCCGTATCGAACACCACGAGGTCGGCGCGGCGACCCACCAGCGTCGGCTGCGAGTCGGGCGCGTCGCCTAGCCAGTCGGCCCGGCAGATCGTGTCGGTCCATTTATCGAACGGGTCGTCGAGTTGCGCGGCGAGGATGCCGGTACGCAGTGCGTCGACGGGATCGAAGGTGCCGAGCGGACAGAACGCGTCCTGCACGTTGTCGCTGCCGACCAGCACCGGAATGCCACGCGCGCGCGCCTCGTGCAGCAGCGAGAGTCCACGCAGGCGCGGCGTGCGGCCTGCGCGCGCATCCTGTAGCAAAAGATTGGTCGCGGGCAGCGCAATCAAGGCCAGCGGCACGCGCGCCATGCGGTCGAGCAGCGCGAAGGCCGCGTCGTCGTCCTGGGCGGCAAGCGCACACGCATGCGAACACACGATGCGCCGCAGCCCGCCCGTCGCTGTGCATTGCGCGGCGCGAGCCGCCACGTGGGCGAGGCCGCATGCGTGAGCATCGAGTTCTTCGTCCACATGCAGATCGAGTGCCAGCGATGCCGTAGCCGCCGCGTCGATCAGATGATCGAGCGAGGCTCGCGCATAGTTGCTGGTGTGGATGAACGCGCCAAGCACGGCGTCATCGCTGGCCGCGATCTGGGACGCGATGGAGCGCGCGGCGGCAGCACTCTGGAACAGCGGCAACGGCACAAGCGCGACACGCTCCAGGCGCATGCGCGTACGCCACGTCTGCGCCAGTTCGCCGAACAGTTGCCATGCACGCGGCGCGCCAGCGTCCCACCAGTCGACATGCGTGCGCAGATGCGTGACACCCGCCGACCACGCCGCCTCCAGCGCGCGATTGGCGCGCTGGAGCAGATCGTCGTCGGTCCAGTTCGCGCGGTCTTCGTGCATTGCGGCGATGGCGGGCAGCAGACCCGGCGCCAGCGCACCAAGGCGCCCGCGCGTGTAGGCCTTGTCGAGATGCGCATGCGCTTCCACGAGCGCGGGCAAAACCAGTGCGCCTTGCAGGTCGATCGACGCGCCGCTCGGGAGCCTTCTGTCTGGCCCGCTTTGCCGATCGGATCGAACCGCGCCGATCACGCCCCCTTCGATTTCGATGGTGGCCAGCGCGGGCGCGCCATCGCGTTGCGGCCAGTCGCGCGGCAGGAGCCAACGCGGCAGACGCGCGCCGGTGATGGTCGTGACGAGAGAGGTCGTCATCGCGGTCACAGTTGCAGCGTGAGCGATGCCGACCGGCAGCCGCCGCAACAGAGCGCTACGTGGTTCTCACGGTCTGCGGCGTCGAGGCAGGCGTCGCCGTGCACCGGCTCGCCTTCGCTGTATTCGACCACACAGCTCCCGCAGATGCCCTGCTCGCACGCGGTTTCCACTTCCACGCCGTGTTCGCGCAATGCGTCGAGCAATGTCTGGCCGCGCTGCAGCGCGATTTGCCGCGCGGTGCGTGCGAGGATCAGTTGTGTTGTCGCCGCTGCCGCTGTTTCCGCAGGCGCGGCCCCGGTGTCGCGCGCGCGTGCTTCGCTATTCGCATCGGCGGTGAAACGCTCTTCGTGCCACTGCGCATCGGACACGTTCGCGCATTGCGTGCGCGCCCAGCGCACGAAGCCAGCCGGCCCGCAGCAATAGACGTGTGTGCCCGACGGCAGAGCACCGCTCAGACTTACGAGATCGACGCTCTGTGCATCGTCGAAATGCAGCGCCACCTGCGCCTGCCACGGCCCCTCGCGCAGTAGACCGGCAAACGGCAGATGCGCCGCGCTGCGGCTGAACTGCGCGAACGTGAACGACGCGCCTTCAGCCGCAAGCCGGTGCGCCATCGCCACCAGCGGTGTCGCTCCGATCCCGCCGCCGATCAGCAGATGATGCATCGCGTGCCCCGCGAGCGCGAACAGGTTGCGCGGCGCGCCGATCGTGAGACGAGCGCCCACGTTGACCGCGTGCAGCGCGCGCGAGCCGCCGCGGCCCTGCGTTTCAAGCTTGACCGCGATGTCGTAATGACCCGTGAACGCGGGATCGCTGCACAGCGAATAAGCGCGCGTGAGACCGGGCGCGACCTCGACCATCACGTGCGCGCCCGGCTCGAAGGCCGGCAGCGGCGTGCCATTGCCCGCGCAAACGCGCAGCAGCCGGATTTCGCCGGTGAGATTCGTGGCCTGCGTGACCACGACGTCGATGGGATGGCGCTGCACGATGCTGGACATGAGCTTTTATTTGACCGAATGGTTTGTTCATTCGGTCAATAAGCAACGGTCATGCCAAGCTGCTTGAGGCCCGGCTCAAGCAGCGCCAGAAAGGCATAGCTACAGGGAAGTTGCGGCGAAAATCGACGTGCGGCGGAGCGTGCGGGCCGCTCTGCGAGAGCGACTCTGGCGCGCACCCGACGGGGGCACCGCGCGCCAGATCAGGGACATCGCCCTATTTTGAAGCAGGCGTTTCGGCGTGCTCGCGGGCAATGCCGCAGCCCGCGAGCACGAAGCCGACGAGTTCTTCGAGCACGTGCTCCTGGGTCTTGCGGGAGCGCAGCGAGGTGTCCAGCATCTTCTCCGCCTGCATCGCGTAGTCGGCGTAATACTGGGTCATCGCCCACATGTGCATGATGAGCAGGCGCGCGTCGAGCGTGCGGATGCGCCCTTGCTTCACCCAGCCCTCGATCATCGCGACCTTGCGGTTCGTGCTGGCAATCGCGTCGGGCCAGAACTGCGCGAGACGATGACCGCCGCTCAGCAGTTCGGTCGTGAAAATACGCGAAAGCTCGGGATTCTTGAACGTGAACTTGAGCTTCTCGCGGATGTATTGCGCGAGGATTTCGGCGGGCTCGTCCGACTCGCCCTCGAATTCGAACAGCCGCGCCCAGCTTGCCATCAGGTCGCCGAGTACTTCGGCGTAGAGCGATTCCTTGTCGGCAATGTAGTAATGGAGCGACGACTTGGTGAGCCCCGCGCGTTCCGCAATCGCCTGGGTCGAAGCGCCCGCGAAACCGTGCTGGCTGAACTCCGAAATGGCCGCGCGGCGAATGGTGTTCATTACTTCGGTGCGGCTCTGGCGCGCTTT
The DNA here is from genome assembly GCF_905220255.1 of Paraburkholderia sp. J69-1. NCBI lineage: Bacteria > Pseudomonadati > Pseudomonadota > Betaproteobacteria > Burkholderiales > Burkholderiaceae > Paraburkholderia > Paraburkholderia sp. J69-1. The sequence continues at coordinate 118,534 of NZ_CAJMZG010000024.1, read as the reverse complement.
GTCCGGCCTCGTGGTCTTAGTCATGTAGTGAACGTGAGCATCACGCAGATGCGGGATCGCACCGCCATTGATTGGGCGTCTATTGTAGCTGGCAAGCGCCGACCCTCTGGTAGCGGGCCGGATTTACGCGCGCCCGTACCCTCACAACGACGGTTCCGCGAGTTCAGCGTCTGGCCATTTTCCACTTTTATGATCTGCCCTGTCATCGATTCTGCCTTAAGCAGCATCAACGCCGTTTCGGCAATGTCCTGCGGAGTGGAGACCCGTTGCAAGGCCAGACTTCCCGCTAACATTCGCATTTTTTCCTCATTCCCTGCCCACCATCTTGTTGCGACTGCGCCGGGCGTCACGCAATTGACCCGGATCGCTGGAGCCAGCGCACGCGCGAGTGATCTGGTGAGTCCGTGAACGGCTGATTTGGATACCGCGTACGGCAGTGAAGACCCACAACCGGTTTCGCCGGCTATGCTGCCAATGTTGACGATGGCACTGCCGGGACGCCTTCTGAGGTAAGGTGCAGCGGCCCGACAGCAATGAAACGTCCCTTTCACATTGACTGCGATGAGCGCGTCCCAAATGTCGCTGGAAATGGCATCCATATCCTCAAAGCGAAGCTGTCGGGTAGTGCCGGCATTGTTGATCAGATAGTCAATCCCATCAAAAGCGTCAGCAACAGCGAGTGTCATCGCTTGCACGTCAGATTCTTCTGCGACATCCGCTTTCAGCGCGATGGCCCGGCCACCGCTCCCGGAAATCGATTCCCTGGTCGCCAGCGCCTCGTGTTCGCTTTGTGAAGAGATAATCGCCACGGCCGCGCCTCGATTTGCCAGCGCTACGCCGTCGACACACAGTACCAGGGCGTTGGTCGGTGGACTGGACCCCGAGCGCCGATTCGATCATTCAGAAGGTGGCCCGGCTATGCAAAGTTATTTCTGGGACGGAACACTAGTTTTCACTGACTTTGCTGCGTTAGCAATTCCGCCTGTTCCGATTTCGCTCAAGCACAACCGACGCCCCTTGAATCCCATCTGAGTCAGCGCATCGAGGGCAAACCTCGAGCGTTCATCACCTCGACGACCTCGCACATTTCCACGGCAACATGGAGATAGATCGGCGTGGGGCCGTTACCAGCGCACGCGCTAGACCTCGGCGACACCGGTCAACCGAGGCGTGCGCCGCGTTCTGCTACCGCTGCGGCAGCGCTCAGAATCCAAGCTCCGGGCCGCCGGGTCCGCCAACTGGCGCGCCCTGGGCCGCGGCCTTCGGCGGCTCATAGACCGTCGCATCGGTCGTCAGCAGCAACCCTGCTACCGAAGCCGCATTCTGCAGGGCCGTGCGCGTCACCTTGGTCGGATCTAGCACGCCCTTTTCCACCAGGTCGCCGTATTGCCCCGTCGCCGCGTCGTAGCCGAAGTTACCCGCTCCTTCCGAGACCTTTGCTGCCACCACGCTCGCCTCTTCGCCCGCATTGGTCACGATCTGGCGCAGCGGTTCTTCCAGTGCGCGTAGCACGATCTTCACGCCGGCCGTCTGGTCTGCGTTGGCGCCCTTCAGATCGAGAATCGCCTGGCGCACGCGGATCAGCGCGACGCCGCCGCCCGGCACAATGCCCTCTTCCACAGCCGCGCGCGTTGCGTGCAACGCATCGTCGACGCGATCTTTCTTCTCCTTTACCTCGATTTCGGTCGCTCCGCCCACCTTGATGACGGCCACGCCGCCAGCCAGCTTGGCTACGCGCTCCTGCAACTTTTCGCGGTCGTAATCGGAGGTCGCTTCCTCGATCTGCAGACGAATCTGCTTCACGCGCGCCTGGATGGCGACTGCCTCCCCAGCACCGTCGATCACTGTGGTGTTCTCTTTGCCCACTTCAATACGCTTGGCCTGGCCCAGTTCTGCGAGCGTGGCCTTTTCGAGCGTGAGGCCGGTTTCTTCGGCGATAACCTGTCCGCCCGTGAGAATCGCAATATCTTCGAGCAGCGCCTTGCGGCGATCACCAAAGCCCGGCGCCTTCACCGCCACTGTCTTGAGCACGCCGCGAATATTGTTGACGACGAGTGTCGCAAGCGCCTCGCCCTCGATATCCTCTGCGATCAAAAGCAGCGGACGCCCCGCCTTGGCCACCTGCTCCAGCACCGGCAGCAGATCGCGGATATTCGAGATCTTCTTGTCGAACAGCAGGATGAACGGATTGTCGAGTTCTGCAATCTGCTTGTCCTGATTGTTGATGAAGTACGGCGATAGATAGCCGCGGTCGAACTGCAGCCCTTCCACGACGTCGAGTTCGTCGGCGAGCGACTTGCCGTCTTCAACGGTGATCACGCCTTCCTTGCCCACGCGATCGATCGCCTCAGCAATACGCTGGCCGATCGATTCTTCGCCATTTGCGGAGATGGTCGCGACCTGGGCGATTTCCTTGCTCGTGGTGGTGGGTTTGCTGATCTTTTTCAGTTCCTCGATGGCGATCGTGACCGCCTTGTCAATGCCGCGCTTCAGATCAAGCGGATTCAAACCTGCCGCCACATATTTCTGTCCCTCGCGCACGATCGCCTGAGCGAGTACCGTTGCGGTGGTCGTTCCGTCACCAGCGGCGTCGCTGGTTTTCGAGGCCACTTCCTTGACGATCTGCGCGCCGATGTTTTGCAGCTTGTCGGCAAGCTCCACTTCCTTCGCCACCGACACGCCGTCCTTAGTCACAACAGGCGCGCCGAAGCTACGCTCGAGCACGACGTTGCGGCCCTTGGGACCGAGCGTGACTTTGACGGCGTCGGCGAGAATATTCACACCTTCGATCAGTTTCGTGCGGGCGATATCGCCAAATACAATGTCTTTGGATGCCATGATGGTTTTCTCTTTCAGGCGTTCAAGCGGGATTTATTGATTCACGACAGCGACGATATCCTCTTCGCGCAGCACCAGCAGTTCGTTGCCATCGACTTTCACGGTCTGGCCAGCATATTTTCCGAACAGCACGCGGTCGCCGATATTCAGGTCGGTGGCGATGCGGCGGCCATCGTTGTCGCGGCGGCCCGGCCCCACGGCGATCACTTCGCCCTGGTCCGGTTTTTCAGCGGCGCTATCGGGAATCACGATTCCCGATGCGGTGCGGGTCTCCTGGTCGAGGCGTTTGACGATCACGCGATCGTGCAATGGGCGCAGGCTCATGGCGTCTTCCTTGGCATATTGGGTAATGACTGGCACTCGCCTCATGCAAGTGCTGATGAAAAGCCGAGTATAGAAAGATGTTTCTGTGTGCTCCAATAACGGATTGGCACAACGATATGATCGAACTTATGGCATTCGATATCAGTGTTCCGAGCTGATTTCGCCGCTTATGTCCGACTTGATATTCGAGACCCAGGCGGCAGCGCGGCGGCGGATACGCTGGACATTGGCACGTCGTCGGGCAGACGGCAGATCGCGGCGCTGTCTGGCATCCAGCCAGCGGGCGGCCATTCACGCGTCCGGAGAGGATCGGTCGCGCTCGCAAGCATGTCTGGATGCCCGGCAAATCGCCCCCACCACATCACGCGACGTCATCACGATCGAATTGACAATAACGCAGATACGCCGCGATCCTGCCCGCCACATGATGCCAATAAGGAATATTTATATTCAATCAATATTTAAAGTTCGCATGAACAAATGCTAGGCTGCGCCCCATAGCGATCTATTAACAGGAGCCATCATGAGCATCGAATTCATCGGGATGATCCAGCAGCGCAAGGTGTCGGAGACCCACCAGGCGACGGGCCCCGCCATCGACATCGATTACGTTCGCGATTTCGCCCAGACGCACGAACGCGCGGGTTTCGATCGCATCCTGGTGCCGCATAGCTCGAGCAGCCCCGATGCCGCGCTCACGATCGCGTACGCCGCAAGCGTCACCTCGCGCGTACATTTCATGCTCGCGCATCGTCCCGGTTTCGTGGCCCCCACGCTGGCCGCGCGTCAGCTAGCCACGCTCGATCACTTTTCCGGTGGCCGCCTGGCGGTGCATTTCATCTCAGGCGGCAGCGATGTAGACCAGCGCCGCGACGGCGATTTCCTGAGCCACGACGAACGCTACGCGCGCACCGACGAATACCTCCAGGTGCTCAAGCGCGTCTGGACCGAAGACAAGCCATTCGACCACGAAGGCCGCTTTTATCGCTTCGAGCAGGCGTTCTCGGAAGTCAAGCCGCGGCAGCAGCCGCATGTGCCGATCTATTTCGGCGGTGCATCGCCGGCGGCGCTCCCGGTTGCCGGCAAGCATGCCGACGTGTACGCGCTGTGGGGCGAATCGAAACAGGGCGTGGCCGACCTGATCGCCCGCGTGCGCGCCGAAGCCGCGAAACACGGCCGCGAGTTGCGATTCTCCGTCTCGTTCCGGCCGATCCTCGCCGATACCGAAAAAGCCGCGTGGGAGCGCGCGGAGCACATCCTCAACGAGACGCGCCGCCTGCGCGCGGCCCAAGGTCTCGTCAAGGGCGGCCCGCTCGAAAGCGAAGGGGCGCGTCGCCTGCTGGGCGCAGCCGGTGACGGCGTGCGTGCGGACGACCGTTTGTGGACCGCGGTGGCGAAGGAGATCGGCGGCCGATCGAATTCGACCGCGCTGGTGGGTACGCCGGAACAGGTCGCACAGACGCTTGCCGAATATCATGCGATTGGTGTCACCACGTTCCTGATTCGCGGTTTCGATCCGCTGGAAGATGCAGTCGACTACGGCCGCATGCTGATTCCCGCCACGCGCGAACTCACTGGCGACGTGCGAGCCGCCGCCTGAACGCTGCAAAAAACGCCCCCGAAAACAAGGAACGACATGAGCGCGATCCTCACCCATTCCCGCAGCAATCAAGCCAGCGACGCCGCACCGGCGGACTTCCGGCACGCCCCTATCCGCAAGTTCTGGTTCGACGACGACGCAGAACCCGCGCGCACGGTCGCCGAAGAACGGCGTCATCGCCAGGCTCGCCTGGCCGGCGCGTTCCGGCTGTTCGCGCGCTTCGGCTTCGATCAGGGTTTGGCGGGCCACATCACGGCGCGCGACCCCGAATGGCACGATCACTTCTGGGTCAACCCGCTCGGCCTGCATTTCGGCCGCATCCGCGTGTCCGATCTGCTGCTGGTGAACCGCCACGGCGAGATCGTCGTGGGCGAAGGCCCCGTAAATCAGGCTGCTTTCGCGATCCACGCGGCGATTCACGAAGCGCGTCCCGATGTTGTTGCCGCCGCGCACACGCATTCGCTTTACGGCAAGGCGTGGTCTACGCTAGGCCGCACGCTCGATCCGCTCACCCAGGATGCCTGCTCGTTCTACGAGGATCATGCGCTGTTCGACGACTTTCGCGGCGTGGTGCTGGACACCGACGAAGGCGCTCGCATTGCGCATGCGCTCGGCAAGCGCAAGGCGGTCATTCTGAAGAACCACGGCATCCTCACAGCGGGGCCAAGTGTCGAAGCCGCGGCATGGTGGTACATCGCGCTGGACAACGCCTGCCATGCGCAACTGCTGGCCGAAGCTGCTGGCAAGCCCCAGCCCATCGAGCATCCCACCGCCACGCTCACGCATGACCAGGTGGGCCGACCGGGCAGCGCGCGCCATGCATTTGACAGCCTTTACGCAGGCCTCGTCGAGCGCGAACGGGAGTTGCTCGACTGATGGCGCTCCACAAACTGCGCCGCTTCGTCGGCACCATTGCGGAACTGGTCGATCGGCCGTCGCGCGGATTTTCGCAGGAATCCGAACTGATTGCGCGCGGCCTCGATGCACTGCGCGAACTCGTAAGCGAGGACGACTGGCTGCCCGACGCCTACGCCGTGCCCTCGCGCGAGCGCTATCAGCAATATCTGCTGCACGCCGACGCGCGCCAGCGCTTCTCCGTAGTCAGTTTCGTCTGGGGGCCGGGGCAACAGACGCCGGTGCACGATCATACGGTCTGGGGCCTCATTGGCGTACTGCGCGGCGCGGAATATGCCCAGCCTTATGTGCGCGGCGCCGACGGCGTGCTGCACCCACACGGCCCCGAAACGCGCCTCGGACGTGGCGCGGTGGAAGCGGTCTCGCCCACCATCGGCGACATCCATCGTGTGCGCAACGCGTACGACGACCAGGTGTCGATCAGCGTCCACGTCTATGGCGGCAACATCGGCGCGATCCAGCGCTCGACCTACCCCGCCAATGGCGCGCCGAAGCCCTTTATTTCCGGCTATTCGAACGACGTCCTCCCGAATCTCTGGGATCTCAGCAAGGAATCCATCGCCTCATGAAGTCATTTCCCACGCGCTCGTATCAGGACGTGCGCGACGCCCTGCTCGCCCGCCGCGAAATCGCCCTGCTCGACGTACGCGAAGAAGATACGCACGCGCAAAGCCATCCGCTGTTCGCGGCCAATCTGCCGCTCGCGAAGATCGAACTCGATGCCTGGACGAAGCTGCCGCGCCGCGATGTGCCCATCGTGCTGCTCGACGACGGCGAAGGTTTTGCCGCGCGCGCGGCGCTCAAATTCGATGCACTCGGCTATACCGACGTCGCGTTGCTCGGAGGCGGCCTGGCGGGCTGGGTTCGCGCGGGCGGCGAAGTGTTCCGCGACGTCAATGTGCCAAGCAAGGCCTTCGGCGAATACGTCGAAGCCGAGCGCCACACGCCATCACTGAGCGCCGAGGAAGTGCAGGCGCTGCTGACGGGCGACGCGCCCGTGGTCGTGCTCGACGCGCGTCGTTTCGACGAATATCAGACCATGAACATTCCCGGCAGCGTCAGCGTTCCGGGGGCGGAGCTGGCATTGCGCGCCCGCGCGCTCGCGCCAGACCCGGCTACGCGCGTGATCGTCAACTGCGCGGGCCGCACGCGCAGCATCATCGGCACGCAGTCGCTCGTCAATGCGGGGTTGCCGAATCCGGTGGCGGCGCTGCGTAATGGCACGATCGGCTGGACGCTCGCCGGGCAGACGCTGGAGCATGGCGCGGCGCGCCAGTTCGACGCCGAAGCCGGCCGCGATCCGGCCACGCTCGCACAGTCACGCGAAGCGGCGCGCGCGCTCGCCGATCGCGCGGGCGTGCGGCGCACCACCCTCGACGAGGCCGCGCGCTGGGCCGCCGAACAGGCGAAGGCCGCCACGCGCACCACTTATCGCTTCGATGTTCGCACGCCCGCCGAGTACGAGCGCGCGCATCCGCCCGGTTTTCAGGGCGCGCAGGGTGGGCAACTGGTGCAGGAAACGGAGATGTTCGCGCCGGTGCGAGGCGCGCGTGTGGTGCTGTTCGATGACGATGGCGTGCGTGCCAACATGACGGCGTCGTGGCTTGCGCAGATGAATATCGAAGTCTATGTGGTCGATTCGGCGAATACCGATGCGCTCAGCGAAACAGGCCCGTGGCGTGCACCCAAACCATCGCCGCAAACCATCGCCTCAATCACGCCCGAAGCGCTCGCCGCACGCCTCGAGCAGCCCGATCACGGCACCGTGGTACTCGATTTCACGTCGAGCGCAAATCATGTGAAGGCGCATATCCCCGGCGCGTGGTGGACGTTGCGCTCGCATCTCGCGCCGGGCTTCGACGATCTGCGCGCGCTGCCGGATGCGAAGCGCTACGTGGCGGTCTGCATGACGAACGCGCTCGCACCGTTTGCCGCGCCCGAAATCGCCGCGCTCACCGGCAAGCCAGTCGAAGTGCTCGACGGCGGCACCGCCGCTTGGCAGCGCGCCGGCTTGCCCGTCGAAAGCGGCGACGCGCAACTTGCCTCGCCGCGCATCGACCGCTACCGGCGTCCCTACGAGGGCACCGACAATGCGCGTGAAGCGATGAATGCCTACCTCGAATGGGAGTTCGGCCTCGTCGAGCAACTTGGCCGCGACGGCACGCACGGCTTTTTCACGGTCTGAACGCCGAAGCGCCAATGCGCCAATTTGCCAAAGCGTGAAAGCGGCCAGGCCTCGCGCGCGGCGTGCCTGGAATCAGGCCGCGCGCGCGACGCGGACCGCCTTGAAACTACCCGCCACGCTCTGCGCCAGCACCGCGAGCGCCGACTCCATCTTGCCGATGGCGCGCGAGCGCACCACCCACACGGCGATTTCCGGCTTGAAGTCGCTGACCTGCACGACGTCGAGCGATTCGGCCCAGGCGCTGGACGCCACCAGCGGCTGGGGCACCAGTCCGAGCCCCACGCCGTCGGCCACCAGCCCCAATTGCAGTTCGGTGCCGAGCGTTTCGAGGTTGAGCTTGAGCGAGTGCCCTTGCGCCGCAAGCGCATGTTGCAGGCCCGCGCGAAAACCGCAACCATCCGGGTTGAGCACCCAGCCGTGCGCCTGGCATTCCGCCAGCGTATGCGCGCGCCGCTTGAGCAGCCCCTTCTTCGCCACAACCGCCAGCTTGAGCGAACCGAGCGATTCGCCCGCCAGTGTTTCCGGCAACGTGCGATTGGCCGCCAGCAGCGCTACGGCGGCATCGAGTTCGCCGTCTTCTACCTTTTGCAGCAGTGGCGCGCCCCAACCGGTGCTCACGCGCGCCTGCAGTTCGGGATGCGCCTCGCGCAGCACGTGTAGCGCGTCGAGCATCGCGATGTCGGCGACCGTCTGCGCGACACCCAGGCGCAGCACGCCCGCCAGCGGCGCGCCGTCGTTGACCAGCTGACGCAGCGCGTCCATCTCGCGCAGGATCGCGCGGCACTGGTCGTACACGGCGCGGCCCATCGGCGTGGTGCGCAGCGGCTTGGTGTTGCGGTCGAGCAGTTCGACGCCCAGCGCTTCCTCGAAATTCTGGATGCGCCGCGTGACGGCCGGCTGCGTGAGGTCGAGCCCCGCCGCGGCCTGGCTCAGCGACGCGCTGCGCACCACGGCGACAAAGGCTTCGATTTCGTCGAGTTTCATGTGTGTTGTTCTGGCTGCAAGCCTGAATGAGCCTGGTTGGATCCGCGCGGCGCAGCATGGCACGACACGGCATGACACGGCGCGCACGGCAAACGAGTGTCCAGCTTAGCGCCTTTACGACGCTTCCTTCAAGCCTTGCCATTCCACATTTGCATATTTGTATGGAAGAACAATGCGTTTGCCTTATGGTGATTCGCTCCGTATCGTGTGCTTTTGCCTTTCGATCGAGGACTGTTCATGCGCCGTACTGCCACCCGCACTTCTTCACACCCAGGCTGGCCGCAACGCCTGTCGCGCACGCTGCTCGCGTTCGCCGTCGCGCTGCCCTTGTGCGCGAGCGCCGCCACGCTCAAGGTGGGAGACCAGCAGTTGCAGACGCGTGGCATCCTCGAAGCCTCGGGGCAGCTCAAGGACGTGCCCTATGAGATCCAGTGGTTCAACTTCCCGGCCGCGCAGCCGCTAGGTGAAGCGCTCAATGCGGGCGCCATCGACGTCGGCGGGCTGGGCGACGCGCCGCTAATCTTCGCCTACGCGGCGGGCGCAAAAATCCGCGCGGTGTCCGCAGTGCGCTACAGCCCGGTCGATCTGGCCGTCGTCGTGCCGGGCAAGTCGCTGATTCACAGCGCGGCCGACCTGAAGGGCAAGCGCATCGCCACCACGCGCGGCTCAATTGGTCATTATCTTGCGGTTGCCACGCTGGAGCGCGCGAACCTCAAGCTGACCGACGTGACGTGGTCTTTCATGCAGCCCGCCGATGCGCGTGCCGCGCTGGCCTCGGGCAGCGTCGACGCCTGGGCCACCTGGGATCCCTACGTGGCGCTCGCTGAGGCGCGCGACCATACGCGCAGCATCGCCAACGGCGTGGGCGTGTCGTCGGGGTTGAGCTTCGAAGCGGCCACCGATGCCGCGATCCACGACAAGCACGCCGAGCTCGCTGATTTCCTGCGCCGCGTCGCCGCTGCGCAACGCTGGGCGCTGAACCATCCGGCCGAAGTCGCAGCGATCCAGTCCAGAGCGACCGGCCTGCCCGCGGACGTGCTCACCACCGTCTATCAGCGCGGCCAGTGGCATCCGGTGCCGATCGACGATGGCGTGATCGCCGAGCAGCAGCGCACCGCCGACCTCTATCACCGCGCCGACGTGATCCGCACGCGCCTGGACGTTGCGCCGAGCTTCGACAAGCAGTTCTCGAGCGCCGCGCCCTGAGCGGGCTCACCACGCCACGGCCCCATCGAACAGAACCGACGCCCATGACCCACCGACCGCCCGACACCGTGCTCGGCGCCGCCGATCGCGCCGCGCAACGTCAGCACGACCGCGAACGCGACGCTGACGCCCTCCAGGCGCTCGCCGATCTCGACTCGCCCGCCGCCCAGGCATGGCTAGGCGCATTGAGCGAGGACTTCGCGCGCGGCGCGGCCGCGCTCGACGCCGGCCCGCATTTTCCGCACGACAATCTCGCGCGGCTGCGGCGCGCCGGTCTGCTGGCGCTGACGGTGCCGCGCGCCCTCGGCGGGCGTGAAGCCACGCTCGCGCAAACCCTGCGCGTAGTGCGCGCGATCGCGCGCGGCGAGCCGTCCACGGCACTCGTCTTCGTCATGCAGTGCCTCTACCATCTGCGCCTGCAAGTCAACCCCAACTGGCCTGTAGCGCTCAAGACGCGCATCGCGCGCGAGGCCGTCGAACATGGCGCGCTCATCAACTCGCTGCGCGTCGAGCCGGAACTCGGCTCGCCTTCTCGCGGCGGACTCCCGGCGACGGTTGCGCGTCAGGACGGCGCGCGCTGGATCCTGAACGGCCACAAGCTCTATTCGACCGGCAGTCCCGGGCTCACCTGGTTCGCGGTCTGGGGCCGCACTGACGAGGCCGAGCCGCGCGTCGGCGCCTGGCTTGTGCATCGCGACTCGCCCGGCGTCCGCTTCGGCAAGCCCTGGAATCATCTGGGCATGCGCGCCACAGGCAGCCATGAAGTGATCTTCGAGAACGTCGAAGTACCGCTCGACCAGGCCGTCGATCTGCAACCGCCCGGCCCCGCTAACGGCATGGATCCGGAAACCGCGCTCTGGATGAACGTGCTGCTGCCCGCGATCTACGACGGCGTGGCGCGCGCCGCGCGCGACTGGTTCGTGGACTGGGCCGCACATCGCGTGCCGACGGGTCTGAATGCGCCGCTCGCGAGCCTCGATACCTTCCAGCAGACGGTGGGGCGCATCGACGCCCTGCTGCTCGCCAACCGCGTGCTGCTCGACGCGGGCACGAGCGGTGGCGTGGCCCCCTCCGAAGCGCAGACGCTCAAGTACCTGGTCAGCCGACACGCGATCGACGCCGTCGAAATCGCCCTGGAGGCGAGCAGCAACCCAGGCCTGAGCCGCGACAACGCGCTTGAGCGCCATTACCGCGACGTCCTGTGCGCACGCATCCACACCCCGCAGAACGACGTCGTGCTCGGCAATCTCGGGCGGGCAGCCTTCGCTTCGCCCAACGGGGCCGCAGCGTTGCCCGACACACCATTGCGCTATCGATAAAGGAGCCTTGCTATGAGCGTCGAATTCATCGGCTACGTGAGCCATCAGGAGTCCAGCGAAATTCATCTGCCCAAAGGCGCGGCCGTCAATCCGCCGTGGATTGCCTCGGTCGCGCACGCGCACGAGTATGGCGGCTTCGATCGCGTGCTGATCGCGCATTCGAGCGCATCGCCCGACGGCCTGCAGATCGCCTCGTTCGTCGCGCACCAGACACAGCGGCTTGGCATCCTGCTGGCGCATCGCCCCGGCTTCGTCGCGCCGACGCTGGCCGCGCGCCAGCTCGCGACGCTCGATCACTTCAGCGCGGGCCGCGCCGCCGTGCACATCATCTCCGGCGGCGACGACACCGAGCAGCAACGCGACGGCGACTGGCTCACGCATGACGCGCGCTACCGCCGTACGGACGAATACCTGGACCTCGTCAAGCGCGCCTGGACCAGCGACGCGCCTTTCGATCATGAGGGCGAGTTCTACCGTGTCGCTGCACATCGTTCGCAGCTCAGGCCCTTGCAACGGCCGCATCTGCCTGTGTATTTCGGAGGCTCGTCGGACGCGGCCATCGCGGTGGCGGGCAAACACGCCGACGTGTACGCGTTGTGGGGCGAATCGCTCGACGCCGTACGCGACACCATTGCGCGCGTGCGCGCCGCGGCCGCCCTGCATGGCCGCGCGCAGACGATCCGCTTCAGCCTCTCGCTGCGGCCGATCCTCGCCGCCACTGAAGACGCCGCCTGGGCACGCGCCGAGTCCATCCTCGCGCGTGCCCAGGACGTGGTGGCCCGCTCGCCCAATTTCACGCGCCGCCCCAAAGAACCTCAAAACACCGGCTCGCAGCGCCTGCTGGCCGAAGCCGCCAAAGGCCTGGTCGTCGATGCGCGCCTGTGGACTGGCATCACGGCGCTCACGCGCGCCGCCGGAAATTCGACGGCGCTCGTGGGCACCCCGCAGCAGGTGGCGGATGCGCTGCTCGAATACCGCAAGCTGGGGGTCTCGACGTTCCTGATTCGCGGCTTCGATCCGCTGGAAGATGCGCTCGCCTATGGCCGCGATCTGCTGCCGCTCGTGCGCGCCGCCGTCGCAAAGGAAGAAGCCGCGCTGCGGGCGGCCTGAGCTTCGCATCCGGGTTGCTCGCCGCGCCCGGAGTGACGCGGCGAGCAACCCGGATGACGCTCAGGCCAACACGTCGGCGAAAACGCGCGACGCAAAACGGTTCGAATCGGTGCTCGCGTTGAGCACGCCCACGGTCTTGAGATCGTCTGCGTACAGGGCGATCTCCTTGCGGAACGCGTCGCCCACCGGATGATGATGGTCTGTGTGGCTCTTGAGCATGGCCGTGAGCTGGCCTATGTCCGCCTTCGGCGCGTAGGCCGAAAACACGCGGGCAGCTTCGTCCGGGTGGTTCGCGCTCCATTCGGTCGCTTCCAGCAAGGCAGCGGTAAGCGCCTGCGTGGTCGCGCGATCCTTGCGCACCATCGTGCCGCGCACGCCCAGCACGCAACACACGCGATTCGCGTACTCGCCGCACAGATTGTTCGACACCTCGTAGAGATGATCCGATTCGCGCAGCGTCCAGATGGTCGGGTCGCCGTCGGCGATCGCCTGCACTTCGCCCTTCTTGAGGGCCTCGCCGAGCAGGTTGGCCGGGTACTGACGCCAGCGCACGTCCGCATCCGGGTCGACGCCGATCTTCTTGAGCGTAATGGCGAAGAAGTTCTTGGCCGGGCTCGCCATATCGCTCACCCCCACCGTGCGGCCCTTGAGGCCCGCGAGATCGACGATGCCGGAGCTCTTCGTGGCAAGCAGGCGCATGCAGCCGCCGTGAATGCCCGCAGTGAGCTTGACGTCGAAGCCCTGCTCCAGCGGCTTGATCCAGCGCAGCGCCATGCCGACGCCCGCATCCGACTTGCCGGTGGCAATGGCCTCCAGCAACTGGTCGGTCGAGCCGGAGAAGTTGACGAGTTCGACGTCCAGCCCGCGCTTGCGAAAAAAGCCCTGGGTCAGCGCGACGGGAACCGGCGCGGTGCAGATGGCTCCGGCATTCCACGAAAGCTTGAGGGATTTCGCGCCCTCATCGGCCAATGCACGAGTCGCGGGCAAGCCAAACGAGAGGCCGCCGAATGCAGCGGCACCGGTAGCGAGCGCGGTCTTGCGCAGCCAGTCGCGACGTTGCGGGGAGGATGGCGAGTCGAGGACATCCGAAGCAAGCGGATTCATAGGTGTGGCGGTTCCGTGTAAGTAGATAGAGGTTTTCAGGCTTCGAGTCCGAGCTGCGCGAGCACGGCCCGGCGCAACTCCACCAGCGCGGGATCGTCGCGATGGCGCGGGTACGGCGCGTCGTTGCGGACTTCGCTGACGATGCGCGCGGGCCGTGCGCTGAACACCACGACGCGGTTGGCCATCACCAGCGCCTCCTCGACGTCGTGCGTGACGAACAGCACCGAAAAGCGCTCGCGCTGCCAGAGCGCCACCAGTTCGGCCTGCATACGCATGCGCGTGAGCGAATCGAGCTTGCCGAACGGTTCATCGAGCGCAAGCAAGGCGGGATCATTGACGAGACCGCGCGCGAGCGCCGCGCGTTGCGCCATGCCGCCCGATAGCTGATGCGGCCAGGCATGAGCGAAGTCAGCGAGGCCAACACGCGCGAGCGCGGCGTCGATGCGCGCCTCGACATCGACCGTCCGCGCGCCTTGCGCCTGCGGCCCGAGCGCCACGTTCTCGCGCACCGTGCGCCAGGGAAACAGCGTCGGATCCTGAAACACCAGCACGCGCGAGGGATTGGGTGCGCGCACCGCCACGCCCCGGGCTTCGACGGTGCCGGTGTCGGGCGTCTCCAGCCCCGCGACGAGCCGCAGCAAGGTGGATTTGCCACAGCCACTGGGCCCCAGCAGCGCGACGAATTCGCCCGGCGCAACGCTCAGGCTGACGTCGTCGAGCACAGGCAGCGTATCGCCGCGCAGCGCGAAACCGTGGCTCACATGGCGGATATCGATACGCGCCCCCGCGCATTTCGTCTTGCCCGACGATGCCTGTACGGCCTGCGCTTCGTTCAGCGCGTCTTGTGCGATCACCATTTGAGCAGCCCCTTTTGCCAGCCAAGCACACGATCACGCACCCGGAACAACAAGGTGATGAGACCCGAACACATCAGCGCCATCACCAGCAGGCCCGCGTACATATTCGAATAGGCAGCCCAACCTTGGGCCCACTGCAGGTACCAGCCCAGGCCCGCTTTTACCCCCATCATTTCCGCGACGATGAGCACCGAAAACGACGCGCCCAGCCCCATGAACAGGCCGACGAACACCGAAGGCAGCGCGGCCGGAATCGCCACGCGCAAAATCAGGAAACCGGGACGCGCACCGAGCGTGCGGGCGACGTCGTAGAACGCCGGGTTGACACCCGCGACGCCTGACCAGGTCAGCACCGCCACCGGAAACGCAGACGCCAGCGCGATCAGGAACACGCTCGCGCTGAAGCTTGACGGAAAGAAGAAGAACGCCAGCGGCAACCAAGCGGTGGCGGGCAGCGGCCCCACCAGGCGCAGCAGCGGATGCAGCCAGTAGCCCACCGCGCGCGACCAGCCGATGCTCACCCCCACCACGAAGCCCGTGAGCGCGCCGAGGGCATAGCCGTACACCAGCAGCCCGAACGAGTGCGCGACGCTGGACGCGAGCCGTGCGTAATCGTCGAAGAAGACGGCGATCAAGGCCTCGGGCGGCGCAAAGAACGGGCGCGGCAGCCATTCGAGCTTGGCCGTGGCGATTTCCCACGCACTCACACCCAACGCCAGCGCCAGCAGCCATGGGCCCACCGTCAGCCAGCCGCGCGGGGGGCCGACCTGCACGCGACGCGTGCGCGCAGCCAATGTGAGCGTCAATGTCAGGGCCAATGACAACAGCGCCAGTAGCAGTTCGAGCGCGAGCAGCGCATCGGTATGCGGCCAGTCGTCGAGGCTCGGCCAGACGCGTGTGACTGCCGCCGCGCCCAGCCAGCCGAGCGCGGCAAGCGCCCCTGTGACGCCATGTCGACCGGGGCGGCGAAACGGCCTGCGCTGCGCCGCGTCCGGCAACGCGCCGGGTGAGGTTTCTGCTTGAGTTGACATGAATACGGACTCCGAATGATCTATCAGGCGATGCCGATTTGCGTATCGGCGAGTGCCGCCACGTCGAGCGCGTGCGGCAGGATGCCGTCTCGTACCGCGACGTCGGCCACTTTCTGCAGCGTGGCGATATCGCCCGAGGTCACGAAACGTTGCCGGAGCGCCGAGCGTTGCGTGATGACGAGCGCCGTGTCAGGCGACGTGCGGGTGAGCTTGCCGTACACCTCGGCATAGGCCTGCGGATGGGCCAGCGCCCAGTTGCCCGCACGTTGCAGACGCAACAGCACGTCGGCGATGGCGGCGCGCTTGAGGGGATCGGCGTGCGCCGCGCCCGACGTTGTGATGAAACTCAGTGCGCTATTGATGCCGGTGCCGTCGCGCAGCACGCGCGCGCCGCGCGAAACCGCAATGCCGTAGTAGGGGTCGAAGGTGGCCCACGCCTCAATAGACCCGGACGCGAAAGCCGCGAAGGCGTCCACAGGCAGGATGTAGCGGATCTGGATGTCTGCGCGCGCTAGACCCGCTTCGGCGAGTGCGCCGTCGAGCTGGTACTCCGAAATGCTGCCGCGCGCCGACGAAACGAACACAGTACGGCCTTTGAGCTGTGCGACGCTGCCTATGCCGGAATGCTGCGGCACGAGGATGCCGAGCTGCGTGGGTGATCCGGCGCGCGTGGCGACGATGCGCAGCGACGGGTCGCCCGTTGCCGCCGCAAGCACCGGAAGATCTCCGGCGGGCGCGATATCGACGGCATTGGCGCGCTGCGCCTCAAACAGGGGCGCGGCGCCCTGGAAATTGGCCCAGCGGTACGTGTAAGGCGTGCCGTCCAGCACGCGCGACGCCTCGGCGAGCGCACGCAGGCCACCAGCCTGATCGCCCAGCACGAGCGTGACGCCCGTGAGGTCGCGCGCAGCGGCAGCGTGACCGGCCGTGGAATTGCAGAGCACCGCTGCCGGTGCGGTAGCGAGTGCGCCCAGCGCACCGAGCATGCGTCGGCGCAGACGGAACGACGTGATAGTGGAGCGTGCCATAGTCCCTCGCTAGCGATGTCGATGCCAAGACTAGCGGCGAACCCAGGCAGTGTGAATCATTCTCTTTTTATATGTTTATCTCACGATATCATTTATCACTTGCATAATTTCATGATTGGAAACGCGGCCACCAACTACGCAGCATCGGGGGCAGTCACCACTGCGCGCCCCAACAGCGCAAGGCCTCGCCCTGGAACCCGCGCTCGCTATCGTCGGCAATCTGCTCAGGGGGGCCGACGATTACGCGATGTCCTCCGCCGCCCGCCAGCGTGCGGATCAGTTCGCGCACCATATGGCCGCCGCGCCTGGCCTTGGCGAGCGTGGCAGAAGCCGGAGTTAAAGGCATGCCATTCGGCGAGTCGTCGCGGACTCAGCGCGACGGGTGTAATGGTAATCGCAGCGATCGCGTAGGCAGCGAGGCGGCTCGCCAGAATGAGCGGTGGCGCGGCACTCAGCGATCAAGGATCGCTTACGCGCGCTGGCAGATGTGCCGGTTACGCATGAGCTGCTCTACTGCGATACGTCGTGTGGTCCGACGGTGCAGGTCGCATAACGATGTGCCGATATGATGCGTTTGCCGAAGCAGAACTGAAAAAGACGGTGTGAAACTAAGCTTCTCGACACGGCAACTGGACGGCAGGTGCCGCGCTCAAAGCTTACCGGTGACTTGTCATGCTACCCGCTTTTGAAAAGCGCGCAAACTACCGGTCCGTATCGAGCACGTCGGGGCAACCTCCTTGCTTCCAGCGTCTGAAGTAGCAGATGACGAACTTGCATTCTATGCGATAGCTGGCGAGCCGATGCGGTGATCTGACGCTTTAATACAATTTTCGGGGGCCGTGTCGCGGCTCTATTTGGCCCTTGCAAGTCGTTGGAAGGCTTCACGCCGCGACAAAATAATATCTATTACAATGATCTTTATACCTAATTTAGCACGATAAAACATATTTTAATGCTCTTTAAATTGGCTACGCCACAAGAAGTTGCAGGAGAGATCGGCCGCCGAATTCGCGATCGCAGGCTGAGTCTCAATCTGACGCAGGCCGAAACGGCGGCTCGCGCCGGAGCGTCCCTTGGCGCGCTGCAGAATCTGGAGCGAACGGGACTAGTCACCGTGGAGGTGCTGTTACGTGTGGCCGGCGCACTCGGCATGCTTGACCAACTTGAGCCAGTGTTTGTGACGAAGTCAGTCAGTATCGAGCAGATGGAGGCGGCCAGCCAAAAGCGTCGCCGCGCCAGTCGCAAAGTGGACAAGAAATGAAAAAGCTCAACGTGATCTATGCCGGCTGGGGTGAACGCGTAGAACTTGCCCAGTTGGCCGATGATGGCCGGAGCCTGCTATTTCAGTACACGCCAACAGCGCTCGCTTATGGCCTTGAGCTCTCGCCTTACCATCTTCCTCTATCGCGCGACGCCTACGGCGCGTTCCCCTCTCATCAGCAGCGCTTGCCAGGACTTGTCAGCGATGCGCTGCCGGACGGCTGGGGTATGTTACTGACGGACAGGCTCTTTCGTCAGATGAACATCGATGTCGCGACGATCTCTCCGCTGGATCGGCTTGCCTTCATCGGTGAGGATGCCATGGGCGCATTGGTGTTCGAGCCAGCGTCCGCCGATCATCTGGAAGCACACGATGTTGAGCTTCTCCAACTCGCGCAGAGCGTACGCGGTGTACTCGCTGGAGATAGTGAAGACATGCTGCGCGAACTCGCGTTGATGGGGGGCTCTCCCCACGGCGCTCGCCCGAAGGTCCGGGTGAACTTCGATCGCAAAGCGAACGTTACCTCGACTTCGGAAAATGCCCCCGGCAGCCCTTGGCTGGTCAAATTCCCCGGGCAAAACGAGCAGGCCGAGGCCTGCGCAATCGAATTTGTCTATGCCGACATGGCGCGGCTGGCAGGTATTAAGATGCCGGAAACACATCTTTTTAGCCTGTCAGATGAACTGGCTGCATTTGGCATCGAACGGTTCGATAGAACAAACGGAAAGCGCGCGCCAATCCATACGGTAGCCGGTCTGGCACATGCAGATTTCCGGCATCCGACGCTCGATTATCTTTCCGTGCTCCGTCTCACCAGGTTCCTCACAGCCGATGAACGTGAGGTGCTCGAAATGTATCGCCGCTGCGTCTTCAACGTTGTCTTCTACAATCGTGACGATCATTCAAAAAGTCTCTCGTTCCTGCTGCGCGAAGACGGCCAATGGAGCGTCGCTCCCGGATACGATCTAACTTTCAACGAGGGGCCCGGGGGCTATCACCAGATGGACGTCTGCGGTGAAGCCATGCGAATTAGCCGCTCTCACCTGCTCGACCTTGCCGCGAAGGCTGGACTTCGACAGAATGCCGCCAAGCAAGTTATCGATCAGGCATGTGAGGCTGCAGGGCATCTCCAGAATGTCGGCAGCAATATGCCAGTCAGTCAGAGCACATGGAGTCACATTTCAAAGAAGGTCGAAGCGTCGCGGCGCCTTGTCGGCTTAGGAAAATAGACAACGATAGAGGCGGAATCTAGGTGCCTGGAATCCGTCCCGGAACGTTCTAGCCGAGCGACTCAAAGACCTGATGCTGGCATTAGCGCTACCGTGCCCCACCACATTCAGGTGTTTTGCCCAATGACCGACTCAAGGTGATCCAGGCGGTGGTCGAGACGCGTTTGAAGCCCAGTCACGCTGCTGAGAGGCTCGGCCTGAGCGTGCGCCAGGTTGAACGGCTGGTACTGCGGTACCGGGCCGCGGGCGTAGCCGGGCTGGTCTCGGGCAACGTGGTCGTCCCGGCGATCACCAGTTGCCGCCCGGAAAGGCACAGCGGGCGCTGGCACTGATCCGTGAGCGTTATGCGGATTTCGGGCCGACGCTGGCCTGCGAGTGGCGGGGGCAAAATAACCCCCAGCCAGACACCCAAAACCGCAGGATCAGGCCACTTCAATGCCTCATCCCCAATTCTGGTAATGTCTCGCACATGCAAACGATCCTCTCCGTCGAGAATCTCTCGAAAGTCTACGCATCGGGATTTCACGCGCTCACGAGCATCAATCTGGATATCGAGCGCGGCGAAATTTTTGCGCTGCTAGGCCCGAACGGCGCCGGCAAGACCACGCTGATCAGCATCATTTGCGGCATCGTCAATGCCAGCGAAGGTCATGTGCGTGTTGCCGGTCACGATATCCTTACCGACTACCGTGCCGCGCGCTCGCTCATCGGCCTGGTGCCCCAGGAACTGACAACCGACGCGTTCGAAACCGTCTGGGCGACCGTCTCGTTCAGTCGCGGTCTGTTCGGCAAGCCGCCCAATCCCGCCTA
The DNA here is from genome assembly GCF_905220255.1 of Paraburkholderia sp. J69-1. Lineage (NCBI taxonomy): Bacteria > Pseudomonadati > Pseudomonadota > Betaproteobacteria > Burkholderiales > Burkholderiaceae > Paraburkholderia > Paraburkholderia sp. J69-1. The sequence continues at coordinate 98,733 of NZ_CAJMZG010000024.1, read as the reverse complement.
TGTCGAGCGCGTGCTGCGCGATCTCTCGCTGTGGGAAAAGCGTAACAACAAGATCCTCACGCTGTCGGGCGGGATGAAACGCCGCGTGCTGATTGCGAAGGCACTCGCGCACGAGCCGCAGATCCTGTTTCTGGACGAACCAACCGCAGGCGTGGACGTCGAGCTGCGCCGCGATATGTGGGAACTCGTCCGCGGCCTCAAGGCTAACGGCGTGACGGTCATCCTGACGACCCACTATATCGACGAAGCCGAAGAAATGGCCGACCGGATCGGTGTAATCAACGCGGGCAAGATCATGCTCGTCGAGCGCAAGGACGCGCTCATGCGCAAGCTCGGCCGCAAGCAGTTGACCTTGCAATTGCCCACGCCGTTGAGCGCGATTCCGCCTGAACTCGCCGCCTGGCGTCTCGAACTGGCCGACAGCGGCACCGAACTCACCTACACCTACGACGCCGAGAACGAGCGCAACGACATCATCACACTGCTCAAGGATCTGAGCGACGCGGGCATCGGCTTCACGGATCTGAAAACGAGCCAGAGTTCGCTGGAAGACATTTTCGTGAGCCTGGTGAGCAAAGTCCCGCAATCCGCCACGCCCCAGTCGTAGAAAATCGGTCGTAAAGACCGCAAGGAACAGGTGATTTCCCGATGAATATCCACGCAATCCGCGCCATTTACCGGTTTGAAATGGCACGCACCCGGCGCACTCTGATGCAGAGCATCGTCGCGCCGGTGATTTCGACTTCGCTTTATTTCATTGTGTTTGGCTCCGCGATCGGTTCGCGCATCAAGGAAGTGAATGGCGTGAGTTACGGGGCGTTCATCGTGCCGGGGCTGATCATGCTGTCGCTGCTGTCGCAGAGCATTTCGAATGCGTCGTTCGGCATCTACTTTCCGCGCTTCACGGGCACGATTTACGAACTGCTGTCCGCGCCGGTGTCGTACTTCGAAATCGTGATCAGTTATGTGGGCGCGGCGGCCACCAAATCGGTCGTGCTCGGGCTCATCATTCTCGCCACGGCCGCGCTTTTCGTGCCGGTCCAGATCCTGCATCCGGTGTGGATGGTGCTGTTCCTGCTGCTCACTGCGGTCACGTTCAGTCTGCTGGGCTTCATCATCGGCATCTGGGCCGATAACTTCGAGAAGCTGCAGATCGTGCCGCTGCTGATCATCACGCCGCTGACTTTCCTCGGCGGGAGTTTTTATTCCGTCGATATGCTGCCGCCGGCCTGGCGCGTGATTACGCTATTCAATCCTATCGTCTATCTGATCAGCGCGTTTCGCTGGAGTTTTTATGGGCTCGCGGATGTGGCGGTCGGCGTGAGTCTGGGCATGACGGCGGCATTTCTTGCGCTCTTTCTAGGCATTACCGCCTGGATCTTCAAGACCGGTTATCGGCTGAAGGCCTGAGGTCGCGCCACGAGCGGATTCGCCTGTAAGCAATCCACGTCGGGCGATCTATCCTTAGCTCGATTCAATGTTTTACCGGCAGGCTCGTGCCGTTTAGATTCGCAGCACAGCGCGATTTCCGCCCTTCCGCCGGAAACGCCGTGACAACGAATCGACGACGACATGAGCCACGAGACACTCCACCCGCAAGCCCCCTTCAAACGCGCCGCCACGGCGCGTGCCGTCACCTTCGCCGTCACCTTCGCCATCGCATTCGCAACGCTGGGCGCGCTGGCCGGTTTCAGCGCCACAGCGCACGCCCAGGGCAACGCCGATGTGCCTTCGCTCAAAGGCAAGCGCATCGGCATCACGGCGGTCGGCACCGATCATTACTGGGATTTGAAGGCCTATCAAGGCGCCATCGACGAGGTGAAGCGTTTGGGCGGCACGCCCATCGCGCTCGATGCGGGGCGTAACGATAATCGCCAGATAGCGCAGATTCAGACACTGATCGCGCAGAAGCCCGACGCCATCATCGAACAGCTCGGCACCGGGACCGTGCTGGAGCCGTGGCTGCAGAAAATCCGCCAGGCCGGCATCCCCTTGTTCACGATCGACACGGCGTCGCCGTCGAGCCTGAACGACACCACTTCGGATAACTTTTTTATCGGCGAGCAACTGGCGCTCAAGCTCGTCAACGATATTCACGGCGAAGGCAATATTCTCGTTTTCAACGGCTTTTACGGCGTCCCCGTGTGCGCAATCCGCTATGACCAGCTGAAGGCGGTGCTCAAGTACTACCCGAAGGTGCATATCATCGAGCCCGAGTTGCGCGATGTGATTCCGAACACCGTGCAAAGCGCTTACGCGCAGGTGAGCCAGTTGCTGGCGAAATATCCGAAGGGGCAAATTTCGGCGATCTGGGCGGCGTGGGACGTGCCGCAAGTGGGCGCGACCCAGGCCGTCGATGCGGCGCATCGCAACGAGATCCGCACCTATGCCGTCGATGGCAGCCCGGACGTCGTCACGCTCGTGAAGGACCCGAAGTCGAGCGCCGCCGCCGTGGTCGCGCAGCAGCCCGCGCTGATCGGCAAAACGGCCGTCGACAATGTCGCGCGCTATCTCGCCGGCGAGCGCAATCTGCCGCCCTACACCTATGTGCCGTCGATTCTCGTGACCAAGGACAACGCGGGCGACGTGCAGAAAACGCTCGGCCAGGACGCGCAGACCGGTCAGCTTGCGTCGAAGTGAGCACGCTCGCATGAGTACATCGAACGGCGGCGCGCCTGCGCTCGAACTGCGCGGGCTCGTGAAGCAGTATGGCGGCGTGCATGCGCTGCGCGGCGCGTCCTTGAGCGCCGCACACGGCACCGTGCATGGCCTGATCGGCCAGAACGGCGCGGGCAAGTCCACGCTCATCAAGATTCTCGCGGGGCTGGAGCGCGCGGACGCGGGCGAGATTCGTGTCGATGGCGTGCAGATCGACGCCGGCGCGCGCAGCAGGATCGCTTTCATTCATCAGGAGCGGCTGCTGTCGCCGACCTTCAGCGTGGCCGAAGCACTCGCGCTCGACGACGAACCCACGGTCGCACCGCGCGCGCGCGCCCTTCGCGCCCTGCTCCCGCTCGATGTGCGCCGCATGCGCCGGCGTGCCATCGAGGCGCTGGGGGAACATTTCGGCATCGCCTTGCCGCCGGACCGACTGATCGGCGAACTCAGCGTTGCCGAGCAGCAGATCGTGCAGATCACGCGCGCGCTGATCCGCTCGCCGCGCATTCTGGTATTCGACGAGCCGACTGCCGCGCTCGTAAGCCGCGAAGTCGATCGCCTGCTGCGGACCATCGATCAACTGCGTGCGCGCGGCCTGACGATTCTCTATGTTTCGCACTATCTGAACGAGATCACTTCGCTGTGCGACGGCGTGACGGTGCTGCGCGATGGCGCCGATGTCGCACACGTCGACGCCCGCGAAGCGCCCATCGAAACGCTGGTTTCGGCGATGATCGGCGCGCAGCCCGCGGCGCGTGCGCGCCGCGCCTCGGCGTCGTTGTTGCAGGATGTCGTGCTGGAGGCGCGCGATCTGCATGCGCCGGGCCGCTTCGGGCCGCTTTCGTTCACGCTGCGGCGTGGGGAAGTGCTGGGCGTGACGGGGCTGGTCGGTTCGGGCGGCAAGCCGCTGGTGCGCAGTCTGTTCGGTCTGGAGCGCGGCGTGCTGGGCGAATTGCGCGTGCGTGGCAAGACCGTGCGCCTGCGTCGTCCCGCCGACGCGGTGCGCAAAGGCATCGCCTTCGTACCCGAAGATCGCCGTCGTCAGGGCGTGGCAACTGCCCTGCCCGTGCGCGACAATCTTTCGCTGCCCGCCCTCGCCGGTTTCAGTCGCTTCGGTCTGATCGACACGCGCCGCGAAACGGCGGCAGCGCGCGCACTGATCGACACGCTCGGCGTGCGCACGGCGGGCCCGCTGGCGCCGGTGCGGCATCTGTCGGGCGGCAACCAGCAGAAGGTGGCGCTCGGCAAGTGGCTGGGCCGCGCGACTGTCGACGGCGCCGCCATTTATCTCCTCGACGAACCGACCGTGGGCGTCGATGTCGGCGCGAAGGCGGATATCTACCGGCTGATCGACACTTTGGTCGCACAAGGCGCGGCGGTGCTGATTTTCTCAAGCGACCTACACGAACTGCTCGATGTGACCGACCGCGTGCTGGTGTTGGCGCGCGGCGCGATCGTGCAGGACGTGCCATCACATGCGGTTACGACACTGGATCTGCTGGCGTGGGCCACGCTCGCGCGCACGGGGGATTCGGACGTAGCGAAACAGGAGGGCGCGGCATGACCGGCAAGCTAATCGGGCGCGTCGACGCGCTGCCTGCCAAAAATGCAGCCGATCGCGCTGATCCAGGCACGACGCAACCCGGCGGCGGTGCGAGCGCGCAATTCTGGGTTCGCGGCGGCGCCGTGCTGGCCTTCGCGCTGGTATTCGCGGTTTTCGCGGCCACTTCGCCGCTCTTTCTGACACTCGCGAATCTCGCGAATATCGTGCAGCAATCGGCCGTGGTCGGCGTGCTTGGTCTGGGCCTCACGGCGGTGCTGATCGGCGGCGGCGCCGATCCGATCAAAGGCGGTCTCGATCTCTCGATCGCAGCGAACATGGGGCTGTGCGCCGCCGTGCATGCCGTTGCCCTGCGCGCGGGCGCGCCCGCCACGGCGGCCGTGGGATTCGCGCTGGCGGCGGGCGTGGCGGTCGGCGCGCTGAACGCCTTTGCCGTGCTCGGCCTGCGCATCCTGCCGTTGCTCGCCACGCTCACGACGATGAATCTCTGCGCTGGCCTCGAACTCGTGCTCACGCAGAACACCTCGGTGCCAGCGGCTTCGCCGCTAATGGCGTTTCTGATCGACGAAGGCACGTTCGGCATTGCGCATCTCGCCACCGCGCTGCTAGCCGTCGCCGCGGTGTTTACGGTGCTGGTGCACTACACGCCGTTCGGGCTGCGCCTGCGCGCCAGCGGCGAACACGCGCAGGCCGCCCGCGCGGCGGGTTTAAACGTGCGCGGCTACGTGGCCGCGAGCTATCTGCTCGGCGGGCTGGCGGCCGCGCTGGCTGCACTGGCTTCGTCGGCGTTGCTGAGCGGCAGTTCGCCCGGCGCGGGCGAAAACCTGCTGGCCGTGGTGGCGTCCGCGCTGCTCGGCGTCGTGTTCTCGCGACGCATGGTGCCGACCATGCCCGGCACGCTGCTGGCGGTGCTCTTTATCGGCGGCGTCGGCAACGGGTTTCAGCTCGATAACGTCTCCAGCTACTGGGTCAATGGCGTCGAAGGCGCGCTGATCCTGTTCGTCGTCGCCACGACGGCGCTGCTGCGCCGCCGTCACCTCGGAACTCACGCTCATGACTGATTGGTTCGCGCGCGTTCAGCGCTTTTCGCTACCGGGCGCCTTGCTGGCCGTCAGCGTGTTTTTCGCGCTTTGCTCGCCGGGTTTCGCGCGGCCCGGCAATCTCGCCGATGTCCTGCTCAACAACTTCGCCCTGCTGGCGATTGCCGCGCTGGGCATGACGCTGGCGTTGTCGATTGGCGCGGTCGATCTGTCGATCGGCACGGCGATCGACGTCAGCAGTCTCGTGTTTGTGATCCTGAGCGCGCATCACGTCGGTGTGCCGCTGGCGGCGCTGGCCGCGCTCGCTGCGGCCTTGCTGGTGGGCGTGTTCAATGGCGTGCTGGTTTCGGGGCTGGGCATTGCGCCGTTTCTCGCCACGCTCGGCACGCTGTTCATCGGCCAGACCTTGCAGCAACTCGCCACCGACGGCGGGCAGCCGGTCTATCTGCTCGGCGTCGATCTGCCGGCGCTGTTCGGCGCACTCGCGCACGGCACTTTCGCGGACGTGCCAGTGCCGCTGTGGATCGTGGCCGTGCTCGCGCTGATCGTGCACGTTGCGCTCGCGCATTCGGTGTTTGGGCGCCACAGCGCGGCGCTCGGCACGCAACCGGGCGTCGCGCGTTATTCGGGTCTGCCGGTTGCGGCGATTATCGTGGCGACCTTCGTTGCGGGCGCATTAATTTATGGCGTCGTGGGTCTGCTGCTTTCGTCGATGGTGAAAGCGTATGTGCCGCAAGCCGGTAACGGCTATCTGCTCAACGCGATTGGCGCGACCTTTATCGGCACCACGCTTTCGCGCGCGCGGCGGCCCAATGTGCCGGGTACGCTGCTGGGCGTGCTGCTGTTGAGTCTTGTGGCCAATGGCTTGCTGCTGATCGGCTGGAATTTTTACTGGCAGCAGGTGGCCACGGGCGTGCTGATTTTTGCGGTGCTCGCGCTGAGTTTTGCTTCGCGGCGCGGGGAACTGGTTTGACGTGAAATTGAGGTGATCAGCTCGCACCGGCGTCCCTCGCGCGCGTCTGCGGGCTGATCGCCACCGCCGCGATCCCCGCCGCGGCAAACGCACACACGGCGCACACGGCGGCAACGGCACGCAGCGCATCGATGATGGCATCGGCCTCCACTTGCGCCGCCGTCGCGGCGGGCAAATCATACGCGCCTGCGGCCGCCGTCGCGCCGTGCTCATCGGCTTCCAGCAACTGCGCGCTGCAGCGCGCATCCTGCGGCACATGCAACGCGTCCAGCCGGGACGCCAGCGCCGCATCGTGCGACCACACGAACACAATGCCCAGCACCGCAATCGCCAGCAGACCCGCCACGCGCGCGACGGCGTTATTGATCCCGGACGCCACGCCGGTCCGCTCGCCGGACACCGCGCCCATCACGGCTGTGGTGAGCGGCGCAACCGTGATCGTCATACCCAGGCCGAGCACGGCGAGCGCGGGAAAGAAGCCGGTCCAATAGCCGCCGCGCACGAGCGGCAGCGCCAATAACAGAAAGCCGATTCCGGCGATGCCGGGCCCGATCGTCAGCAGCGCGCGCGAACCGAAGCGGTTCGTCAGTCCGCCGGTGAAGCGCGACAGCAAACCAATCGCGACCGGCACCGGCAACAGCGCCGCGCCCGCTTCAGTCGCGCTGTAACCGTGCGCGCGAATCAGCGTAAAGGGCAGGAAGAAGAACGCGCCGCCCAGCCCGAAATACAGCAGCAGCGTGACCAGATTGGCGGCGGTGAAATCGCGCGAGCGGAACACGTCGAGCGGCATCATCGGGTTCGCGCTGCGCGCTTCGATCAGCACGAATACCGCCAGCACGAGCACGCCCGCGCCCATCGCTCCCAGCACCCAGGGATGCGCAAAGCCGCCCGCCGACGCCTGGGTCAAACCGAACGTGAGCGCCGCCAGCCCCGCCGCCGCGCTAAAAGCGCCCGCCCAGTCGAGCTGGCGCGGCGCATCGGCCTTTTGGCTGTTGGGCACCGACGATATCGCCAGCGCAATCGTGAGCGCGGCGAGCGGCAGGTTCAGAAAGAAGATCGCGCGCCACGAAAAGGCATCGACGAGCCAGCCGCCCGCCACCGGCCCCACCGCCGACGTGATCGCACCCACGCCCGCCCAGGTGCCGATGGCGCGTCCGCGCGACGCATCGTCGAAGACCGCGCCGATAATCGCGAGGCTGCTGGGCACGAGCAGCGCGGCACCGACGCCCTGAACCGCGCGCGCCGCGATCAGCGCGGCGGCGCTGGGCGCAAACCCGCAAGCCGCCGACGCCAGCGTAAACAGCGCAATGCCCGCGACAAATACCGTGCGGCGCCCGAGCCGGTCGCCCATCGACCCGCCCACCAGCACCAGCGAGCCGAGAAAAAGCAGATAGGCATTGACGACCCACTGCATCGCCGCCACACTCGCGCCCAGTTCGCGCTGGATGGACGGCAAGGCGACGTTGACGACCGAGCCGTCGATGAACGCCATGCTCGAACCGAGGATCGTCGCGGCAAGCGCGAGCCGCTTGTGCCGGCACGGACGGTCGAGCGCCATGGGCTGGGCGTGGATGACGAGTTCATCGCACGGGCTGGCCTGCGCGGCGATAACACGCACGGTCCTGCGCTCACGATCGGGGAGAATCCGGTTCACCAGGTTCGCTCTGTTGCGGATCGACGCTCACCCGAGTCTGTTCGCGCCCACAAGGCAAGTCAACCCAGCGCCCGGCAAGTCGCAAAAACGGCCCTAAATTCGACCGATCTGGGGCCGATATGCAGTTTTGGACGCAGGAATGCGTCGCCATCATACATTCACACGATGTACCGCAAGACGTTTTCCGCTGCCCTGTTTTCGATCACCGCATTGCACCTCTCCGGGTGCGCGACGCGCCACACCGCCAGCGAGGCAGCCGCTGCGCCCTATACCGGGCCGCGCATCACGCTGCACGCCGCGCCCGGTACTCACGCAATCGCCGATTTATCCGACGAAAGGACGACGAGCGCCATCGCCTTTTTGAATGCGCGCCGCGCGGAACTGGGTTTGAGCGCACTGGCATCCGACCCGCTTATTGCCAAAGCGGCGCAGGCGCACGCGTCCTATCTCGAAGTAAACCGCGCGGCGGGCCACGAAGAACGCGCCGGCCTGCCCGGCTTTTCCGCCGCCGATGTCACCGCGCGCGTGCGTCTGCACACGCAAACGGCCGGCGCCAGCGAGGTGTTTGCGGTCTATGGCGGCCAGCGCGCACCGGCGCTGCCCATCGAGGAGATTTTCGACTCGCCCTACCATCGCGGCGCGATGCTCTACGACTGGGGCCGCGCGGGCGAAGCCGTGGCATCTGGCAATAGCCAGATCGTCGTGGTCGATTTCGCCGATCCGCAGCCGGCCATCGGCGCTACCGAACTCGTGGCCTATCCCTACAACGGGCAAAAAGATGCGCCGCTCGCGTGGCAGGACATCGAGCAGCCCGACCCCATGGGCCCCGATACGCGTTACCGGGGCGCGATCCTCGGCTATCCGATCACCCTGAGCGGAGGCACCAACGCGCATATCGAACTGGCCACCTTCGATTTGCGCGACCCGCATGGCAAGAAAGTGCGCTGCCAGATCGCGCCGCTGACCGCCGCCGACGCCGGCCGCAATACCGCCGTGTGCACGCCGTTTTCGCCGCTGCGCCCGCACACCACCTACAGCGTGCGCGCGACCGGTCTGCTGACGCAGCAATTCGGCGTGGCCAACGCGCCCTTCGACCTCGAATGGTCTTTCACGACATCAGCGGCGCACGCGCGTTCGTGGTTGCAGCAACCGCACGCCTGACGCGATCAGGCTTTATACGCGGGCAGAAACTGCGCGAGCCGCGCGCCCATTTCGGCGCCCAGCACCTGCAATGCGTTGAACGGCCGGATCATCACTTCGAATTCGACGATAAGACCGGCTTCGTCGAAACGAATCATGTCGATGCCCTTGAGCGCCTTGTCCTGCACCGTCGCGCTGAACTCGAGCACGAGGTCCAGGCCATCGGCGCTGCTGAACTGGCGGTGATAGGTGAAGTTTTCGAAGATCGTGATCACGGTGCGCAGCGCCATCAGCAAGGCGGGCGCGGAGCCGTAGGGCTTGAACGCCATCGGCGAGCGGAACACGGCTTCGGGATGAACAATCGACTCGAGTTTGCCGAGGTCCTTGCTGGCCACCATGTCATGCCAGATCGCGAGCGAGCGCGCAACGGCGGGCGTCAGATTCAATGCATCGTTATTCATAGGCAGTCCGTATCAATAGGAATTAAACCACGCGCTCAGAGCAAAGTGGCCAGCGTCGTGCCTTCGTGAATCGCACGCTTTGCGTCGAGTTCGGCCGCTTCCGCCGCGCCGCCGATCACATAAACCGTACGTCCTGCCGCCTGCAACTGATCGGCGAGTTCGCGCAGCGGTTCCTGGCCCGCGCAGATCACCACGTTATCGACCGCGAGCGTGTGCGACTGACCGTCTATAGTCACGTGCAGCCCTTCATCGTCGATCCGCTGATACTCCACCGACGACGTCATACCCACGCCGCGCGCCTTGAGCGCCGTGCGGTGAATCCATCCAGTAGTCTTGCCGAGCGTTTCGCCCACCTTCGAGCGACGGCGTTGCAACAGATGCACGCGCCGGGCCGCTGGCCCCACCGCTGCCTCGCGCAAGCCGCCGCGCTCGGCGTAACCGGTATCCACGCCCCATTCGGCGAAGAACTTCTGCGCATCGAGACTCGCGGATTCGCCTTCATGCACGAGATATTCGGCCACATCGAAGCCGATGCCGCCCGCACCGACAATCGCCACATCCCGCCCCACCGGCTTGCCGTCGCGCAGCACGTCCAGATAGCCCAGCACCTTGGTGTGACCGGCGCCTTCGATACGCAGTTCGCGCGGCAGCACGCCAGTCGCCACGACCACTTCGTCAAACCCTTCCTGCATCAACGCCTGCGCACTCGCGCGCGTGCCCAGACGCAACTCCACGCCGGTCAGTTCGATCTGGCGGCGGAAGTAGCGCAGCGTTTCGTAGAACTCCTCCTTGCCCGGCACCTCTTTGGCGATATTGAACTGGCCGCCAATCTCCTCGCTGGCCTCGAAAAGCGTCACGCGATGCCCACGGCGCGCCGCCGTCACCGCACAGGCGAGCCCCGCCGGGCCCGCACCCACGACCGCCACGCGCTTTTGCCGCGTCGCCGGTTCGATCACGATTTCCGTCTCGTGGCAGGCACGCGGATTCACGAGGCAGGACGTGACCTTGCCCGCGAAAGTATGGTCCAGACACGCCTGATTGCAGCCGATACAGGTGTTGATCTCATCAGCGCGGCCTTCGCTGGCCTTGCGCACGAAATCCGCGTCGGCGAGAAACGGGCGCGCCATCGACACCATGTCGCACACGCCATCCGTCAGCAACTGCTCAGCGAGTTCGGGGGTATTGATGCGATTGGTGGCGACCAGCGGCACCGAGACCTTGCCCATCAACTGCTGCGTGACCCACGCCCACGCGCCGCGCGGCACCTTGGTGGCGATGGTAGGAATGCGCGCTTCGTGCCAGCCAATGCCGGTATTGATGATGGTCGCGCCCGCCTGTTCGATCGCCTGGGCAAGCTGGGTCACTTCCTCCAGCGTCGAGCCGCCTTCCACCAGATCGAGCATCGAAAGCCTGTAAATGATGATGAATTCGCGGCCCACACGCTCGCGCACGCGGCGCACGATTTCCACCGCGAAGCGGATGCGGTTTTCGTAACTGCCGCCCCACTGATCCGTGCGCTGGTTGGTGCGCATCGCAATGAACTCGTTGATGAGGTAACCCTCGGAGCCCATGATTTCGACGCCGTCGTAACCCGCGTGTTGCGCCAGCGCCGCACAGCGCACGAAGTCGCCGATGGTTTCCTCGACTTCGTCGCCACTTAGTGCGTGCGGCATGAACGGATTGATCGGCGCCTGCAACGCGCTGGGCGCAACCAGCATCGGCTGATACGAATAACGGCCGAAGTGCAGGATCTGCATGGCGATCTTGCCGCCTTCGGCATGCACGGCGTGCGTGATCGTGCGGTGGTGTTCGGCTTCTTCCTCGGTGCTCAGCATGGCGCCGCCGTGCATCGGGCGCCCGCGTTCGTTCGGCGCGATGCCGCCCGTGACGATCAAGCCCACATCGCCGCGCGCGCGTTCCGCATAGAACGCAGCCATGCGCTCGAAGCCGTTGGGTGCCTCCTCCAGACCGACGTGCATGGAACCCATCAGCACGCGGTTCTTCAAGGTCGTGAAGCCCAGATCGAGTGGGCGCAGCAAGTGGGGATAGTGTTTTGTCATGTTTATGCAACTGGTTGCACGAAGGTGCAGCCGATAATGCAACCAGTTGCATAGAGAGTCAAGCGGATGCGAAAATTTGGAAAACTTCCTCTATATCGCCGATGTCACTCCCGCACGCTCTGCTCACTGCCCTGGTCGAACGGTCCTGTTCCGGATCGGAACTGGCCGCGCGTTTCGACCGCTCGATCGGTTATTTCTGGCATGCGACCCATCAGCAGATTTATCGCGAACTGGCGCGCATGGAGGAAGCCGGACTGATCGAATCGCTGCCGGAAGAAAACACGCGCGGGCGCAAGCGTGCGTATCGCGTGCTGCCGGCCGGGCGCGCGCAATTAAAGGACTGGATCGCTCAGGAGGATGAACCCGCCGCGCTGCGCGACGAATTCATGGTGCGCCTGCGGGCCGAAGCGGCGGTCGGGCCCACGGGGCTGGATCGGGAAATCCAGCGGCGGATCGGCCTGCATGAAGCGAAGCTCGCGCTGTATCGGGAAATCGAGGAGCGCGACTTTCCTGCGGAGCCGGAAGATCGCGAAACCGCGCTGCATCATCTGGTGTTGCAGGCGGGCGTTCGCTATGAGGAAAACTGGCTGGAGCTGCTGAAAGAAGCGCTCGTTGCGCTTCAGAAACCGTCCCGCGTATCGAAGCCCAGGCGCAAAAAAGCGGTTGGCGCCGCATAATCGACACCAACCGCTTTCGTTTTTCACCAGAATTGCGGCAACGCGCCCGCACTATTCAGATTGAGCTTTGCCGCACTCTTGCGGCGGCGCAGCAGCTTCACCTGAGTCTGCGCGATATCGCGCCACGCCTCTACGGCGCGGCGCACGGCCGAATCGAACGATTCGTCCTCGACCGTGCAGCGCCCATCCACCGTGATCTGCCAGCCGTGCCGCGTGCGCGTGCAACTCACGCGTTCGTCTTCCATGAGATCGGCGTACCAGCGCCACAGGCGCGCATCGTCGATGTTGGCGCGCGCGGCGGCAGTCAGCCGCGCGACTTCGAGGCTATGCATCTGCTTGACCATCTCGTTCCCCTGTATTCCTATCGCTCACCAGCCGAATTTCGCTTCCACGCCGACGTAATCCGCGTTGCGTGCGCCCAATGCGCGGATCGAATCGCCCACCTCGAAATGCACGGCTTCGAGCGCCAGCGCCACGTTGTCGTTGACGATCCAGTCCGCGCGCACCTGCGCATACATACCGGTCCAGCTACTGCCCTTGCCCGCCGTGCCCGGCACGGTCGCCATGCCCTGCCCGTAGATGGCGTCGGCGGTGGTCTCGCGCCACTGAAAGCCGAGCGCGGTCAGCAAGGTCACCTTCGGCGTGACCTTGAAGGTCAGCGAGGGCTTGACGTGAATCAGGTTGCTGTAGCCCGCATAGCCCGCGAGCGTGAAGTAATAGCCGTTCGGAAACAGCGGATTGAAGGTGCCCACCCGCCCATCGCCCGGATGCCGGTCGCCCGACGCGCCATCCACCTGCAGGCCCACGCGCGGCGTGCCCGGCAGCGCCGCCAGCGTATAGCCGCCCAGCGCGCCGAAGGCCCAGGCGCTCACGGTATCGGCGCCCACGCGGCCGGTCTGGAACATCGTTTCCACGTCCCAGTCGAACGGCGCCGATTTGCCCGCATAGCGCGCATCGAACACATCACGCCGCTCGTTGCCGCTCGCATCGATAAAACGCGCGTTATCGCGCTCGTAACGCGACCAGTACGCGGATAGATCGCCCGGCCCGACGCTCGCCCGCTCCACGCGCACGCCGCTGAACATGAGATGACCGTTCGAGACATCGTCGAAGGTATCCACGTCGCGGTATTGCACCGGCTGCGTCAGATAGCCGATAAAGCGCCACTTGCCGATCTCGTAGTCGGCCCACAGCGCATCGAAGGCTTGACGCACGTTCGGGCCGTCGCGCACGGAAATGAAACGCTGCAAGTCGAACGCCATTTCCTGGCGCCCGACCCGCGCCTTGAACGTGCCGCCGCCCACGCCATAGACGAAAGCCACAAAAGCCTGCTCGATATCGATCGGATTTTTATCGACCGGCGTGACCGAATCCTTGCCGTACGGGCGCGCATCTTCAAGCTGGAAGAACGCCTGTACATGCTCGCCGAAGCGCGCATCGGCATGGACCTGTGCGCGCTGGATCAGCCAGCTATCGGCTTTGGTCGCGCCCAGGCCAAACAGCGGCGTATTGTTCAGTTCGAAGCGCTCGCGCAGATTCGCGCCGAGAGAGAGATACCAGGACGGATCGCTCGACAGCGGAATGTATTTGAGCGTATCGAGCGGTTTGCGCGGCACGCACGGATTGGCCAGCGCGCTCCAGTCTTCCTGCCAGCGATTGAACGATGGGATCGGACGCTGCGCATTGCAGGCTGCCGATGCCGGTGCGGTTGCCGTCTGCGCGTGCGCCGTGCCCACGTTCAAACCGGCGAACACCGCGCCCGCAAGCGCAGCACGCCGCCACGTGAAAGCCTGCATACGCACACTCCTGCCTCTCTTGCTCGTGTGCATGCCGCTTACTTCGCTCGCTGATGCAGTTCGGCCACGTAACCGCCGGGGAACTCGACCATGGCCGTGCGGCCTTCCGCGTTCTGCGCGGCCGGCACCAGCAGTTTCACCCCGGCGGCCTGCGCCTTGGCAAGCGTGGTATCGAGATCGGGGACGTCGTAGCCCGTGGTCTCGCGGCCATACGGATAAGGCAGCTTGCCGTCCGTCACGAACACCAGCATGTTGCCGAAGCCCGACTGGATACGCACGCGGCGAATCGTTTCGCCCGGCTTGCCGATCTCGGCGCCATCGGCGCGATGATTATCGGCGACGATCTTGCCGTGCGAGAAGCGCAGGAAACGCTTGATGAAATTTTGCGCCTCGTACTTCGACACATAAACGCGGTTGTCCGGCACATATTCGAGCGGCGCATAGGACGGCGCCTTGGTGTGCCAGTAAAGCTGCATCGTCAACCCGCCCGGCCACTGGATGATGGCGTCCTTGCCGATCGGATCGTCGAACGATTCGACCAATACGTCCGCGCCCGAAGCGCGTGCGGCGCGCACGGCCTTCTCGATATCGGTAACCAGATAGCCGGTGCGCTCGTTGCCGAACGGGTAAGGCACCGGCGTCTGGAACGCGAACACCGAGAGCATGCCCACCGGTGTCTGCACGTATTGCGAGGCGGTTTTGCTGGGCGTCGGCGTGACCGTGAACACGGCGCGCGGCGAGGCCTTGCCGCCGAAGGTGGCGAGGAAGCTGTTGACGAAAGCGTCGATATCGTCATTCGCGACATAGACGTGCGTGGTGTCGTATTGCGGGCCGACCGACACCACGGGCGTTTGCGCGGCGCTCGGATACCGTGCGTCGTCGGCGAAGGCTCCCGTGGTGGGCAGCATGAAACCGAGTGCCGCAAGCGCGGTGACCAGCACGCGCGCGGGAAGTTGAATGCAAGCAAGATTCACGTAAAGCTCCTGATGAAGTTAGGACGTAGAGAGTTCAGGCGGCCGCCTCGGCCTGCGCGCTTTGCCACGCCGAGACAGCCAGCATCGCCAGCAGCGCGAGCGGCAAGGCCAGCGCCCAGAACGAGGCGCTAAGCCAGCCGAGCGCGCCGCCGCCCGCACCCAGCGCGAACGCCAGCACAGGCGGCAGCGTGCGCGCGAGCCGCTCGCGCGTTTCGCTGCGATCGACGCGAGCGTGACCGGGAACCAGCAGATCGAACACGTCGATCACGGCCTGCGTGACGTTGCCGGTCATGACCGTATTCGCGACCACGCTGCGCGCCGTGAGCCGCGCGTGCGCGTTCTGCACGCCCATGCCCGCCGCGCCCAGCAGCCCGCACACGATGGTGAGCGGCGCATCGGCATGGGTGATCGGCGCGGCCAGCAGGCCCGCGATCATGAACGCAGCAAGCAACGCGATCTGCAGCGCGTAGAGACCGCTCACGCGCATGCCGTGCGAGCGCTCGCGCAGATGGTTGTCCAGCACGCGCGCCGCCACGATGCCCGCGATAAAGGCCGGGAACGCGAGCCACTTGATCAGCAGCCCGCTGCCCGCGCCCGCGAGACCCGAGCCGATCAGAATGAAATTGCCGGTCACGTGCGCCGTGAACAGACCGAACAGCGCGACGAAACCCAGCGTATCGACATAGCCCGCGACGAACGCGAGCACCACGTTTTCGCCGCGCAACGGCGCGAGGACGGCTGCGGGATTCAAGGCTCGTTGCTGCATGTCGGGGTGGCCTTTGCGATGGCGGTGAGGTCGGGCGGCGCAGCCTGCGTCTGCACCACGGGCTGCTTCAGTTGCGCCTGCACGAACGGAATGGCGTGTTCGCCGATCACGATGCCCAGCAGCCCGGCCAGCGCGATCAACGGCGGCGCGGGCGACTGCACCCGCGCGAAGTAATAGAGGAAGCCGACCACGAGGCCCGCTCCCAGCGAAATCAGATACGACATGTCTGCCTCTCCTTTCTGTGCCGCGCGCGACGCGCTGTGAGCGTCGCGCGCGGTACTGCACGACTACCAGGCGCGGCGGCGCATGCGCCCGTCCACACCCGCGTTCATCTCCTGCCAGAGCGAACCGAGAATCTGTCCGCAGTAGTTCACGCGGCAATAATCGGGATCGACGCGCTCCAGCACATCGGCGCTGACGGTGCCGAAGGTCGTGTGCGGCCGGTGGGCCACGCCGCGCCCGATTGCGCCGATCAGCTCTTCCTCGAAGCCCTTGCCACGCGGATACGCCGCCAGCACGCCCGCGCGCTCACCGCCCGAATACACATCGAAGCGTTCGGCGACCAGGTCGGTGCGCACCGCCGCCGCCAGCACGTCCGCGAGCGGCGAAACACGCGCCGGAATACCCGGCGTGGTATGCATCGCAATGGCGAGCCACGCTTCGTCCTGGTCGCGCACGCTCGCGCCATGCCGTTGCAGGAGGCCGCGTGCGGCGTCGGCGCTATCCAGCTCGTAGCGCGCCGTCGAATGCGCGTAGGCCGCGCTCAAACCCATGTTCGCGTACATCGAACTGACGTAAAGCGTGCCTTCGTCGCAGGCGAGACCACCGCGCCGCGCATTCAGCGCCGCGAACACGAACACGCGGCTCGCGTGGCCGAGCAACACCGGCGGCAGCGCCGCGTGCGCACATTCGGCGGCGGCGATGGCCACCGGCGTGCACGGAATGCGCACGCCCGCCACTTCTCCCACGACTCCACGCGCGCTCCATGACGCTGCCCGCATGCCCCCTCTCCCATGTGTTGTTCTTTGCGTTGTTATCGCTCGGCGCGATGAAATCCCAGACCCGCAGGCTTCACGCGCGATGCGTCTGCTGCGCGGCAAGCGGCCAGCTCAGGCGATAACGCCCCGCTCCGCCGATCGCCACGGTGCCGAACAGGATCAGCAGCATCCACGCGAACTGCCCCTGTTCGAGCGTCCAGTCCGGGTGCACAAGGCCCAGCGCGACGACCGTGATGACCAGAATCGGCAGCGCGGCCAGCCGCGTATACACGCCGAGGATCATCAGCACCGGGCACACGACTTCGGCGAAGATCGCGAAACCGAGCGTGAAAGCCCTGCCCAGATGCAGCGGATCTTCGATCGCGCCCAGTTGCGCGTGCACGTGCAGCGCCTTCGGCAATCCGTGCACGAACAACACGAGCAGGCTCGCGGCCACGCGCAGGAACAGCAGCGCGGCGTCGGCGGTATCGATACGTTTCATGGCGGCGCGCTCCCGGTTCAGAACGCGAAGCAGCTACAGCCGAGCGCGCCCCAGAAGCCGTTCTGGTCCGACACCGGCGCGTTGCTGCGCCATGCGCGGCCGTGCGCATGCTGGTGCACGCCGCACAGGTTCACGCAGGCATTGCTGCACGCCTGTGCGAGCGCGGCATCGTTCATCGCGTTGACGGAATTCGCCACCACCGGCCGATAACGCGCATAGCCACCGAATTCCGCAACCGGCGACCACGTCGGGCTCACCGGCAGCGCGGGCGGCGCGATCGAATCAAATTCGGCATCGGCGTACACCACGCGGCCGTTCACCACGGTCAGCACGGAAGTCAGATGCTTGATCGAGGCTTCGTCGACGGTGAAAAAGTCGTCGCTGAGCACGGCGAAATCGGCGTACTGGCCGGGCACCAGCGCGCCTTTCTTCGTCTCGTCGTTCGAGAACCAGGCGCTGCCCACGGTGTAGCGGCGCAGCGCTTCCATGCGCTCCAGGCGGTCGCGTTGCGCGTACATCGGCGTGCCGCCCACGGTGCGGCCGGACACCAGCCAGTAGAGCGAGACGAACGGGTTGTAGCTCGCCACACGCGTAGCGTCGGTGCCCGCGCCCACGGGCAGGCCCGCTTCCAGCATCTTGCGCACCGGCGGCGTGTGCGCAGCGGCTTCGGCGCCGTATTGCGCGATGAAGTATTCGCCCTGATACGCCATGCGATGCTGCACGGCGATCCCGCCACCCAGTGCCGCGATACGCTCGATATTGCGCTCCGAAATCGTCTCGCAATGGTCGAAGAACCAGCGCAGGCCGTCGAACGGGGTATCGGCGTTGACGCGCTCGAATACGTTCAGGAAGCGGTCGATCGATTCGTCGTAGGTCGCGTGCAGACGCCACGGCCAGCGGTTTTGCACCAGCAGGCGCACGACGTCTTCGAGTTCCTGCTCCATGCCTTCGGGCAGATCGGGGCGCGGCTCCAGGAAGTCCTCGAAATCGGCGGCCGAAAACACCAGCATTTCGCCCGCGCCGTTGACCTTGAGGAAGTCGTCACCGTCGCCGGGGCGCGTGGCCTTGACCCATTTGGCGAAATCCTCGACTTCGCGCTTCGCGTTCTGCGTGAACAGGTTGTACGCAATGCGGATGCTGAGCTGGTCGCGCTTCGCCAGTTCCATGATGACCGCGTAGTCGTCGGGATAAGCCTGATAACCGCCGCCCGCGTCGATGGCGCTCGTCACGCCGAGCCGATTGAGTTCGCGCATGAACTGGCGCGAGGAATTCATCTGGTCGTCGAAGGGAAGTTTCGGACCTTTGGCGGGCGTGGCGTACAGCAGGCCCGCGTTCGGACGCGCGATCAGCATGCCGGTGGGATTGCCGCGCCGGTCGCGCTGAATTTCGCCGCCCGGCGGATTGGGCGTGTCGCGGTCGTAGCCCACCGCGCGCAGCGCCGCCGCATTGAGCAGCGCGCTGTCGTAGAGATGCAGGATGAACACCGGCGTATCCGGCGCGATGGCGTTGAGTTCTTCGAGCGTGGGACCGCGTTTTTCAGCGAACTGGAATTCGTTCCAGCCGCCCACCACGCGCACCCATTGCGGCGCGGGCGTGCGCGCCACCTGCTGGCGCAGCATGTCGAGCGCGTCGGCCAGCGACGGCACGCCGTCCCAGCGCAATTCCATATTGAAGTTCAGACCGCCGCGAATCACGTGCAGGTGCGAGTCGTTGAGACCCGGAATCACGGTGCGGCCATTCAGGTCGATACGGCGCGCGTCGTCGCGGGCCCATTGCATGACGTCGCGCTCGTTGCCGGTCGCCACGACCTTGCCGTTCGACACGGCCAGCGCGGTGACGAACGAGCGGCGTTCGTCCTGGGTGGCAATCTTGCCGTTGTAGATCACCAGGTCGGCGACGCGGGCAGGTTGATCGGGTGCGCTCATCGACGCTCTCCTGTGTTCTCGTTGCGATGGATGGTTGTGTTGCTTGCGCGCGAGGCGGCTTGTTTTAATGCCGCCTCGCGCGCGTTCAGACTCAGGCGGCTTCGCTTGCGTGTTCGCCGAGGATCTGCTTCGCGTAACGCACGCCGATGCCATACGCGCTATGCGCCTTGAAGATGTCCATGCAGCCTTCGTAGGTCTCGCCGCGCGCCCAGTCGCGTTGCAGCTCGCACATGAACTGCAGCGAGTTCATCGGCACGGCGCCCGCCTGGACGATGCGCTGCACAGCGCGCTCGTGCGCTTCTTCGGTGATGTCGCCGCACGCGTCGGTCGGCACATAGATTTCGAAGCCTTCCGCGAGCATCTGGATGGTCGGAAAAGTCACGCACACTTCGGTCCACAGACCCGCGATCACGATCTTCTTGCGGCCCGTGGCCTTGATCGCCTCACGGAAACCGGCGTCTTCCCACGAGTTCATCGAGGTACGATCGATCGGCTTCTGTTGCGGAAACACAGCCTGCACCTCCGGCAGCAGATGGCCGCTGAACGATTCGGAAGCGATCGTCGTCAGTACCGTGGGCACCTTGAAGAGCTTCGCGGCCTTCGCGAGGATCTGCACGTTATGCAGCACCGTGGTGCGCTCGTGCGAATGCGTGCCGAAGAACATCTGCGGCTGGTGGTCGATCAGCGCGAGTGCGCAGGTGTCGGGGGTCAACAGTTCGTATGCCATGTGTAGCTCCGTGTAGAGGTGAATCGATGGCGGCGAGCTTAGGCGGCTCGCGCCATCGTGTCCTTGTCGATACCTGAAATTTTTCTGAATCGATTCAATTCAAATAAGAAAATCGATCAGGATGCCAAATTACCTGATTTAAGCCTTCAGGAAAGCGAGCAGATCGGCGTTGACCTGTTCGACGTGCGTGCTGCACATGCCGTGGGGCGCGCCTGCGTAGACCTTAAGCGTCGCGTTCTTGACGATCTTCGCGGAGAGCTTCGCCGAATCGTCGATCGGCACGATCTGATCGTCGTCGCCGTGCAGGATCAGCGTGGGCACGCTGATTTTCTTGAGGTCGTCGGTGTAATCGACTTCAGAGAACTGCTTGATGCACTCGTACTGGCCTTTGATCGAACCGGCCATGCCCTGGCGCCAGAAGTCCTGCACGAGGCCTTGCGAGACCTTCGCATTCGGGCGGTTGAAGCCGTAGAACGGCTGTGCCAGATCCAGATAGAACTGCGAGCGGTTCGCGGCCACACCGGCGCGGATGTTGTCGAATACCTGCATCGGCAGGCCGTTCGGGTTGCTCGCCGACTTGACCATCTGCGGCGGCACCGCGCCGATCAGCACGGCCTTCGCCACGCGCTTCTCGCCGTGACGGCCGATGTAATGCGCCACTTCGCCGCCGCCCGTGGAGTGACCCACGAGCATCGCGCCCTTCACGTCGAGCGCGTCGAGCACGGCGGCCAGATCGTCGGCGTAGGTGTCCATGTCGTTGCCCTCGGACGGCTGGCCCGAGCGGCCATGGCCGCGGCGATCGTGCGCGATCACGCGATAGCCCTGATTCACGAGGAAGAGCATCTGCGCGTCCCACGCGTCGGCGCTCAGCGGCCAGCCGTGCGAGAACACCACCGGCGTGCCCGTGCCCCAGTCCTTGAAATAGATCGGCGTGCCGTCCTTGGCATTCACATAGCCGCCGCCGTGATGATGGCCTGTGGCATGAGCGTGCGAAGCGCCGCCGGCCGTGGTCGCGGCACTGGCCGACAGGCTCGACATGGCGGCCATGGCGCCGGCCATGCCCGCGCTGGCGGACAACATGCGGCGGCGCGAAGCCGAAGGAATGGAGGTGTCGATTTGCTGCGTGTTCATGCTGGATCTCCGTCGAAGCATCGCTGCGTACGCAAAAGCGATGAGGTTGCGCGTTGTAGTCAGGCTGTTATCGGCGCGATGCGGCAGGCGAGAAGTCATGAAGCTGCGCCGCAATGCGTGGGCACAGATTAGGCAGGCGTGCGCCTGAAGTCCTTGTCGGAAGCTGAAAAGTCCTGAATTCAGGCGCAAAATCCGGGCAAGCGCGGAGAACGCGCAGACGCGAGCGGCATCGCGGTCCGTGGCGGACCGCGATGCGCTGCAAATCGGGAAAGGCGAAAGAGGGAGGCTTACTGCGGCGCGAGCCGTTCCACACGTGGCATGCAGTGCGATTGAACGGCTTTCGCGAGGGTCGCGAGGCGTTGAAAATCGGGCGCGCGTGCATCGTCATCGGGCGCGATACCCGATGCCTGCAGAGCGTCGATCAATGCCGAAGCCCGCGCCGCATCGCCCTGCTCCAGCGCATACGCGGCGAGATCGAGCGTAGCGCGCAGCTCCCACAACGGCGCGCTATCGGCACGCGCCATCGCAATGGCTTCGTCGATCAAACGGCGGGCGGTTTCTTCGCGCCGCGCGATTTCGTCGGCGGGCGTGCCGCGCTGCGCCGCGCGCCGCAATTCGAGCCAGCCACGCGCGCGCTGCAACTCCGGCGCGAAATAGCGCTCGCCGTTGGCCCGTGCGTTGACGAGCGCGTCGTCGAGCCGCACGCGCGCTTCCTCGAAGCGGCCGGCCAGCGCAAGCGCCTGCGCTAGCAGCACGACAAACGGCGTGACCACGCGCCGGAAGCCGCGCGATGCGAGCCGCTGCAACGCGGGTTCGAGCCGTTCGAGTGCGAGCTGTGCCTGGCCCGCCAGCATGTCGCGCTTCGCCGCGAGGCATTCGGCGTAATCGAGCCAGATATCCAGCCGATGGCTCGCCGACTGCGAACGCAGCAGCGCCAGATAGTTATCCGCCTGCTGGTCGCCGCAATCGAGCGCAATCGGTACGGCCACCGCGGCTAGCACATGACTCAGCGACGGCTCCAGCGTATCGCCGTGAATCAGTTCGAGCGTGCTTTCGACCAGCTGCATCGCCTTCGCCGGCTGACATTGAATCAGCGCGATGCGCGCGAGCGTGCCGCGTGCATAGATCAGCGGATACACCGTGAGCCAGCCGCGCGACGGCGCGTTGACGCCGATCGTCGTGAAGGCTTCGACCGTGCGTTCCAGCCGCTCGCGCGCCTGATCGTGCTCGCCGAAACAGTGCAGCGAAATGGCGATGGTCTGCTCCGCGAGCCAGCGCCGCCACGGCGAGTCGCAGCTTGCCGCCGCGTGCTGAAAACGCGTGGCATAGCGCAGCGACGCGTGAATATCGCCGCGCGACTGCATGGTGTTCCACAGGCCCCAGAGCGCATCGGCGGCGAACTCGCTGTCGCTGGCGGCGCGCGCAAGGCGCAGCGCGCGCTCCCACAGCGCGACGGCCTGGCCCATGTCGTCGCCCACGTGCAGCAGGGAACTCGCGTAGGCCGCGCACAGCTTCATTTCGCACACGGCATCGACGGAACCCGCTGGCAGCGTGTCGAGCACCGCCAGCGCGCGTTGCGCACGCTGGCAGCATTCCTGCACGCGCGAGGCGCTCAGCAAGGTACCAACCAGCGAGCCCGCGAGCGCGACGCCCAGCGCCTTGTCGCCATCGTCGGAGAACGCCCAGTCGTAGGCGCTGCGCGCATCGTCGAGCGACAGACGCGCGCTCACATCGGCGCAATCGTGCTCAGGCTGCGCGACGAACGCACCGCCTTCTTCGATGCGCTTACGCATATAGCGCACATGACGCGTGGCGATGGTCTGCGATTCGCCTTCGTCGCGAAGCTTTTCGAGAGCATAGGCGCGCGTGCTTTCGGTCAGCCGATACACGGCGATAGCGCCGCGAAACTCCACGTTCAGCAGCGATTTGGTCGCGAGTTCGGACAGGCTCGACACGATCACGGCGATCGACATGCCGGGTTCGGCCGTCACCGCGCAGACTGCATCGAACGTGAACGTACCGGCGAAACAGCCGCAGCGGCGGAACACGATGCGCGACGCCGCGTCGAGCAACATATAGCTCCACTCGAAAGTCGCGCGCAGCGTCTGATGGCGCGGCAAGGTGGAACGCAGCCCACCCGTGAGCAGATCGAGGCGGTCGTCCAGACGCGATGCCACGCCTTCCACGCCCAGCGTGGCCACGCGCGCGGCGGCCAGTTCGATGGCCAGCGGCAAGCCTTCGAGGCGCCGGCAGATTTCGGCGACGAGCGCAATGCTAGCGTCGTCGCGCGCGCAGTCGGGCGCCAGCGCGCGGGCGCGGGTCAGAAACAGCGCGACGGCGGAATACGCGAGGATCGCGCCGGTCGGCAGCCCGTTTTCGGGCACGGCGAGCGGTTCGAGCCGCAGCACGGCTTCGGCCCAGATATGTAGCGGCTCGCGGCTCGTGACGAGCAGGCGCGCGGCATGATGGCGCGTCACCAGCGTATCGACAAAACCCGCCACGACGTCGATCACGTGCTCGGCGTTATCGAGCACGAGCAGACAATTCGACGCTGCAACGGCCGCGCAGATAGCGTCTTCGCACGACACGCCCGGCTCGCCCTGCAGACCGAGTGCGTCGGCCAGCGCCGCGAGCACGCTCTCGCGCGAATTGACCTTGTTCAGTTCCACGAAGCGCACGGTGCGACCATGGCGCTGCTGGATTTCGCGCGCGGCGTGGCGTGCTAGGCAGGTCTTGCCGATACCGCCCGCGCCCACCACGGTGGTCACCGCCACCTGTTCGAACTGCTCGACGATACGGGCGATTTCGGCTTCGCGTCCGATGAGCGGCGCGATCCGCAACGGCGCCACGCCCGGCGATGCGGATCGAAAGCCGGGGACTATCGTGTGTTCTGTCTGTGCCGCCGCGCCCTGCATGCGCTGCGCAACCAGCACATAGCCGCGCCCCGCCACTGTCTTGATGAGATCGCGCTCCACGCCCAGCAGTTTGCGCAGCGCGGCCACATGCACCTGCAGACGGTTTTCCTCGACGATCGAGCCGGGCCAAACGGCATCCATGATGTCCTCTTTCGAGAGCATCACGCCATTCGCGCGATACAGCACCTCGAGCACATCGAATGCGCGTGCGCCAACCGGCACCACGAGGCCATTGCGCCGGATTTCGCGTTGCTCGAAACTGACCCGCAATGTGCCAATCTGAATCATGGTCATCTCCAGGACATAGTTGCATGCGCGCATATAAGCACACACGCACCTGGTTGAACACCGCCATTCGAAACGCACTCATCGCCTTGTTTCGAAACCAATATCGCGCCTCCTCTCATCGAATATCGACGTTTTCCTCTATTTCCAGCAAGGCAGTGTAATGAGCCGCAATAAAGTCGTCTTGAACAATAATTCGCGCGTGACGGCGCAAAGCCCAGTATCTGGCGCACGCACGCTCACGAAGGAAATATTTTTCCGCCGATTGAGAGATGGATAATGTGCGCAATCGGGTGCCCAGCGGGCATTCCGTCCAATAAGCGCAATGCATGGCGCGCGTTGCCGCTGTTTAGTCCTGATGGTATAAATGTCACCTCGAAACTGTCGATCCGGTTACAGCGGCGTTTCAGCAGCACCTTTCCATTGTTCCCGGCAAATGGCGGGAATATTCCAGACGAACCGGCACGAGGTCACGGCCCATGATTTCGCGAGCAATCACTCCAACGGTTTCTGCCGCGCCCAAAGACAATCTCGGCTGCGTTTCCAGCAAATTGCAAAAAGACGTGCATGTCGAAAGCGGCGATATCACGTTCTACCGCAAATGCATGGCAGAACCGGATCTCGGGCGCGTGGCCATGCCCGCATGCGAACGCGGCTTTTTGACCGGTGTTTCATTGGGCAATGCGCACCGCCGAAAGATATTCCGTGGCGCGCGGCCATTCGATAGACGATTTGAAACAGATTCGATCTATATCCGCGATTTTTCCGAAGAATATCAGGCGGACATGTATGGCAATTTCGATTTCGTGCTTGTCGAATTGTCACGCCCATTTTTTGATCGGCTTGCTAGCGAGCACGACATGCCGCTCATCAGCGGCCTAACCTGCGACGCGGAACAGAAAGACCCCGTGCTCGGCCATCTTGCCCGTGCGCTGGCAGCGAATCTGGAAATCGCCGGCTCGCTCAATGCCTTGTTTGTCGAACAGATTGGCCTTGCGATGGGCTCGCACGTGGCGCGGCAATATGGCAATTTCAGCGCGGCGAGCGAACGCATCAAAGGCGCGCTCTCGGCCAATGACGAAGCGCGGGCCAAAGCGCTGCTGCTGGAGCGACCGCGAGAGGGCATTTCCATTGCCGATATCGCGCGCGAGTGCAATCTCTCGCGCGGCTATTTCATTCGCGCGTTTTCGAAATCGACGGGGCGCACGCCGCATCAATGGCTGCTCGAACAGCGCATCGCCCAGGCGCGCGATCTCGTCGAGCGCACCGAGATGACGCTTTCGGAAATCGCCGCGCAATGCGGTTTCGCCGATCAAAGCCATTTGAGCCGCGTGTTTCTCAAACTGGTGGGCGTCTCGCCCGGCGTGCAGCGCCGCCACGCGCGGCATGGCTCACGCCGCTAACGCTCAAACCTGGATATTGGCGCGCGCCGCCCGGCAAGCCGCCAGATCCCAAGCCGCGCAGCCCACACTTTTGAAGAAGACCGGCGCATTGGGCGTGATCGACTGCCGGATCGCCTGCGCGAGCGTGTGTGTGGTGTTCCAGTCGACACCCGCCTGAATTAGATCGCCCGCTTCGTGCCGCGCGCCCAGCGGATCGTCCACCACGATAAAGCTGCTGTCCACGGTGGCCTTGCCCACTTCCGCTGCGTCGGGCGTGAACGCGCCCACGCCCACAATCAGACGCCCCTCGCGCACGGGCAAGTCGTAGACCGGCGTTTTGCTGGTCGTGCACGTCACGACGACATCCACCGAATCCGCGATCCCGCCTTCCAGTGCGCGCAGATTCGGCGCGAGATGCGCGAGCCCTGCCGCGAAGCGCTGCGACGACGCCGGCGTCGTGCCTTTGGCCAGCAATTGCGCCTGCGGAAACAGCACCGCAAACGCCTCGACATGATTCGCCGCCTGTTTGCCGGTGCCGACGATCACGATCTCCTTCGGCGCAGCGCCGTGCAGCGACAGTATGCCGAGCGCGCTGATCGCGGCCGTGCGGCGTCCAGTGACGGTCGGGCCATCGAGCAAGAACAGCATTTCGCCCGTGACCGGATCGCAGGCGATGACCTGCCCGTGGATCGTCGCAAGCGCCCGCTCGCGATTGCCGGGGCACACGTTCACGAGCTTATGGACGGCGATATCCGCGGCGCTCGACGGCATCGACAGCATCACGCCGCCCGCCTGCAGCGGCACGACCAGTCGCTCCGGGCTGACGATCTCCCCGTCGGCATAGTCGAGGATGGTATCGCGCAGAACGTTCACGAGTGTCGGGTAGTCGAGCAATGTGGCGGTTGCGCTGGCGTCGAACGATTTCATGGCGTGGGTCATGGCAAGTGAGCGATGTTATTAACTGGCATAAAAGTAAACCAGTTATGGATAAATAGCAATCCAGTTCGGGTGTTATACCTACCAATATGGTTCACAATAAAAACCAAAATACTCCCTCAAACGCTCGAATCCAACTTCGCTGGTTTCAGTTAGCGCCAAGGGTGGTATATTCAGAACCAGACGCATCACCAGGCACCAACAAGGCTCTCTCATGGCTTCAGCCCGTACCGACTTCCCGGCGAACTTTCGCCCGCTGCAGATCTACGAACAGGTGTCCGAAAAGGTCCGGGCCGAAATTCGCGCCGGGCGCTATCTGCCGCAATCCCGCCTGCCCTCCGAACGCGAGCTTGCGGCGATGTTCGGCGTCGGGCGGCCGGCCGTGCGCGAGGCCATCGGCGCGTTGCAGAACGAAGGGCTGGTCGTCACGCGCCGCAATTCGGGCACCTATGTAGCCGAAGACGCTCCCGCAATCCTGGCGCGCGCGGTCGTGCCCTCCAGCGGCGATGTCAACACGCTGCAAGCCGATTACAGCCCTTCCGCCACGCTCGACGTGCGCCTGATTCTGGAGCCCGCCATCGCCCGGCGCGCGGCGGCTCACAAAAACCGCGATCCGCTTGCCGAGCATTATCTGCAGCAGATGGAAACGCTCACAGATGTGGCCGATCCGGAGCAACGCGCGCTCTGGAATAACAGTGACCGCCTGTTTCACCGCCAGCTCGCCGTGATGACCGGCGACGTGCTGCTGGTCAAAATCGCCCAGGAAATCGCCGATACCATGGATCAGTCCTTGTGGAAGCGCATCAAGGATGATGGCATTTACGATCCCGCGCGCATCCGCCTTTACGTGGCAGAACACCGCCTGATTTACGAAGCGATCGTGACCGGCGACGCCGATGCCGCCGCGTTTTACGTCGAGCAGCACATTCACCGCGTCCAGCGCGATATCGCGCCAAACTGATTGGTCAACGTGCGATCACGGCGCGACCCAGCCACTGGACCAGCGTCCGCTTTCGCGCACGAATCGCGCGCGTTGATGTCCATCCGCCGCCGATAGATCGAGCCAGTCCAGCGCATCCGGCCTGATGTCGACAACGCAGAAGTGCTCGAAGCCGGCATCGGGTGTTGGCCGCGGCTCTGCGAATGCATCGGCGGGCTGGTCGATGGGCGTGCCGGGCGCGAGCACGGTGCGATACACAATTAGGCTCTGCTGGCGGCTGCGTTGCCAAGCCGCGCGTTTCGCGTCCCCTTCATCGACGATACGCACTTCGCCCGCAACACGGATCTGCACATTGCGCGCGGCATCCACGCCCGCAAGCGCGATGCGCGGCCACTGGCGCAATTGCGCAATCTTCGGCGAGCGCAGATCGGTGTGAAACGTAATGAGGTTCTCAGATTCGCTCACGGTGCGCAGCACTACGCTGCGCACATCGGGCGATCCGTCGAGTGCGATCGTGGCCGCCTGCATGACCTTGAAAGGCTGATGCCCCGCCAGCGTGCCGTTCGCAAGACAGCGCCACAGTTCCGTAAAAACGACGTCGAGATTCATTGCCGGCCAGTCTATTCCATTGATCGCATTGCGCACGATGCTACACGCAGCGCGAAAAAAAACGCGCGCGGAACATCGCGGCGCGCGCAGCAAATCCCTGGTACCGGGATGTAGAGGAGACTAACGTACAAGAAAACCGTAGGTCAGCGGATCGCGTTCGTCGATGATCCACTGCGCGAAGCCGCAGATAAAGGCCTCGCCTTCGACTTCGGGAATCACGGCCGGCATTCCTTGCACCGTGGTTTCCTTCAACACGCGCCCCTTGAACACCGTGCCGACGATCGACTCGTTCACTAGCGTTTCGCCCGCCTTCAATTCGCCGCGCTGATACAACTGCGCCACGCGCCCGCCCGTGCCCGATCCCGTGGGCGAGCGATCGACTTCGCGGTCCGCGAACACGCAGCAGTTCGCCTGAGTCGAACCGGCATGACGCGGCGCGTTGGCGATAATCGTCCCGTAGATATGGTTGATTTCGGGAATCTCCGGGTGCTGCACGGGAAAGGCCTTGTTCGCCGCTTCCTTCACTTCCGCGCCAAAGCAGATCAACCTCTCGATCGCCGCCTCGCGCACCGGAAGATCGAACGGCGCGCCATCGACATAGAAATAAAACGCGCCGCCATAGGCAATATCGCCGGTCACCTTGCCGAAGGTGGGCGTGTCCACCGTCAAGTCGCGTCGCCACAGGAACGACGGCACATTCACGAAACGCACTGTGCCTGCGTGCTCGCCGTCCCACTTCACGAAGGCTTCGATAAAGCCGCAAGGCGCGTCGATCCCCACGCGCGTTTCGGGCTCGGTGCGCTGCACCCAGCCCAGTTCGACCGCGGCCGTGGAGAGCGCGATCACACCGTGACCGCAGTGGTCGCTATAGCCTTCGTTGTGCAGAAAGATCACGCCGAAGTCGGCGTTGGGCGAGACCGGCTCGGTCAGGTAGCCGCCGTACATATCCGCGTGGCCGCGCGGTTCGAACATGAGCGCACGGCGGATATCGTCGGCGTTGTCCTTCAGCCAGGCGCGACGCTGGACGATCGTGTCGCCGGGCAGGCGCGGCAAACCGCTCGTGACGATGCGAAAGGCCTCGCCGCCGGTGTGAACCTCGACGGTGGAAATGGTGCGGGTCGGTTTCATGATTCAGTGTTTCGGTAACGAATAATCAGCGCGCATTCAGGTCATTGCCCGTACGGAACCGGCAAGCCGTTGCGGATGACATAAACGGTCGTCGGCGCGCCCTTCAGATCGCCCTTCGCATCGAACGAATACGTCGCGGCCACGCCTTTATAGTCTTCCTTCGTGAGCTGGTCGATGAGCTTTGCCTTGTCAGTGGTCGTGCCGGCCTTGACCATCGCGTCAGCGAGCATCTTTACGCCGTCGTAGTAGCTGACCGCGTAGACCTGGGTGTCGGCGTGATAGGCGTCGTGGTACTTCTTGAGGAATTCGCGGCCGGCGGCGCTCTTGTCCAGCGCGATGCCGCCCTGGGCGCAATAGACGATCGATGCTGCGTCGCCCGCCACCTTGCCCATATCGGCGGAACAGATGCCGTCGCCGCCCAGCAGCTCAGCGCGCAGCCCTCGCTGACGCATCTGTTTGGCCATCGGCGCGCCTTGCGCCGCGTAACCGCCGAAGAAGATCACGTCCGGGTTTTCGCCCTTGATGGCCGTGAGGATGCCGAGAAAATCCGTGGCCTGCGAGTTCGTGAACTGGTGATCGACGATCTTCAGGCCGCGCGCCTTCGCCACCAGCTCGAACTGCTGCGCCACGCCCTGTCCGTAAGCCGTGCGATCGTCGACGATCGCCGCGGTTTTCGCCTTGAGCGTTTTCACGGCGAACTCGGCCATGGTGCCGCCCAGTTGCTCGTCGCTCGCACCGATACGGAAGATTGTCTTGAAGCCCTGCTGCGTGAGCGCCGGATTCGAGGCGACCGGCAGCATCGGAATGCCCGCGTTGTTATAGACGCGCGAAGCCGGAATCGCCACGCCCGAGTTGTACGGGCCAACCACCGCGATGACATTGTGATCGACCAGATTCTGGGCCACCTGCACGCCTACTTTCGGGTCCGCCTGGTCATCCTGTGAGTCCAGTTTGAACGTGACCGTCTTGCCAGCGACGGTGATCGGATGCTTGTTCAATTCGTCGATGGCAAGGCGCGCGCCATTCTCGTTGTCCTTGCCGTTCGCGGCCTGCGGCCCGGTCAACGGCGCCGAATGGCCGATAACGACGACTTCCTGCGCCTGCGCGGCGGCGGCGCTGAAGGCCGCGACGGCGGCCAGAACAGTCATGAGATGACGCATCGCGTGAACTCTCAAATTGGTTTTGAAGAAACCAATGTATGACAATACTGGTTTCATGACAAGCAGTTTTCAAAAACATCGGCCCATCTGGTTCCTGGGGAATCCACTTGGCCAACGCGTATCAATTGACCCGTTTTTCCCAGACTCCGCTGCCCGCCAGCGGCAAGGCGGCGCCGGAGTCATCGGATGAAGTCAATGCTTCGAGCGACAGGCCCTTTGTCTCAACGCCCAGCACCCACACGGCCAGCGCCGCCACGGCGAACGACAGCGCACCGAGCATGAACACTCCGCCTTGTCCGAACATCGGCAAGACCACGCCCACCGCGCAAGGGCCGATCAGCGAACCGACCCGCCCGATCGCCGAGGCGAAGCCGGAGCCGGTCGCCCGTGCGCCAGTGCCGTAGAGTTCGGGCGTATAGGTGTAGAGCGCGGCCCACATCGCGAAGAGGAAGAACTGCATGACGAGACCGGTGCCGATCAACAGCGGAATGCTCGCGCCGTGCAAGGCCGTCTGGCCGTACGCATAGGCCATCACGCCGCCGCCCAGCAGGGAAACCACGCAGGTGGGCTTGCGGCCCCAGACTTCGACGAGCCACGCCGCGCAGAGAAAACCGGGCACGCCGCCCAGCGAAATCAGCACCGTGTAGAACACCGACTGCGTGACCGCAAAACCGGCCTGCTGCAGCAGTGCGCCGAGCCAGGAAGTGAGTCCATAGAAACCGAGCAACGCGAAGAACCAGAGCGCCCAGACCATGGCCGTGCGGCGCCGGTATGCCGTGCTCCAGATCTCGCGCAATGCGCTGCGCCCGCGCGTGGGCGCCGCCTCCACGATGCGCGCGGGCGCGGGCAGGCTCACGAGCCCGGTCGATTGCATCACGCGCGCCTCGATCATCGACACCACGCGGTCCGCTTCCGCCGCGTGGCCGCGATGTTCGAGCCAGCGCGGCGATTCGGGCACGATCCGGCGCACGACCAGCACAAACACGGCCGGAATCGCCAGCAGTGCGAACACGGTCCGCCAGCCGAGCGCGGGTAGCACGAAGTAGGAAACAATGCCCGCCGTGATGAAGCCGAGCGGCCAGAAGCCGTCCATCAGCGCAACCAGACGACCGCGCTTGGCGGCGGGCACGAATTCGGACAGCAGCGCCTGGGCGATTGGAAACTCCATGCCCATGCCGAAGCCCAGCAGGATGCGATAGACGATCAACATGTTCATGTCATGCGCCGTCGAGCAGAGATACGACGCCACGCCCCAGAGCACCATGCTCCATTGAAATACCGGACGACGGCCGAAACGATCGGCCAGCAGGCCCGCCACTGCCGCCCCGAGCGTCATGCCGAAGAAGCTGGAACTCGCCACTAGCCCGGCCTGCGCATTCGTGAGCGCGAACTCCTTCTTGATCGAGCCCAGCACGAAAGTCATCGTGCCCAGATCGACCGAGTCGAAGAAGAACGCCAGCGCGATGATGGTGAAAATCAGCTTGTGATAGCCGGAAAGCGGCAGACGCTCCAGCCGCGCCGCAGCGCTTGCGCGCGTGTTCGTTGACGGGGAAGCGGAAGCATTTCGCATGACGTCCTCTGGGTGAGAACGGCAGCGTCACGGGGCGCAACGCTGCCGACCGCCTCAGTAGATGTCACCATTTTCCGGTGCCATAGAAGAAGAACGGCATCGAGCAGGAACGTATGCGCCATTGACGCAAAAGGACAAATCGCCGTCGTTTTTGTACAGGTCGATGCGCTTCAAAAGAAACGGATAGAGAACTTCGAGTAGCCGGATAGCGCGTCATTCCTGGCCAGTATTCAATGGCGTAGAACGATGTGAAAAGCAACGCGCAACCGCACGACATTTTCACTGCCTTGCCGCTGTTCCCCAAAATACAAGTGTGGAGACACTAATCATGAGCGTCAAAATATTCGATACGAAGGAAGTGCAGGATCTGCTGAAAGCCGCTGCGAATCTCAACGGCAATACCGGCAACGCGCGTTTCCAGCAAATCATTCATCGTCTGCTGGGCGATCTGTTCAAGGCCATCGACGATCTCGACATTACGCCCGATGAAGTGTGGGCCGGCGTCAACTATCTGAACAAGCTGGGTCAGGACGGCGAAGCGGCGCTGCTTGCCGCAGGTCTCGGTCTGGAAAAATACCTCGACGTGCGCATGGACGCGGAAGACAAGGCAACCGGTCTGGACGGCGGCACGCCGCGCACGATCGAAGGCCCGCTCTATGTGGCCGGCGCGCCGGAGCGCGACGGCGTGGCGAAGATCGACTTCGACGAGGACGCGAACGCAGGCCCGCTGATCATTCGCGGCACGGTCAAAGGCACGGACGGCAAGCCTATCGCCAACGCGGTGGTCGAATGCTGGCACGCCAATTCCAACGGTTTCTATTCGCACTTCGACCCGACCGGCGCGCAAACCGATTTCAATCTGCGCGGCGCAGTGAAAACGGGTGCAGACGGCGTGTATGAATTCCGCACGCTCATGCCGGTGGGTTATGGCTGCCCGCCGCACGGCGCCACGCAGCAGCTGCTCGACGGTCTGGGCCGCCACGGCAACCGCCCGGCACACGTGCACTTCTTTATCTCGAGCGGCGATCACCGCAAGCTCACCACGCAATTCAATATCGAAGGCGATCCGCTGATCTGGGATGACTTCGCCTATGCCACGCGCGAAGAACTCATTCCGCACGTCGTCGAGAAAACCGGCGGCGCCGCATTGGGCCTGAAAGCCGACGCGTACAAGCACATCGAATTCGATGTCGTTCTGACGCCGCTGCTGCAAGGCCGCGACAACCAGATCGTCCAGCGCCCGCGCGCTGCGGCAAGCGCCGGGTCAGAAACCACTGCTTAAATAGCGTCAACGAGGCCGCAGCGCGAGCAGAAAAAACCTTAAAGCGTCTCGCGCCGCGTCCTCAAACTTTCCGAAGGCGACTCGCCAAATGCGCGCTTGTACTCCATCGAGAAACGTCCCAGATGGGCGAAGCCCCATTTCAGCGCGATATCCGTGACCGACGATCGTCCTGGACCCGTCACAGCCTCTGCGCCGATCAGATCCATCCGCACGCGTTCGAGCCGCAACTGGCGCACGAATACCATTGGCGTTACGCCGTGGCAGTGCTTGAATGCCGCAAACAAGGTGCTCGGACTCACATTGCCGAACTCCGCGAGGCGCTCGATGGTGAGCGGCTCCTGCAAATGCGCGCGAATATACTCCTCCACACGGCGCACATAAAACGGCGCGAGTGGCCGGCGTTCGCGCGTCAGGCTGTTGCGCACGCTATTCGGTTGACCGTAGATCAGCGCATTCAACAGCGTCGATTCGAATTGCTCGAAAGCGAGTGGATTGCGCAGCGGATGCGCTTCCGTACTCATGATTTCCGCGAGCATCGGCAAGAGTTGCATCACGCACTGCCCTTGCGGTGATGTCAGCGCGAATTCCGGCGCGAATTCGACGGCCCCGCGTGCGGCATCGCCGAAGTGACGTTGAGCATGACGCTCCAGCACCGTCCGCTCGATACGCAAAATCGCCTGCGGACAGGCTTCGCCCCAACGCATGCGCAGCGCCAGCGTGGGCGACACCAGCGAAGCCGCCAGTGGCGACGATACGAACGCCTGAGCGCCGCATTCGATTTCCGCCTGCCCTTGCAGGGGAATCTGCAGCAGGAAGAAGTCTTCGAGCAGGTCGGGTTCGATGATGACTTCGCTGCCGTAGTCGAGCAGATTCAGCGAGAGATTGCCCCAGCGCGTGTGATGCAAACGGCTGTGCAACTCACTCGCGCGGCCTGTGACAGTCAATCGATGTGGCTTGAACACATCGGCCACCGATGCGCGCACTTCGTCGAAATCGGTCGACTGCATCAACAGATTGCCGTAGTTAAACCATTGGGCGTCGGCAAGACGATTCCCAGGGACATATTGCGCCATCGAAGATCTCCAATCCCGCTCACCTGCACCGCGCGAGTGCATCTGTTGCTGTTGTGGTGAACCGCGCCGCGCTACTCACGGAATATCCGGATAGTCGCGCGAGTTTCTGGACAATGCGGCGATCCAGACGGTTCACGACAGAAAAATGCAAAAAGCGGGCCTGCGTGCCTGCCTGTGTGCATCGTAGAAGAGCGCTTCGCCCGTCTACATCCGAATAAACCCGCGCCAGTTGCCAGGTCGTGCGCGCGAGCCGCGACTTTCTGGAATTGGCGGATAAGGGTTCCATGAAACGGATAGAGCGCGCCGTTTCGGCCACCAATACTAGGTCCAACACCAACCTAATTGGAGGGACCTCATGAAAGGGCGAAACATCGAAATCGCAGCGCCCGGTGGCGAGCGCTTCCGCGCGTATCTGAGCACACCGGCGAGCGGTAAAGGGCCTGGGCTCGTGCTGTGTCACGAGATTTTCGGCGCCAATGCGCACATGCGCGATGTCGCCGATTACTACGCCGAAGAAGGCTATACCGTGCTGTTGCCCGATCTGTTTTGGCGCAGCGCGCCGGGCATCGAACTGGGCGATTCGCCCGACGATATGGCACGTGCGATGGCGCTTTACGAAACGTATGACGAAGACCTCGGCGTTGGCGATATTGCCGCCACGCTGCGTACGCTGGAAACATTGCCTGAATGCAGTGGCGGCGCGGGCGTGCTGGGCTTTTGTCTGGGCGGCAAGCTCGCGTGGCTTGCCGCCTGCCGTCTGCCGCAAGTGACTTGCGCCGTGAGTTATTACGGCGTGGGCATCGAACTGGCGCTCGATGAGGCACATGCACTCACTGGCCGCGTCGTGCTGCATCTGGCCGGCGAGGATTGCTTCTGCCCGCCCGCAGCGCGCGAGCAGATTACGCGCACGCTGGCGGGTCGCAGCGGTGTCGAACTCTATACCTACCCCGGCGCGGATCACGCTTTCGCGCGCACCGGCAGCGCGCATTGGGACAAGGCCGCGGCCGCGATGGCGCATCAGCGCTCCGTTACTGCGTTGCGCGAAATGCTCGGCCCGCGCCTCGATCTTTCCGCGCTCTGGGAAGTTCATCTCGCACACGAATTCGATACGCGCAACGTCGACGCAACCATGGCCACGATGGTCGCCGAACCCTACGTCAATCACATTCCCACTCTCACGGGCGGCGTTGGCCACGACGAACTCAAGCACTTTTATACGCATCATTTCGTCCACGCAAATCCGCCGGATACCACCATCACGCCGGTTTCTCGCACGATTGGCGCCACCCAGGTCGTCGACGAATTGCTGTTCAGTTTCACGCATACCACCGAAATCGACTGGATGCTGCCGGGCATCGCGCCTACCGGCAAGCGTGTCGAAATTGCGCTCGTCGCAATCGTCAAGTTTCGCGGCGACAAGCTCTATCACGAACATATCTATTGGGATCAGGCCAGCGTGCTGGTGCAGATCGGTCTGCTCGATCCTGCTGGCTTGCCGGTCGCGGGCGTGGAAACCGCCCGCAAGCTTCTCGACGAAACCGTGCCGTCCAACCGGCTCATGCCGAACTGGCAATACGCGTTCGCCACTCACGACACTCACTGATTCGCTTCACGGAGAACCTTCATGACCGATCTCAATGGCAAGGTGGCGATCGTCACCGGCGGCGCGACCTTAATCGGCGCGGCGGTGGCGCGCGATCTGGCGCACGCGGGCGCACGTGTCGCCATCTTCGATATCGACGAAACCAACGGCGCGCGCGTGGCGCAATCTATCGGCGAAAACACGCTGTTCCTGCGCGTCGATATCACCGACGACCGGGCGATTGATCATGCCGTGACCGATGTGGTGGAACGCTTTGGCGGCGTCGATCTGCTCGTCAACCTGGCCTGCAGTTACGTCGATAACGGCATGCAGGCGAGCCGCAACGACTGGCTTGGCGCCATGGATGTCAACGTGGTGTCGGCCGTGATGTTGAGCATGGCGGTCTATCCTCATATGGTGAAACGCGGCGGCGGCGCGCTGGTGAATTTCAGCTCGATTTCCACAAGCTGCGCACAAACGGGGCGCTGGCTCTACCCTGCTTCCAAAGCGGCCATCCGCCAGCTCACGCGCAGCATGGCGATGGATTTCGCACGCGACGGCATTCGCGTCAACTCGGTTTCGCCGGGCTGGACATGGTCGCGCTTGATGGACGACCTCACACACGGCGACCGCGCAAAGACTGATCGCGTGGCCGCGCCTTATCACCTGCTCGGCCGCGTGGGCGACCCCGAAGAAGTGGCGCGCGTCGTCACTTTCCTGTGCAGCGACGCGGCGAGTTTCGTCACCGGCGCCGACTACGCTGTCGATGGCGGTTATTCCGCCATGGGCCCCGAGCAGGCCGAGCCGGCTATTCCTCGACTCACTGAATAAATCGTCCGGTATTCAACAGCAAGATCATCCAGTTCAATCAATCAGGATTCCCAATGAGACGAATCGCTATTGTCGGCGCAGGTCAGTCTGGTCTGCAACTCGCCTTCTCCCTGCTCGACCAGGGTTATCATGTCACGCTCGCGACCAATCGCGATGCGCAATCGATCCGCACGGGCAAGGTCATGTCGAGCCAGTGCATGTTCCACTCCGCGCTGCAACTGGAACGCGATCTGGGCATCAACCACTGGGAGGAAAGTTGCCCCTCCGTGGAAGGCATCAGCCTGACCGTCGTGTCGCCCGACGGTCAGGGAAACAAGGCGATCGAATGGTCGTCGCGGCTGACGCGCTACGCGCAATCGGTCGATCAGCGTCTCAAGATGTCGGCCTGGCTCGATGAAGCCGAACGCCGTGGCGCTCAGGTGCAGATCGGCGACGTGGGCATTGCCGAACTGGAAACGCTCGCGCAGAGCCACGATCTTGTGCTGCTCGCGGCCGGCAAGGGCGAAATCGTCAATCAGTTCGGGCGTGATCCCGTGCGATCGGTTTTCGAGCGCCCCCAGCGTGCGCTTGCCCTCACCTACGTCACCGGCATGACGCCGAGCACGCCCTATTCGCGGGTGCGTTTCAATCTTCTGCCGGGCATTGGCGAATACTTTGTTTTTCCCGCGCTCACGCTTTCCGGTCCCTGCGAGATCATGGTGTTCGAAGGGATTCCGGGTGGCCCGCTCGACTGCTGGAGCGACGTGCAGACCCCCGAACAGCATCTCGAACGCAGCCTGTCGATCGTGCGCCAGTATTTGCCGTGGGAAGCCGAGCGCTGCCGCGACGTCACATTGAGCGACCCGAATGGCACGCTCGCCGGCCGCTTCACGCCAGGCGTGCGCAATCCGTCGTTCCAGCTGCCTTCGGGCCGCGCCGTGTTCGGCATGGCGGACGCCGTCGTCGTCAACGATCCGATCACCGGCCAGGGCTCCAACAGCGCGGCCAAATGCGCCAGCGTCTATCTCGACGCCATCCTCACGCACGAAGCGCCACCGTTCGGCGAGGACTGGATGCAGGCCACTTTCGAGCGCTACTGGTCCTACGCGCAGCATGTGGTGCGCTGGACCAACTCGCTGCTCACGCCGCCCTCACCGCATCTGCTCGATCTGCTGGGCGCGGCGGGCAACTCGCCATCGCTGGCGTCGCGCATCGTCAATGGCTTTGACGATCCACGCGAATTCTCGCCGTGGTGGTTCGACCCGCAGGCCTGCGCCGCGGAGATTCGCGAACACACGGCCTGCGCCGCATGAACGCCACGGGAATCCTTGCCATGAATGCACCGCTTGAGATTGAACACGCCGATACACCGGCGCTCGACCCCGCGCAATTGCGCGCGGTATTCGGCCAGTTCGCAACGGGCGTCACCGTTGTGACGACATTGACAGAGCACGGGCGCCGCGTCGGCCTGACCGCGAATTCCTTTTCGTCCC
This sequence comes from Paraburkholderia sp. J69-1, assembly GCF_905220255.1. Lineage (NCBI taxonomy): Bacteria > Pseudomonadati > Pseudomonadota > Betaproteobacteria > Burkholderiales > Burkholderiaceae > Paraburkholderia > Paraburkholderia sp. J69-1. Next base: position 60,546 of record NZ_CAJMZG010000024.1, on the reverse strand, counting down.
TGTCGCTCGACCCGCCCTTGATCCTCTGGAGTCTGCGCAAGGCCGCGCCAAGCTGCCTGGATTTCCAGCATGCCGGACGCTTCGCAATCAACATCCTCGCGCACGACCAGATTGCGCTTTCACGCCATTTCGCCACGCCCGCCGAAGATAAATTCGATGGCGTGCCCTGCACGCACTCGACGCTGACACGCGTGCCCTGTCTCGAAGGCACCAGCGCACGGCTCGTCTGCCGCAACGTCGGTCAGTACGAGGGCGGCGATCACCTGATCTTTATCGGCCAGATCGAGCATTTCGATGTATTCGGCAAGGCGCCGCTTGTTTTCCACGGCGGCCAGTATCGGGCACTCATCGAACATCCGGCTTTATCGCCGGCATAACAATTAGGCATCCCAATCGACAAAGAGGCGTTCCCATGAACCATCGCATCCGAAAACTCGCCATTGCTGCACTCGCGTTTGCCGCGTGCGGCACCGCCACGGCTTCCGATCTGCCTTCGTTGAATCTCGGCTTCACGAGCTTTCTCGACGGCCTGCCGCCTGCTGGATCGGGCTGGTATGGCACGCAGTATCTGGAGTACTACAGCGCGTCGCGCATCAACGATAACGCGGGTAATCGCGTGGCCTTGCCAAAGCAATCCGTCGATGTCTTCGCGGGATTGAGTCAGTTGGTGTATCAGGCGCCGGTGAAATTTGTCGGGCTGCATCCCGGCCTCGACGTCATCCTGCCTTGGGTGGCGTCCGTGCACACCTACGACGGCCTGAACAATAGGGCGCTCAATGGCCGCGCGGGCTTCGGCGATCTGGTGATCGGGCCATTCGTGCAGTCCGATCCGGTCATGGGGCCGTCCGGTCCACGCTTTGCCCAGCGCGTCGAGCTTCAGTTCATCGTGCCGACCGGCGCCTACGATCCATCGCGAGCGGTCAATCCCGGCAGTCACTTCTGGTCATTCGATCCGTATTGGGCCGCAACGGTCTGGCTCACGCCGAAATGGACGCTTTCCTGGCGTCTGCACTATCTGTGGAACGCGACCAACCGCGAACCGTCCACCTCACTCGGCACGGACGTTACTTCCACGCAGGCGGGCCAGGCGATCCACGCGAACTTTGCGACCGAGTACGAGGTGCGGCCGGGTTTGCGTCTGGGCCTCAACGGCTATTGGTTGCGCCAGATTACCGACATGAAAGAGAACGGACAGGACGTATCGGGCACGCGCGAAGGCGTATGGGCGATCGGACCGGGCGCGATGTACAGCTTTTCGCCGGAAGATCACCTGATGTTCAACGCGTATTTCGAGCGCGATGCGCGCAACCGGCCGCAAGGCACGCGCGCAGTGCTTCGGTATGTGCACCACTTTGGCTGAACCAGCGGGCCGCGCCGCTCATCAATGACGGCGCGCTCGTATCGATTGATATCGATCGACAGCGGGCGCGAGGCGCCCGCTTTGCGTTAACAGCGTCAGGCTGGCCGGACGACGCTTCGCTTCAATGTTTCGGTTGGCGTTTCGCCAAAGAGCGCCTTATATTCGCCCGAGAAGCGGCCGAGATGGGAAAAACCCCAGCCCATCGCAATCGCGGAGATGCTGCCGGTCGAGCGGTCCGCAAGCAGATCGCGACGGACCGCTTCAAGCCGGTAACGCTTGAGATACGCCATCGGCGGCTGGCCGAAGTGCTCCCTGAAGGCCTCGAACAGCTTGTAGCGCGACACGCCCGCGGCCTGCTCGATATCTTCGAGTGCGATATCTTCGCGGCCATGCTCGTGAATAAACTGCTGCGCGCGCTGCAGATAGTGGGGAACGGCCGGGCGCATCGCCTCGGCCAGCGCATCGGAATAATTATGCGGTTGCGCGAGCAACAAACCCTTCAGCAAGGTCTGTTCCAGATCGGCGGCCATCAACTGATGATTGAGCCAGCCACCGGAGCGATCCATTTCACCGGCAAAAAACTTCACCATCCGCCACCACGCGGCTTGCTCGCCGCTGGCGGCGTCCATGCCGGGCTGAAACGCAATGGGTGCGTCTACTGGCCGGCGCAGTAGCGATTCCAGCACATTCTGCAAAGCCTGCCGCGGGATCGAAATGATCAGCTTGCGGCAATTGCCGCTAATTGCCAGGTCTTGCGCCTCATGCGGGGAAACAATCAGACCCTTATCCTGATCCGATCGCCACAGCTGGCCCCGCGCGGAAAGCTCCTGCTCGCCGCTCAACGGAAGACTGAGGCTATAGCAATTCAGCGGCGCAGCATCGCTGACCGAAACAGTGACATCGGTCCCGTACTCGACATAGCCGAGCGTGCTCGCCATCGCGCGCAGCACGGTGCCGGAATGATTGAACTGGATCTTGCGCGGCCTTTGCACCTGCAGTCCGTGCGGCCCGCAGATCGCGGCCATCCAGTCGCGCGCGCCCTCGAAGTCGTGACGCGAGGCGTGAATGCCATTGAGCTCGCTTGCTGTGTGGGTGAGCATGGCGATAAGCACTATTTGTCGAAGCTTCCATAGTAAGCCGAAGCGCGCCAAAAAAATAATTCCGGTCGAAGGGCGTCTGCCCTTCAACCGGATTATTTTCGACGGCTTCGTCTGTGCGTCCTGCTTCTGCGCGTCTACTGGCGGCTGTTACTGTCCCCGAATTTCTCGTAGTAGAGCCGGTGATCGACAATCCCCGCATCCTTGAACCATGTGCGGATGGCTTCCACCATCGGCGGCGGCCCGCACAGATACATATCGAACGGCGTGGCCGCGAGTTGTTCGCGCGGCAGGTGATCGGGAATCAGCCCTGTTTTTCCCTGCCATCCCTGTGCCGGATTCATCACGACGATATCGTGACTGAACTGCGCAATACGTGCCGCATAGGCTTCGATCCGTTCGACTTCGCAAAGATCGCGGGCATTCGTCACACCATAGTAAAGATGCACCGGCTGGGCGCAACCACCGCGATCGGCCAGATCGTCGAGCATGCCGAGAAACGCCGACAAGCCCGTGCCGCCCGCCACCATCACGATCGGGCGTTCGATCTCGCGCAGATAGAACGCACCAAAAGGCGCTTCGAATTCAATGGACTGCCCGGCTTCGCAGCGCTCACGCATATAGTTGCTCATCGCGCCGTCGGGCAGAAGGCGGATCAGGAATTGCAGTTGATTTTCTGCATTCGGACGATTCGCAAACGAATACGAACGCCATACATCGGTGCCGGGAATCTTCAGACGTGCATATTGGCCTGGCAAAAAGTCCAGTTGCTGCGCGTGTGCGCTGGCGTCCAGATGCAGGATCGCCGTGGTTTCCGACACCTGACGCAAATCGACCACGCGGGCCGTCGCGACGCTCGCGCCCGCCGCGCTGCACAGGCTCGAATCGAAGTCGAAGTAAAACGACGCATCGGATTGCACGCGCGTCTGGCACGAGAGGATCTTGCGCTGCGCGATATCTTCAGGCGACAGCGTTTCCTCATCGACATACTCCTGCGTGTAGGCGCCCGATTCGCAGCGCCCCTGGCACGTCCCGCACACGCCCTCGCGACAATCGAGCGGGATATTGATGCCGCTTCGCAACGCGGCATCGAGCAGCAATTCGTTGGGCCGGATGCTGAAAAATGCCGTCTTGCCGTCGGCGAAATTAAAGGCGATCTTATGGCTCATCGCACGTCTCACTTACAGATGATAAAAGTCGAGCACCGCGTTAATGGTGTCGTTGAGCAGCAGCACGTGCTTGCGCATGATCTTCCAGCTATCGCCATCGGGGCGCAGCCGATATGTCGCGCGGCCAAAGAAATGCTCCGCCACGCCATGGCGCGCATAGAACGTGGTCCAGTTCGCCTTCACGTCGATCTCGCCGGGCGCGCCTTGAGCGGCGGCTTCGATACGCACATTGCTGATCGCATGCATGGTGCGCGGCATGGGCGTGGAGGCCGCCGATTTACCCGTGCGCAAACGGAACACCCGATCTTCGAGACCGCTGCGATTCGTGTAATAGATCAGCGACATGCCGCGTTTGGGGTCCGTCGTATATTCGTGTTCCGAATCCCATTGCGGCACGTGAAACTCACTGTTTTCATCAAATAGTTCGAGATACGCGTCCCAGCTTTGCAGGTCGCAAAGTTCCGACTTGCGATAGAGAAACTGCTCAACCGAATGTTGTTGTGCGTGCATGATTTACTGCTCCCCGCCATGGCTGTTTTGCTTGTCGATCCCCTTGAGCAGATAGTCGCGCCACGCGCCGTGCTGATTGACGTAAAGACCTTCATGCGTCAACTCGGTGCCGGTCAAGGCCGGACGAATGCCCAGCAGGCGCGAATTCGCGGTCTCGCCTTCCTGCCATTTATGATGGCCACGCGAAATATCGCTCCAGCGTTCGAGGCGCGCCTGGAAACCGCGCTGCTGCTCGCGGAATTCAACGAGATCGTCGGGCGTGCCCATACCCGAGACGTTGAAAAAGTCCTCGAACTGGCGGATACGGCTTTCGCGGTCCGCATCCGATTCGCCCTTCACGCCGATACACTGGCTGATCACCTCGGTTTTATTCCAGGCCACCGGACGCACGATGCGCAGCTGCGAACTGATCTGATCCATGAAAAACAGGCTCGGATAGATGTTCAGATTGCGCAGGCGATGCATCATCCACTCGGCCTTTTCCTGCCCATAGGCCTCGACGAGGCGCGGCATCACGCTGGCATAGCCGGGCCGCACGGCAGGGTTGGGCATGTCGCTGAACAGTACGGTGTGGCCGTTGCGAAACGCGAACCAGCCATCGTCGGTTTCGGCATCGCCTGCACCCAGTTTGCTGTAGTCGAGTGTCGAGCCGTCGTCGCCGCCCTTCTTCGCGTTTTCTTCCTGACGATGCTGCACCGTCGCCACGTAGTTGTAGTGGACCGTGCTGACGTGATAACCGTCCAGGCCGTTCTCGTTCTGCAGCTTCCAGTTGCCTTCGAAGCTGTAGGTGGATTTGCCGGGAAGCACTTCCAGTTCGCCGGTGGGCGACTGGGCAACCATCATGTCGAAGAAAATGCGTGCATCGCCAAGATACGCTTCGAGCGAGTCGGTTGCCTGCGTATCGAGGCTGACGAATACGAATCCCTTGTAGCTCGCGATACGGGCCTTTTTCAGCCCGCGCGTGGCCTTGTCGAAGTCTTCGCAGTACTCACCCGGCGCCTTGACCTTGACGAGCCGACCGTCGCTCTTGTAGCACCAGGCGTGGAACGGACAGGTAAAGGTGGACTGATTGCCCTTGGTCATGCGCGTGAGGGTGGCGCCGCGATGCTGGCAGGCGTTGATCATCGCGTTCAGTTCGCCGTTGCCGTCGCGCGAAACGATCAGCGGCTGACGCCCCACGCGTATCGTGACGAAGTCATGCGGCTTCGCGATCTCGCTCTCGTGGCAGGCGTAGATCCAGTTCTTCTCGAAGATCAATTCCATCTCGAGATCGAACAGTTGCGGCTCGGTGAACATCTCGCGGGCGATGCGATAGACGCCTTCCACCGGACGGAAATCGACGCAGCCGTCGATGAACTCGCGCCATTGAGCCGGATTGTCCTGCGCGCTCGCAATGCTCTCTCGTGTTGACATGAGGTGTCCTGTCTGTGGGGTTTGGTGTTGAGAGCATTGGATACCTGCAAAATCATCGGGGCTATCCGGCTATTCGCCGTTTGCTATCCGATTATTTTGGTGGGGGGACAGAGGATAGTGGCCTGCCGGGCGTCGGTTAGCGACGCCTGGCTTCATGGCTGCCGGGCGGCGGCAATCAAGGTTTCGGAATCACCGTTGCAACCTTGCGCAGTTCCGTATGAACCTGCAGCGTGATCGTCTCGCCTTTCGCGATGTTGACGATGGTTCCCGGCCCGATTTCCTTTTCCTCTCCGGCGCCGACCTGACAAAGCGCCGTGCCGCTCAGCACGACAAAGGTTTCGTCCAGTGCGCGGGCCGGATAGCTGTACGTGCCCGGCGTGGCACGCCACACGGCGACGGCGGCCGGGTTTTCCGCGCCGGCATCCGTCCAGACGCGGCGTGCGTACGACCCTTCGCTACGGCCATCGGCGGCACGTGACGGCGAAAAATCCACGTCCTCGGCGATATGAAAATACGTCTGGCTCATGTTTCACTCCTGAGTATCGGCAAAATGAAAACAAAAAATAAAGAAGGCTGCGACCGTGACTTCAATCGCAGCCGGCATTGGAAAACGAGGGTTAATCGTGCAGAGCGCGCCTGAAAATCGACGCGTTTAAAAACCTTCGTCGACGGTAATAGGCGTGCCGTCCGAGAAGCGGTCGAGGCGGAACAGATGCGGGTCCACCAGCGGCGTGTCATTGGTGACGAGATCGGCAATCAACTTGCCCGCGGCCGGGCCAATGCCGAAACCGTGCCCCGAAAAACCCGTGCCGATAAACAATCCCGGCAGCGCGGCAGCGCCGGAAATCACCGGAATGGCATCCGGCGTAACGTCCATATAACCGGCCCATCGCTGCGCGACTTCGACCGCGCCGAGATGCGGATAGGCCTTCATGAACTGGATCAGGCCGTTATCGACGTAATTCATCACGGGATCGGGATCGAGCGTGCGAACCGTCTCGAACACCGTGGGCCGATCCAGCGCCCACTTGCCCGGACGCTTCAATTCCTCGAAAAACCGCGCGCCGAACCGGAGCTGCATGACGCCCATCTGGCTCTTTAGCGCCTCGATGTACTTGAAGAAAAGCCTGAACGCGTCGGGCGTGATATCCGCATGCGTGCGCATACCCGGCGCGATCGTATAGCCGCCATCCACGCGCTTGCGATAGGCAAAATCGCCGGTGGTCGCGCTGCACGCCGGGCCGCCTTCGACAGGCCGGGTGCGCAGCACGGAAGCGCGCGTCAACAACTGAGGCAAGGAAATGCCCAGATTGCCGAGGAAATAACGCGACCACGCGCCGCCCGCCACCACCACGGCATGACATTTGATCGTGCCGTGTTCGGTCACCACCGCGCTGACGCGTCCGCCGCTCGTTTCGACGCCGCGCACCGCGCACGGCGTCAGGATCTTCACGCCGCGTTTGCGCAAGGCGTTCGCGATGGCGGGCGCGGCCTTTTGCGGTTCGGCGCGCCCATCGCTGGGCGTATAAATGCCGCCCTTGAAGGACGCCGAAGCGCCCGGCATCAGGCGCGCGATCTCGGCCTTCGACACCTCGCGCGTATCGAGCGCATCGCCGGCCATCTCTTTCGCGCGCGCGAGCCAGCGTTGGTGTCGCGCCAGCACGTCGTCCTTGTTCGTCACGGCCAGAATGCCGCTCGCGGTAAAACCGCTATCGATGCCGAGATCGCGGTCCAGCGTGCGCCACAAACGCAGGCTCTCCATGCTCAACAGAAGCTCGCGCGGATCACGCCGCGTCACGCGCACCCAGCCCCAGTTCCGGCTGGACTGCTCGCCCGCGATCGTGCCTTTTTCGCAGAGCGCGACGCGCAAGCCTTTTTGACTGAGATAAAGCGCGCTCGACACGCCGATGATGCCGCCGCCCACAACCACGACATCCACACTTTCGGGTAGCTCGATATCCTGAGCGACCAAATCGACTTGAGGTCCCATGATTCAGTACAGGTTCTTTAGTTTTTGTGGGGTTCGTCGGTCAACGACTGCCCGTTAGGTAGCGCCACCGCAGTCGTGCTACTGGCGGCAAGCGTCTTTTGATCCGCTTTCTTCTTCTGGACGCCGGGATTCGAAAAGCGGTTGGTCCAGCGGTCGATGTGATTGATCAGGTGCGTCAGCGGCACCGTAATCATCAGATAGACGAGCCCGGCGGCCACGAGCGGCGAGAGATTCGCCGTATTCACCGATGCGTTCTGCCCGATCGTGAAGAGGTCCCGTTGCGAGGTCAGCAAGCCGAGGAAATACACCAGACTGGAGTCCTTAACAATGGCGATGAACTGATTGGCCAATGCCGGCAATACGCGGCGCAGGCCTTGCGGCACGATCACGTAACGCATGCTGCTCCAGTACGTCATGCCCAGCGCCTGACAGGCGAACATCTGCCCACGGCCGATACTCTGAATCCCGGAGCGAAAAATCTCCGCGATATACGCCGATGAAATCAGCGCCAGCGCGACGATCGCAAGCGGGTACGGGTTCGGCCCGAAAATCGCGAGACCGACCGGTGCGAGGCCCTGCCCGACCAGCAAGATGACGAGGGCCGCGGGCAAACCGCGCAGCACGTCGATATAAACGCGCGCGGGCACCGTGAGCCAGCGGATATTCGACACCATCAACAACGCGAGGACCATGCCCGCCCCTATCCCGATCACGGTGGAGAACAGCGAAAGCACGAGCGTGTTGATCAATCCCGTTGCGAACAGCGCCGGAATCGAGTCGACCAGCAGCGACACATTAAAGAAGTTTTGTACAAAGGCTTCCATATCCGTTCCCTAGAGAGCAGGACAACGAGCGCACCATCATGAAGATCGGGCGTAGAGCGATCAGCTTCCGGCCTTCAGGTGGTACGGGGGCAACGGCGAAGGCTGCTTGTAGCCGGGATGAAACTGCATGTAGAGCTTCATCCACGTACCGTCCGCGACCAGTTCCTTCAGCGTTTCGTTGAGCGCGTCAGCGAACTTCTTATTGCCCTTGCGGATCGCGAAACCGCCCGGCTGATTGAGCGCCGAAATGTCGATCGCAGTGGTGATTTTCAGTTGCGGATACTTTTCTTCCAGACCGTCGACGAGACTTTTATCCACGAAGTAACCGTCGATGTATTTATTGCGGAAGGCGAGAAACCCGGCAGTCAGATTCGGAAAACGCACGATCTGCGCGCCCGGCAGATATTTTTCCCAATACGTATCTTCGATGGTGCCTTGAATCACGCCGATGCGCTTGCCCTTCACGCTGGCGACATCGCTGGTCAACGTCGTGCCAGGCAAGGTTGCGACGCTTAGATAGTCGAACACGTAGCCATCGGAGAAGTCGACGATCTTGAGCCGGTCATTCGTGATGGAGATGCAGCCGGCGGCCAGATCGATCTGCCCACTCGCCACGCTCGGCAGCAGACCCGAAAAGTCCTGGGCGCGAAATTCGGCGGTCATGCCGCGTTTGGCTGCGATGGCGCGAATCAATTCCACATCGAAACCCGTGACCTTGCCGTTATCGATGTACGAGTACGGTTTGTTGTTGGTATCGACGCCAGCGAGAATCTGCCCCGATGTCAGCGTGCCGATGTCGGCGGCGTGGGCGGCGGAGAACATCGACGCAGTCAGCGCCACCGATGCGATGATGCCTCTGAACAAGCTTTGAATCTTCATTGCTTTCACTCCCTGGTGATTTATTGGGTGCGTTATTGAGTGCGTTATCGCGTGCCTGATTGCATATGCATATCGAATGCGTAATTGGGCGCAGCCTGAATCAGTGCAGAATTCGCGAAAGAAATTCGCGCGCCCGCTCGGAGCGCGGCCGCTCAAAGAATGCCGCCTTCGGTTCGTCTTCCACGATCACGCCCTTGTCCATGAACATCACGCGGCTCGCGACCTGCTTCGCAAAACCCATCTCGTGAGTCACGCAGACCATCGTCATGCCCTCCCGCGCAAGCGAACTCATGACGTCGAGTACCTCGTTGACCATTTCGGGGTCCAGCGCCGATGTCGGCTCGTCGAAAAGCATGGCGACAGGGTCCATCGACAACGCGCGTGCAATGGCGACTCGCTGCTGCTGGCCGCCCGACAACTGGCTCGGATATTTATCGGTGTGCTCGCTCAAACCCACGCGGCGCAGCAACAGGACCGCCTTCGCAGCCGCTTCGTCTTCACTGCGGCCCAATACATTCATCTGCGCGAGCATCAGATTCCGTTTCACCGAAAGATGCGGAAAAAGCTCGAAATGCTGAAACACCATTCCTACTTTCGAGCGCAGGGCCGCGAGATTCGAACGTCTGGCCGTCACATCGATTCCATTGACGACGATCTGACCGCGCTGAACCGGTTCCAATCCGTTGATGGTCTTGATGAACGTCGATTTGCCGGAACCCGAAGGCCCGCAAATCACTACGACTTCGCCCCGCCCGATAGAAGCCGAACAGTCGTTCAGCACCTGATGCTGCCCGTACCACTTCGATACGGAAGTCAGCTCGATCATGTTGATTCCCCTTTCCGGTTCGACGCGTCGTTCATCGTCAGGAAGCCTTGCCAAAATGCGGCGATATCGGCTCGAAAATTGCCACCCGTCGTTTGAAACAAGTTTGAGGCCAGCAATCGGCGAGGGCAAATATCGACAAAATTGCCTTCTATTCATTTTTGTTATGGCAAACTCGGGACGTCCAGCAAACGAGCAAACCATGAACGTCAGACAGATCGAGGCATTTCGCCTTGTCGTGTTGCGCGGCTCAATGACTGCGGCGGCGGAAGAACTCGGCACGTCGCAGCCCGGAATCAGCCGCCTGATCGCAGAACTGGAGGCCGCGACGGGCCTTCAACTGTTTTCGCGCAATGGGGGCAGGATTCAGATCACCGAGGCCGGCGCGGCCTTTTATCGCGACGTGGAGCGCAGTTTCGTGGGGCTCGACATGCTCGAGCAATCGGCGCGCGAGATACGCACCATGGCGGGCGGGCGTTTGCGAGTCGTGGCGGCGCCCTTGTTTGCACTCAAGTTTTTGCCCGCGATCATCGAGCAATTCGTGCAGTTGCATTCGCAAGTGTATGTTTCGCTGGAGATGCGCAGCGAGGCGACAATGCAGCGCTGGGTGTCGTCTGGACACTACGACGTGGGTATCGGTTCGGTCGCGCCGGAAGCCTATGCGGTTGCGTCCGAAGACCTCTATCGTCTGCCGCTATTGTGCGTATTGCCGGCGGCGCACCCGCTGGCAACGCGCAAAAAAATCATGGCAAGCGATCTTCGCAACGAGCGCCTGATTTTGCCGTCTTATGCCGATGAACCGCGCGCTCCAATCGACCGGGTCTTGCGCGCCGCGGGCGTCGATCAGGTTCCGGCGATTGAAACGCCTTATGCCGCGCTTATTTTGTCGATGGTATCGCACGGATTAGGGATCGGTTTGACGAACGGACTGGCGACGATCGACAGCGCTTTGGACCGCGTGGTTATCCTGCCGTTCGAACCGGTCATGTATGCGCAAGGATATATTCTTCACACCCGGCTCAGTGCCCCTAAACCACTCGTCCAGGAGTTCATTGGCCTAGTGAAACGCACATTGAGCGACGAAATCGCGAGCTTGCCAAAAGCGCATCGAATGCCGGCATAGCATTCCGTAATCAGACGAATAGACCGGCCTCAACTCGCACTTGACGATGCCGTCACTCATGACGAAAAAGCCCTTCTGATAACGAATCCAGAAGGGCTTCAGCGTGAATCCTGATTCAGTAATCAGTTCTTTCCTTGCACCCGGCAGTTCACCAGTTCCACAGCACTGTCACTGAAATAGATGGACAGATCGCGCCCATAATCTCTCTGGCTTGCGTATGCGGATACGACGGCAGTCCGGCGATCTTCGGCGATCGCGTTCCCCCGCTGCTGGGCGGCATGGCTATTCCTTTCCTGAGTCGGCATTTCGATCTCCGGTTACTGTGTCAGACCGCGAATCCCGGCGTTGAAGTTCACCATCGGCGAACCCGAATCGTCGGTAGTCGTTTTGCGGATCTTGCCAACGACCATCTCGTGCGTGCCCAAGGTCGTCGTATGGATGATGTCGCATTCGACATTGGCCAACGCATCCACGAGGATCGGCAGCCCGTCCAGACCCGCGTCCCACTGCCCATTCGTAAAGCGAGGGCAACCTTGAGGCTCTTTCAGGAACTTCGCCACCACGTCATGGTGTGTATGGCCCAGAACGTTGGCCACGAATTTGCCATGGGTTTTCAGCGGCGCGAGCATGGATGAATCGCGGTGCACGAAGAAGCCGACTAACGGAGGCTCAGCCGAAATCGCCGTCAGGCTGGACACCACCATGCCGCCCGGATTCGAGATATCGCCAGTGGTGATGGCGGACACGCCCGCCGGAAGCATGCGCATGGCCGCCTTGAAATCGTCGACAGAACTCGCTGCCGCGTTCTCATTGCGAACCATGTGCGCGCGAATCAAGCCCTCTTCGTTGACCCAGTTGAATTTTCTGGCAAAACCCACCATGGCTTCGAAGCCGGTTTCCCATTCTGGCTCGCCAGCTTTGCCAGACAGGAAGCGGATGATCTGGGGATTGACCCAGACGTGCTCCTCATCCGAACGCTGGCCGACTCGAGCAATGGCTGCATCCAGCAACGTGTCACATTGCTCGTCGATCAGGATATCGAATTGTTTGAAGTGCGATGGCGCAATCAGCGTAATCGCACCGCTATTCGTCAAATGCAGACGCATTGCAGGTCTCCGTATTTCTTGCTTGCTCGATGATCAGACCATTACGGCTGCTTCGTTTCGCGCCAGTTCCTTGCGCACTGCCGGGATGATCTTGTCGCCCCAGAGTTCGATCTGCCTGAGCATCATCTTCTGGTCGCAGTCACCCAGCTGCGTTTGAAGTGCAATGTGGTTCGGCTTCAAGATCTCGATTTCCTCGAGCAGCTTGTCGATAACCTCGTTGATCGAGCCGACCGGCAGGTTGGCGCGCAACTGGTCGAGGGTCATGTCGGCGGCACAAGGCGTTTCCTTAACGAGATATCCGTCGTCCATATCCATGCGGCGATCCTTCAGCGACTCGGAGATACGACGCGCCCAGCGCGCCGAATCCAGGTATGACCTGATTTCCGATTCGTTATTCGAAGCAAATCCGCAGCGCAGAAAACCAATCCGGGTCGTGGAAAGGTCCTTGCCGAGTTCCGTGGCCAGCCCCTCCAGGCGAGCGCGCAAACCGCGCAGCGCGTCCGTGCCTCCGTGCAGCACGGTGGTAAACAGATTGACGTTTTCCTTGAATGCGCGACCCAGCGTGCCAAGGTTCATCGACGTGATCCACAGCGGCACCTTTTCCTGCACCGTGCGGATTGCAATCGATGTCGGCGGGATTTCGAAATGCTTGCTCTTGTGCTCGAAGACTTTCTGCCCCAGTCCGTGGTTAATCATGTCCCACATCTCGTGGAAGATCTCGCCGCTGTTTGCGAGGTTGCAGCCGAAACGCTCGAATTCGAATTGCTGGTAGCCAGAGCCGATGCCCAGTTCGAGACGCCCTTCCGACAACGTGTCCGCGAGACCGATTTCAGCAAGTAGACGCGCGGGGTGATACAAAGGCAGGATACAAACCGCGGAGCCCAGACGGATCTTTTTCGTTTTAGCTGCCGCGTGTGCGATCGTCATCAAGGGCGACGGCGAGAGCGAGTAGTTATTGAAATGGTGCTCTGCGTACCACGCGGCGTTGAAGCCAGCCTGTTCGGCAACAACCGTCTGCTCGATCGTGTTGTGAATGACACTCTGCGAAGTCTGTGCGTACGAACGTTGCTGGCCCAAAGTAAATACACCGAATTCCATGATGACGTCTCCGTTGTTTTGGTTAGCTGGCTGCATCTCCACTGGAACCGATTTAAGCAGTTCGACAAATCCGGCACAATCCAAAAACCTCTGCTTCTGTATTAAGGATTTGACATCAATCCTCGTCTAATCGAGCTTCTTGTTCGTAGTAAAGTACGCGTGCGCAGAAGCAAGATGTCATAGATTTTGATCGATGAAATTAGCGGCGCGTCGCTCCTCGCACTCGCCGCGTAAGACCCGATCACACCACGCCCCGGCGCGCCAGGTCGTCGATGCGTTCGGCGCTGTAGCCCAGCAGGTCCTGCAACACGTCGCGGGTGCCCTCGCCCAGTTGCGGCGGCGCGCGCCGCACCGGCATGCGTTCGCCGTCGAAGCGCCAGGGCGGCGCGAGTACGGGCGTGGTGCCCGACTCTGTATGCGGATGAGGCTGCGTGGTCAGAAGCCCTGCTTGCGCTGCGCGCGGTGAAAGCAGCGCTTCGCGCAGCCCCGCCACCTCTCCACATGGAATGCCCGCCCCCGCGAGTTTGTCGAGCAACGCGGCGCGCTTTTCGGCGGCAATGGCCTGGCGCACTACGGGCAGCAGCGCGGCGCGGTTTTGCGAGCGCAGGATATTGGTCTTGAAGCGCGCGTCGTCGGCAAGATCCGGGCGCAGCAACACTTCGCGGCACAAGCGCTCGTACTGGGCGTTATTGCCTACTGCGACCACGAGCGGGCCGTCGGCGGCTTCGAACACGCCATATGGAACGATCGACGGATGCTCGTTGCCGAAGCGCGGCGGGTCCTCTCCGGCCACGAGCGCTTCGAGTCCGTAATAGGCCGTGATCATCAGGCCGCAGTCGAACAGCGCCATTTCGATGTGACGACCGACGTCCGTGCGCTCGCGTTCGTAAAGCGCGGCGAGAATCGCCTGCGCCGAATACATGCCGGTAAAAAGGTCGACGGCTGCAACGCCGAATTTGAGCGGCGGCCGTTCGGCTTCGCCGTTCAACGCCATCAAGCCCGCTTCACCCTGCACGAGCAAATCGTAGCCGGGGCGCTCGGCTTCCGGGCCGGCGCGATCGTAGCCAGAAATCGAGCAATAAACGAGCTTGCTGTTTTCGCGTTTCAACTGCTCGTAACCGAGGCCGAGTTTCTCCGCGCCTCCGAATTTGAAGTTCTGGATCACAACATCGGAAGTCCTGGCGATATCGCGCGCGATCTGCTGGCCTTCCGGCGTTTGCAGGTCGAGCGTGAGCGAACGTTTGTTCCGGTTCACGCTATTGAAATACGCCGTTTCCGTGCGGCCAATGCGTAAGCCCCAGTCGCGCGTATCGTCGCCACGCCCAGGGTGCTCGACCTTGATGACTTCCGCACCCAGGTCGCCCAGCACCATGGCGCACCACGGGCCAGCCAGCACGCGTGAAAGATCCAGCACGCGCACACCGTCGAGCGGAAGCGCCCTGTATTCTGAAGCCATTGAATCGTTCCTTTTTCCATTGCGCGAGACCAGACGGGCGCGCCAGGTGGCCGGGCACGCGGCCCTCGTCGATACCGGAATCTCAATCTGGAGCGGATTCTAGGCAGTTCAGCGAACATCACACAATCCGCGAAACGCTCGTTCTGTATTGCGCGTTTGACATTAATACTCTCCGGATTGCAGCGCTCGTGTGTAGTAAAGTCGTTTCGCGCGTGGTGGGATATGAAGGGTTCGGATTGGGTATTAACCCCAATGGTTCAGCAAGACGAATCAGGTCAAGCGCGCAGCGTGCAGGCTTGGCGCTCGCACACTGCTACCCGCAAACCTGCTGTTCCTCGACGGAAGCCCTCGGTGTTTTCTGGTTGTTTCCGTTAGAACTGTGCAATACTTAATTGCTATCGAGTGCAAAAGAGTGAGGCGTCGTGGACAGACTTCGTGCGATGGAATTCTTCCTTTCCATCTCCAGGAATAAAAGCTTTTCGGAAACTGCCCGCCAATTCGGCATTGCGCCTGCCTCAGTTTCGAGAATGGTTCTGGACCTCGAGCATGAACTGAAGGTCAAGCTCTTCACCCGCACGACCCGCAATGTCGCCTTGACCGAAGCGGGGCTCGAATACGCCAGGCATGTCGAAGGCATTCTGCGGCGCATCGAGGATGCCCATCGGAGCATCACTTCCATTACCACGGCCCCTTCGGGAACGCTTCGAATTCACTCGCGTGTGATGTTCGGCGTGGGCGTGTTACCGACTGTGATCAGCGAATTCTCCAGGCTTTACCCGGATATTCAAGTCGAGTTGGTGCTGAGCGAAAGCGCGGCCGATCTGGGCAAGGACCAGATCGATATCGATTTTCGCATTGCCCCTCCGGTTGAATCCGGAATCAAACGGCGGATTCTCTTCAGGAGTGACCGCTATCTGGTGGTGTCTCCTGGCTACTTCGTTGGCCGGAGCCAGCCCACATCGCCGGAAGACCTGAAACATCATCGATGCATCGCCTACTCCAGACCGGGAACCAGCTATTCGTGGCGCTTCCGTAAAGACGATGTCGAAACCGAAGTCCCGTTTCAGCCCTGCCATGTGAGCAATAACGGTATTGCCCTGCTCGAATTCGCACGCATGGGTGAAGGCATCGTGCTGCTGGATGACTACACTGTGCATAAAGACCTCATGAGCGGAAGATTGGTTCGGCTACTTCCCGAATATCAGGTCACCAATTCCTCTTTCGCAGATGGAATGTACGCGACGATCATCGATTCTCCGTCCATCCCCACCAAGATCCGCCTGTTCCTGGACTTCGTCGCGTCCCGCGTCTCCGGCTCGGAACTCAGGTTCTCCGCCTACGCGTCGCACGAAGTGAAGAACGCAATCGACTGAACATCATAAGACCTGCTACGCACTCTCGATTACCCACGATCTGAATGAATCAGCCTTGGTTTTTGATTGAAAATCATCCAGGCTGGCAACTGTAGAATCTCTTGAACACCTTGGCACCCTAAATCAAGAGACAACTACCGGAGTGGAGACATGAGTGCAGACGTACAAGAGAGCGCCGAAACAACGGTGACCCTGGCAGTTCAGGATGGCGTGGCCCTGGTCACGCTCAATCGTCCCGAGGTCAAGAACGCGCTGTCGCGCGCGATGCGTCGCCGTCTCATTGCCGTATTTGACGAAATCAGCCTTCGCGACGATATTCGCTGCACTGTGCTGACCGGCGCCGGTACGGCTTTTTGCGCGGGCGCGGACCTGCGCGATCGCCCGGACCCCGACGTCCCAGGTGACTTCCTCGATCACAACCGTTGGACTCGCGAAACCGGCAATTCGATCAAAGAATGCGCAAAGCCCGTGATCGCCGCGGTCAATGGCGCGGCGCTGGGTGCCGGTCTGGGCTTGATGGCCGCCTGCGACATCATGTACGCGTCAGACAATGCCGTGTTTGCGATGCCGGAAATCAACGTCGGCCTGGCCGGCGGCGCGTCGATGCTGCGTACGTTGTTCGGTCGCTCGACTGTGCGCCGCATGTTCTTTACGGGCGATAAGTTGACGGCTCAGGATCTGCTGCGCCGTAATGTGCTGGAGGACGTGCTCCCCTCCGACCAGTTGCTGCCCCACGTTATGGAACTGGCTCGCCGCATTGCCGGCAAATCCCCGATCGCGTTGGTCCAGGCAAAGAAAGCGGCCAATTTCACTGACCAGATGCCCCAGCGCGAGGCCTATCGTCACGAGCAGGACATCACCATGATGCTGGCCAGGACCGAGGACGCCAGGGAAGCCCGCATGGCATTCCTGGAAAAGCGCGCACCTGTATTCAAGGGTCGATAATTCATTAACCTGGAATAGACAGCGACTATGCAACAGGATCTGGCTGGGCGTTATGCCCTTGTGACCGGAGCTGGCGCCGGTATTGGAAAATCGACCGCGCTCAGGCTCGCCGCCCGTGGCGCTATCGTTGGCGTCAACGACCTGAAGGATGAACTCGTCAGCGATACCGTCGAGGCCGTGAGGGCTGCCGGCGGCCACGCATTTCCCGTCGTGAAGAACGTTTCGACGCGCGAAGGTATGACCGAGGCCGTGAATATCGTCTTCGAAAAAAGCGGTCGATTCGATATCCTGATCAATAACGCTGCGTGGGTTCGATATCAATCGGTACGGGAGATTGTGCCCGAGACGGTCGATCGTATGCTCGACATTGGTTTCAAAGCCGTCATCTGGGGGATACAGGCGGCAACCGCAGTCATGGAACCCGAACGCGGCGGCGCCATCGTCAACGTGGCCTCAACAGCCGCTCTGCGGTCCGCGGCGAACTCCATCGTGTACTCGGGCATCAAGTCCGGCATCCTGGGGATCACACGTGCGGCAGCGGCAGAACTGGGTGCCCGCAATATCCGCGTCAACGCGGTCTGCCCTTCTGCAGTTCCGACCGAAGGTACGATGCGAAATCGCAACGAAGAACGCGATGCCAGGCGCGTGGCGACGACGCCGCTGGGCCGCCTCGGCAACGTCGACGATATCGCCAGGGCAATCGTGTATCTGGCCTCAGACGATGCCGGATTCGTCACCGCGCAGTGGATGGCTGTCGATGGCGGGATCACCTTCACCAACATTTAAGCAATAGTGCCGGCAGCGACGCTAGATCTTGCGGGCTGGCGCTTAAAAGGCATTTTGGCTATTTGGGCTTGCACGACAAGAAGCCCAAATGCCCCCTCAATATCTGCATCAGCGAGACATCGTGACTTCGCTAGACTCATAAGCCGAGAATCGCAGTTCCGAGCCAGAGACGCGCGACGCAACGAAGTCCATGAACAGGCGAATCTTGGCAGGAATGGCAGGCGAATCGACAATGGTCGCGTACATACCATCTTCGAAACTCGTATTGGTCACCTGATATTCAGGAAGCAGCCGAACCAATCTTCCGCTGATCAGATCCTTATGAACGGTGTAATCATCCAGAAGGACGATACCCTCGCCCATGCGCGCAAATTCAAGTAAGGCGATGCCATTATTGCTTACGTGACACGGATGAAACTGCACTTCGGTTTCAACGTCGTCTTTGCGGAATCGCCAGGAATAGCTGGTTCCCGGCATGAAATAAGCAACACATTGATGAGCCTTCAGTTGTTCAGGCGACGTAACGGGGCTTCGGCCAATGAAGTAAGCGGGAGACACCACCAGGTAGCGATCACTTCTGAAGAGAATTCGACGTTTGATGCCTGATTCAAGCGGTGGTGCAATCCGAAAATCAATATCAATCTGATCCGTGGCTAGATCGGCGATGGACTCGCTCAGTGTCAACTCGATCTGGATTTCCGGGTAAAGCTTCGAAAACTCTGCAATCAGCGTTGGCAATACACCTACGCCGAACATAACCCGGGAATGAACCCGTAGCGTTCCTGAGGGTGTGGAAGTGATCGACGTGACGCTGCGCTGCGCATCTTCGATGCTTCGCAGAATACCTTCGACATGCTTTGCATATTCGACCCCTGCTTCGGTCAGAGTCACATTGCGTGTGGTTCGAGTGAACAGTTTGACCTTCAGTTCATGCTCGAGATCCAGGATCATTCTCGAAACCGAAGCCGCGGCGGTACCAAATTGGCGCGCAGTTTCTGAAAAATTCTTATTTCTGGAAATAGAAAGAAATAACTCCATCGCACGAAGTCTGTCCACGAAGTCTCCGTTTTTTGTATTCGGTATGCGTAATCATTGCATATTCCGGAATGACTTGACCAGAAAAAACACAAAGCCACTGCATGCTGGCAGCGGCTTTGTGACGGGAGCACAGGTTCGCCTGGCTATCCGTGGAACGCCGCCTTGGCTTCGACAGCATCGTTTCGATGGCGCAGAGACGGGATGCCGAAACCAATACAGATGATCGCGATCGAAGCGATGACGGTCGGCAGCGCAACCGCGGCGACGATGGTCGTCAACGGCCAGCCGAGACCAATCAGCGTGGCGCCCAGGAAGGTCCCGGCCACGCCGCCAAAGCGGCCGACAGCCAGCACCCAGGCAGCGCCCGTCGCGCGCGACGTAGTTGGATACATCTGGGTGGCGAGCGTAGACATCGACGAACAGGCGCCGTTGTTGCCCATGGCCGTCAACACCAGCATCCACAGTAATGCGTCGCCGTGCACGCCCGTGATGCCGACAACAACCGCCAGAACAGCCGAGATCGCGAAGTAGATCGAAATGATGCGCAGCGAGCCGAACTTGTCCATCAGGATTCCGCCCAGGAGAATGGCGATGCCCGAGAACCAGTTGAATGCCATCATCACGTTGGCGGTTTCGGCCAGTGAACGTCCTTCAGCGCTCATGATCGTCGGCGTCCACATCAGCAGCACGTAGAGCACGACCGTCGAGCAGATATACGCAACCCAGAGGAGCAGCGTCGGGACCGCGAGTTCCTTCGAGAACAGTTCGACAAACGAGAATCTGTGTTTTTTAGCGGCGCCGTTCGCGTCGGCAATAAACTGGGCACCGGAAAAGTCGACTGTCGGGTCGATGCGGGAGAGAACTCCGGCGATCCTCGCGCTGTCCTTTTGAGCCGTCGCGAGATATCGAACCGATTCTGGCAGGAAAAACAGCAGGAGAACGGCCACGATCAAGGGAGCGACACCACAAACCATGAGATAACCTTGCCAGCCATGTTGCGGAATCACGGAGCGCGCGAGCGGACCACAAATCCCGCCCCCCACCGCATAGCCGAAGAGCATCCCATTGACGGCACGGCTGCGCATGCGCGAGGGCAGGAATTCATTCATCATCGTTGCGCACAACGGAATGGCGGCGCCCAGACCGATGCCGGTAAAGAAGCGCGACCACATGAGTTCGTGCAGCGTCGAAGACTGTGCCGACCAGATGGTGGTGCCGCCGAATAGCGCAACGCTGAGAATAAGCACCAGACGGCGGCCCACGCGGTCAGCGAACGGCGCGCCCAGCGCCGCGCCTACGCCGATGCCGATCAACGACGCCGAAAGCACCGGCGCCAGATCGGCCCTGGTTGCCTGCATCTGTTTTAGCAGCGCCGGAGCAATCAGACCCATTGCGCTTGCATCGAGACCATCCAGAAGAATGGTCAGAAACATGAGCACGAATAGAATGGCATGGAATGGTTTAAGCGGTCGTTCGTCGATGAACGACTGGACGTTGATCGTTTTCATTTCCAGTTTGATAGCCTGTAAGTTTTGGCAACAAGGTTTTTACAACACTGGGTGACTTTAAAAACCTCAATCAGAAGTTGTGAACCAGACCGATAGAAACCCCAAGCTGAGCCGAGGAACCCGGTGACATATTGAGCAGGGTCTGGGTACTGTACTTGTCGTACTTGTAGGCGCCCGTGAACCAGTTGCGGTCGGCCTCCAGGTACAGCGACGTCGATTTCGACAGTGAGTACAGTGCTTCGATGTATGCCGTGTTTTTGTTGCCGTTTGCGCCATCGACGTTCGACAGATTCTTCGCCACGTCGATATAGTAGGCACCGATCAGCGTCAGGTACGGGGTCGGCTGGTAACGCGCACCGATCGTCGTCACGTAGTCGCGGCGAGCCGGACCCGCCGCGCCGTCGATCGTCGTCAGACGCAGCGTCACTAGGTTCAGGTAGCCCTTCAGACTGCCATACGTGTAAGTAGCGCCAACCCACCAGTTGTCCTGCGTACCGGTTTCATCGGGGCTGTATTGCCGCTGAAACGAAACAGCCGCCTCCAGGCCGTGTGCCGCGTAGTAAATGTCGCCCGAGTAGTTCACGCCCGCACGCGATGCGCCAGCCACGCCCGAGGGATTGTAGCTCGCGCTCAGTGCGAAGTCGCCGATGTGCTTCGTGTAGACGATGTTGTTGTTGGTCCGCGAATCGCGCGTCCACACGTCGGTCAGGATCTGGCCGAGCGGGCATATTGCGGCGATACCGCCACCAATGTAGATCGGGTCCATCATGATCGCGCGCAGTGCCGTCGTTGCGTACTGGCGACCGAACGTAAGACGGCCGAACTGCTGGCTGTCGATGCCCATGTAGGCCTTGCCATACCACAGCGTATTCGCCGAAGTCATGGCACCGGTGTTGATGTTGAAATAGTTTTCCAGCTGGAAGACCGCTTTGTTGCCGCCGCCGAGGTCTTCCGATCCGAACAGGCCCCAACGTTCCGGGGAGATCGCATTGGACATCTGGAATGTCGAGCCGCCTGCGGTGTTGTTGACGTAACGAACGCCGTCACTGATGAAGCCATACATCGTGACCGACGATTGCGCGTGTGCAACGGATGTCAAGGATGTTGCGGCAACGGCTGCCGCAAGTATTTTCGTCTTCATTTAGTCTCCAAAATCAGAAGACGCGCTTTCGCGCGCTTATTTCTTTATTTATTTATCGTGATACATGCTTACTACACCAACCTGCCGTCCGGCAAATCGTCTTGTAAAACGACACGTTGATGTGCCCTGCAAACAACACAACGGCTGCGATGCTCGAAACGGCTCGTCAATCGTCGTTGATACGCATTGCCTGCCGTGCGCTCTCCATGCACGGCTTTGAGTTCACGCCATTGCGGCGATCAATCAATAATCGGTGTACTAACCATTAGCGCGTGCACGGCATACCACAGCGCGTAAAACAGGATCATCTCTGCGGCTAGGATTCAAGCGTGCGAATGGCTGCGTTGAAGTTCACCATTGGCGATCCGGCGTCGTCGGTTGTGGTCTTGCGTATTCTTCCCACGACCAGTTCGTGCGTGCCAAGGGTCGTCGTGTGGATGATGTCGCACTCGACATTCGCCAATGCGTCCACCAGGATCGGGATATTGTCGAGGCCAGAACTCCATCGACCGCTGGCGAAGCGGGCGCTGCCCTGCTGCGCCTGCAGGAAATTCGTCACCACTTCATGGTGCGACTGCCCCAGGATATTGGCCACGAACTTGCCATTGCTTCTCAGCGGAGTCAGCATCGACGAATCCCGGTGCACGAAGAATCCCACCAGCGGCGGCTGCGCCGAAATAGACGTCAGGCTCGATACCACCATCCCGTTTGGATTTTCGATATCGCCCGTCGTGATCGCCGACACGCCAGCAGGCAGCATACGCATTGCGGCCTTGAAATCATCGACGGAACTTCCTGCCGAATCTTTATTGCGAACAATGTGCGCCCGGATCAGGCCCGCTTCGCTAACCCAGTTGAATTTCCTGGCGAAACCCACCATGGCTTCGAAGTCGGCCTCCCAGTCAGTGTCTCCAGCCTTGCCAGAGAGAAAGCGAATAACCTGCGGATTCACCCATAGGTGCTCTTCGTCGGCACTTTCCCCAATGCGTGCAATCGACTGATCCAGCAAAGCCGCGGGCTGCTCGTCCACCAGGATTTCGAACTGCTTGAAATGCGACGGCGCAATCAGCGTAATCGCGCCACTATTCGTCAAATGCAGACGCATGCCATGACTCCCGGATTGATTGCTTTTGGATCAGGCCGTTGCTGTTTCGTTTCGCGCCAGTTCGTTGCGCACTGCAGGGATGATCTTGTCGCCCCAGAGTTCGATCTGCTTGAGCATCGTCTTCTGGTCACAGTCGCCGAGTTGCGTCTGCAGCGCGATGTGATCCGGCTTCAGGATTTCAATTTCCTGAAGCAGCTTGTCCACGACTTCGTTGACCGAACCAACCGGCAAATTCTCACGCAGCCGGTCGAGCGTCATGTCGACGGCACACGGCGTTTCCTTGATGAGGTAGCCGTCGTCGACGTCCATGCGGCGATCCTTCAGCGATTCGGAAATACGACGCGCCCAGCGTGCGGAATCCAGATACGCATCGACTTCGGCCTTGCTGTCCGATGCGAAGCCGCAACGCAGGAAGCCAATCTTCGTCTTGCTGAGATCCTTGCCCAGTTGCGAAGCCACATCTTCAAGCCGGCCGCGCAGCCCGCGTAGTGCATCGTTGCCGCCGTGCAGAACCGTCGTGAACAAGTTGGCGTTTTCGTTGAATGCGCGCCCCAGCGTGCCCGGATTCATCGACGTGATCCACAGCGGCACCCTTTCCTGAATGGTGCGGATCGCAACCGAAGTCGGCAGCATTTCGAAATGCTTGCCTTTGTACTCGAAGACCTTCTCGTTCAGCCCGCGGTTAATGATGTCCCAGATTTCGTGGAAGATTTCACCCGACGTCGGGAGATCCGAGCCGAAGCGCTCGAATTCGAATTGCTGGTAACCCGAGCCGATACCCAACTCCAGACGGCCGTCGGATAGCGTGTCGGCAAGACCGATTTCAGCCAGCAAGCGTGCAGGATGGTAGAGCGGAAGAATGCACACTGCCGAACCAAGGCGAATCTTGTTCGTCCTGGCCGCTGCGTGAGCAATCGTCATCAGCGGCGACGGAGACAGCGAGTAATTGTTGAAGTGGTGCTCGGCGTACCAGGCGGCGTCGAAACCCGCCTGCTCGGCCACGACTGTCTGCTCGATGGTGTTGTGAATGACGCTCTGCGATGTCTGAGCGTAACTGCGCTGTTGCGCGAGAAGAAATACCCCAAATTCCAAGATGGCATCTCCGTTGTAATGGTAAGTGATTTACTGCCTGGAACTCAGTCTGAAGCGGATTCTAAGCAGTTCATCGAACATCACACAATCGAAAATTTTCTCGTTCTGTATTGCGGATTTGACATCAATACCCGGCCAATTGCGGCGCTTCTGTGTAGTAAAGTGATTTCGCCCAGGGAGGGATATTTCCGGTGCAAATTCGGCATTAACCCCAATGGTTGAGCAGTAGGTTTCCTGTATATGGCGCGTTGCGGCGCGGTTTTCCTGATCGGACAAACCGCGCTCATGGAGTGAGACTTTATTTAGACAAATAAAACAGGACGACAATGAACGGACTGATGCAACAACGGCAGCTTCTGATCTCCGATTTGATCGAGCACGCGGCCAGCAACCATAGCGATCAAGAGATCGTGTCCCATCTGGGCGAGGGTCATGTCCATCGATATACGTGGTCTGCCGCTTGTCGCCGCTCTAAGCAGGTTGCAAACCTCATCCAGGCGCTGGGTGTGACCGCCGGCCAGCGCGTCGCTACGCTGGCGTGGAATACCCACCGCCACCTTGAACTCTATTACGGGGTTTGCGGCACCGGCGCAGTCCTGACCACCGTGAACCCAAGACTGTTCGCAGAACAGATCATCTATATCCTGAATCACTCCGGAAGCACCCATGTGTTCTTCGATGTGAACCTAGCCCGGCTCGTGGCGGAGATCGCGCCACACTGCCCGCATATTCAAGGCTTCATCGCCCTGTGCGAAGCGGATCAGATGCCCGACATCGTGGTTCCCGGCCTCGCCTGCTATGAATCGCTGATGGCCGGGAGCAGCGATGTCTATACGTGGCCGCAATTTGACGAAAATAGCGCATCGTCCATGTGCTATACCTCGGGCACGACGGGCAAACCCAAGGGCGTGCTGTATAGCCATCGTTCGACGGTATTGCACGCCATGTCGTCTTGCATGGCCGATAGCTTCGCGATCAGTGCGCGCGACAGCATCCTCCTGATCGTGCCCATGTTCCATGTGAACGGCTGGGGCATTCCCCATTCGTCGGCAATGGCCGGTGCCAGAGTCATTCTTCCGGGCGCACAACTGTCTGGCGAGCATGTGTACTCGATACTGCGCGACGAGCAATGCACCGTGTCGTGCGGTGTTCCGACCGTCTGGATGTCGCTGCTCGAGTACGCAGAAGGCGTGGATGCGGAACAGCGTCGGCGCGACATCGTCGTCACCCGCTTTCTCTCGGGCGGGTCTGCTGCGCCGCGTCGAATCATCGAAAAGTTCGAGGCCTATTTCGGTGTCTGGTTGTGTCAGGCATGGGGTATGACTGAAACGAGTCCGGTCGTTACCGTCAATACTCCGCCGCCCAGGCGCCACGATCTGACGCTCGAAGAACGCTTCGATCTCCAGATGCTTGCCGGTCGCGCGCTGCCGGGCACCGAAATCGAGATCTTCGACGACGCAGGCAATCGCCTTCCTCACGATGGCCAGACCACCGGTCAATTGAAAGTACGCGGTCACTGGATTGCCCGCGCCTATTACCAGCACGAGGATGACGCATGGGATGCGAATGACTGGTTCGCGACCGGCGACATGGCGAGCTTGAACGCCGATGGTTATCTGAAGATCACGGATCGCGCGAAAGATGTGATCAAGTCGGGCGGTGAATGGATTTCGTCTCTGGACCTGGAAAGCGCAGCGCTCAGCCATCCTGCGATTGAAGAAGCCGCTGTCATTGGTCTGCGCCACTCGCACTGGCAAGAGCGCCCGCTACTCATCGCGGTGAAGCGCAAGGAAATGGACGTGACGGCTGACGAAGTGCGGGAACACATGCGCCATTACGTTGCCAGGTGGTGGCTTCCCGACGATGTGGTGTTCGTGGATTCTATCCCCCATACCGCGACCGGCAAGCTCTACAAGGTTCCGCTGCGCAAGCAATTCGAGAGTTTCAGATTTTCCACCGATGTCGAAAATGCTTGAGGATGTGCATATGCATTCCCAGAAGACCGTTCTTATCACTGGGTCCGCTTCCGGTATCGGCTATGCGAGCGCCCTGCGCTTCGCCAGGGCTGGCTGGCGCTGTGTGCTGGTGGATTACCAGGCCGAAGCATTACAGGCCTTGATCGGGACAATGGCGCGGGTGGGCGAGCCGCATCTGATTCGCGTCGTCGATTTGATGGAGCCTGCAGCCATCGCGGCACTGGCTGCGGATATGCCCTATCTCGACGCGATCATCAACAATGCGGGCATGTCGGACAGCACGCAATTGCCGCTCACGGCAATGACGCAGGAGCAGTTTGCGCCCCTCGTCCGGCTGAATCTGGATGCACCCCGGCTGATTTTCCAGGCGCTGAAAAAAAGGCTCAAACCGCACGGCCGTGTCGTCAATGTATCGTCGGGCGCTGGTTTGCATGCGATTCCGTTTCGTGGCGCGTATTCACCGACCAAGACCGGCGTTATCGCCTTCACGCAAGCGCTGGCCGCGGCACGCCCGGACCTCGGCGTGACCGCGCTGTGCCCGGGTTTTGTGCGTACCGAAATCGTGCGCCGCCTGATTGAATCGGGGCGCCTCGATCCGGTCCGCGCGGCAGGCAAGACGCCCCTCGGTCGTATTGCGGAACCGGTCGAACTGGCTGAAGCCCTGTTCTTCCTCGCGAGCGAAGGCGCGCTCCCGCTCTCCGGCGCCGCTGTGTCGGTGGATGGCGCGGCGTCGGTCTACGGCGGGTCCATCCAGTGCGCCCCGGCCGCGTACGAGGTCCTGCCCATGGATGCAGAAACCGCCATCGACGTCTTGGGCGTCGCGGCGGCCGCGAAGCAAAACTGGATGTCATTGCAAACCGACCATAGGGAAGCCTGCTACAAGGCGGTGATTGACGCGTCCGTGCTGAACGCGCCGGATGGCCAGCGCCTGAATGCGGCGCATGAAGCGGCAAAGCGATTTGCGCTCGCTCATACGCACAACGCAAGCCTGACGCTCCTGCTGCCCACGCAGACCCAAAACTGGGCTACCTGCGGTGACGAAGCGGCAGCGCGGATGTTCGTCGCGACACAGGCCTGCGAATGGGGCTCAAAAGGTCTGCGCATCAATTCGCTCGAAGTTCACGCCCATACCCCCGTCTCACAGGTACAGCCCATTGCCCGCTATATGGCGAGCGCGGCGGCACAGTTTTTGACGGGCCAGGCGTGGACGATGGCCCCTGGAATGGCAGAAATCCAATAACAAACGGAGACGCTGATGGCGCAATCAGTGGAACAAGAACGGACCAAGCAAAAGTTTATCGCCGCACGCGGTTACTGGCGCCCGTGGACCGATGCCATTCTGAAACTCCATCCCGACTTTCTCGAACGGTATGCGGACTATGCGGGTCAGCCGGCAAGAAAGGGCCCGCTCAGTCCACGGATGGTGGAGCTTGTTTACGTCGCGCTCGATGCATCGTCGGCTCATATGTATGGGCCGGGTCTTTCGACCCATCTCAAAGGTGCCTTGAATGCGGGGGCAACACCTTCTGATGTACTCGATGTGCTCCATCTGGTGGCAACGCAGGGCCTGGAAGCGGTCTTTGCCAGTACGGCGATTCTTGGCCAGGAACTTGACTCGCAACTGCCGGGAGAGCGCCGATCCGCCGGTATTCCGGCTGGAGAGGCATTCAAGGCCGCTTATCCGGTCGCAGCGTCATGGATCGAATACCTCGCGCAGTTCGACGCGGAGTACGCCCAGGTTGTGACGGACTTCATGCAATTCGGCGGCACGGGCAAAGGTTTGAGCGCTAACGAACGTCTACTCGTTCAGATCGCTTTGAATGCCTGTTTCACTGCGTTTAATCCCGAAGCTGTGCGTCTGCATATTCGTGCAGCTTTGAATACCGGCATATCCGCTTCTGAAATTCTCCAGGTGATTCAGCTTGGCGCGCATCTTTCGGTGCATGGCACTGCCTTGGGTGCTGTCTCTCTTAACGAAATCATCGAATCGGTCGACGAGAAAAGTCATGAGTCACAGTGAAAATTCCCTGTCCTGGCTGGGACTCTCCGGACGCATTTGCGTGGTCACGGGCGGAGCTGGCGGCATCGGTTCGGATACCGCGAAGCAAATGGCCGCCGCGGGCGCGAAAGTCGCCATCCTGGATCGAACCCGCGAAAGCTGTCATGAGGTCCTGAATCATATTCAATTGGCTGGAGGCACGGCGATCGCCGTCGGCTGTGACGTGTCCGACGCCGCTTCTGTCGCGCTTGCCGCTGCAACGGTGTTCCGCGAATTCGGCCCCGCTGAGGTTCTCGTCAACAACGCGGGGATTGGCGGCGGCGGGCGTGTCGCGCTGCTCGATGCAACGCTCGACGAATGGCAGCGTCTGCTGTCGGTCAATCTGACGGGCGCGTTTCTCTGCGCACAGGCGTTCGGCGCGCACATGCGCGACGCGGGCAAAGGCGGAACCATGGTGCATGTGGCGTCTATCGGCGCCGATATCGCCATTCCCAAGGGCATTGCGTATAGCGTGAGCAAAGCCGGCGTTCTGATGCTGTCCAAACAGCTTTGTCTGGAACTCGCCCCATATGGAATTCGCAGTAATTGCGTGAGTCCCGGCCTGGTTCGAACGCCTATGAGCGAGGCTTATTACCAGGACGAAGCTCGATTGCGCGCGCGCAATGAAGCGGTACCCAGCGGCCGGATTGCAACGTCGAAAGACATGGCAGAGGCGATTCTTTTTTTGTCCAGCGATCGGTCCAGCTATGTCAATGGCGAAGACCTGCTGATCGATGGAGGTTTGAGCCAGGTTGTGATGGCAAATATTCCGCGCGTCTGAATCATCGAATGCACAGTACTCGCACTTTATAAAGGAATCTGGAAAATGGAATTCAATACCCTCCTCGTTGAAATCAAAGACAAGATCGCACTCGTTACGCTCAATCGCCCGGAGAAGCGCAACGCCCAGAACGCCGAAATGCGCAATGAGATCATCGATTGTTTCGACGTGCTCGGCGCGCGTGAAGACGTGTCGGTCATCGTGGTGACGGGTGCGGGTTCCGCGTTCTCGGCCGGTGCCGACATCAGCGATCGCAAGGATCTTTCGAAACCTGGCGCGTTCCCCAAGCATCACCGTATCGTCCGCGAATCGGCGTATGCGATCCGCGAATGCCCGAAGCCCATCATTGCCGCGATCAATGGCGCGGCAATGGGCGCCGGTTTCGGCATCGTCATGAATTCGGATATCTGGGTGGCGTCGGAAGACGCTTATGTTTCGATGCCGGAAATCAACGTAGGCCTGGCTGGCGGGGTCTCGTTCCTGAACCGCATTTTTGGGCAATCGCGCGCCCGCCGCATGTTCTACACGGGCATGAAAGTTTCGGGTCATGAACTGTATCGCCTCGGCCTCGTGGAAGCGTGCACGACGAAGGAAGAACTGCTGCCCTTCGCGATGGAAATCGCGAGGGAAATCGCCTCGAAATCGCCAGTGGCGCTGCGTCTTGCGAAGGAAGCGGCGCGTATGACCGAGAACATGCCGCTGCGCGAAGCCTATCGCTACGAGCAGGGCAACACCGAATTCCTGTCCAAAACCGAAGACTCGAAGGAAGCACAGCGCGCCTTCCTCGAAAAGCGCGAGCCGGTGTACGTCGGCCGCTAATCGAACGGGCAGCTACACGATCTGTGGCGCCCTGCGACCGGCCCGGCCTCCCAATTTGATTTAGTAAGGCTAATTATTTATGAGTGAAATGGATCAAGTACGGGACGAAGCATTCTATGCGGCGTTCCGCAAAGAAATCGCCGATCACATCGAAGCGTATGTTCCCGCCGAGGTACGTGCTGCAACGCGCGCCAACAAGAAGCTGGGGCGCGAACTCCTGAGCCAATACACCGCGGCCATGGCCAAAGGCGGGCTCGGCTATTCGGCGCCGGGCTGGACCACGACGTTCGGCGGCCCGGGCTGGGACGTGATGCAGCGCCTGATCTTCGAAGAAGTGACGGCGGCAATGGACTGCCCGCAGCTGTATCACCACGGCATCGGCCACATTGGTCCCGTGATCCAGGCATTCGGCACGGACGAGCAGAAAGCACGCTTCCTGCCGCCGATCATCGACGGCTCAGAATGGTGGTGCCAGGGCTATTCGGAGCCGGGCGCGGGCTCCGATCTGGCCTCGCTCAAGACCGCTGCGGTTCTGGACGATACCGGCGAGCACTACATCGTCAACGGCCAGAAGATCTGGACGTCGCACGCTCAGGAAGCGGACATCATGTACACGCTCGTGCGAACGAGCAACGAAGGCAAGCGTCAGGAAGGCATCACGCTGCTGCTGATTCCGATGAACACGCCGGGTATCGAAGTTCGGCCGATTCACACGATCGACCAGTGGCACCACGTCAACGAAGTGTTCCTGAAAGACGTCAAGGTGCCCGTGTTCAATCGCATCGGCGCCGAGGGTCAGGGCTGGTCGTACGGCAAATTTCTGCTTGACCGCGAACGGTTGAGCCCGGCGCTGATGCCACGGCTGCTGCGTCACGTTCAGCAGGTAACCGAACTGGTTCAGGACAAGATCAAGGAAAAAGGCGCGACGCCTTCGCTGCTGAAGGCCGTCGATCGCCTGCTCGACGTCGAAGCCGGTGCCTACGGTACGCGTGAAATCCTGCTGTCCGCCATCAAGGAAGACATGGCCGGCACGCTTCAGTCGTCCAAGTCGTCGGCGCTGAAAATGGCATGCTCGAAACAAAGCCAGGAAGTGACGTCGATTGCCATGGACGTACTCGGTCCCGAGTACGCGGCCCGCCTTCTCCCGCTGCTGCCGCTGGCAACGGCCGAAGACGAACTGAATCTCGAACGCAACTTCGTCCATACCTACCTGTTCTACCGTTCGCGCACGCTCGCCGGCGGTTCGACGGAAGTCCAGAAGAACATCATCGCGAAATCGATCATGGGCGTGGGCTATGCCGTGAGCAATATGTTCCAGGGCGATATGTTCGACTCGTCGGCGCGCCTTGCCGCTGCTGCCGAAACGCAGAAGGGCAATGCCGTCGACGGCAAAGCCTCCGGCAAATGGCAACAAGCGCTCGAACTGGGCTGGCAATCGGTGCTGGTTTCGGAAGACAACGGTGGCGTCGGCGCGACGCTCACGGACCTCGCTGGCATCGTTGAAGCGGCCTCGCGCTATACCAACGTGGCGCCGCTGGTCGAGCGTTGCGCCGTGGCGCCGGTGCTGCTCGAAGCCGCGGCTGCGGCACCGATCGTGGGCCCGCTGCTCGAGCAACTGCTCAGCGGCGAAGTTTCGGTGTCGCCGGTTCTTCAATCGGCATCGGGCACACCGCTCCAGGCCGCTACGGTCAGCCTGGATGGCAACATCCTGCGAGGTGCAATCCTCGGTTCGAACGAAAGCGAACCGGCAACGCACCTCATCTTCAACGCGTCGACCGCCGACGGCCAGGCCGTGTTGCTGATCGCACGTTCGCGTCTGGCTGATCGCGCCCAGTTCTTCGGCGGTATCGACGGCACGGTGACCGTGGACTACGCGGTCGACGGCCTCGAAGTCAGCGAAGACGAAATCGTGCTGGTCGGCGCCGCCGCCCATGTCGCGGTCAATCAGGCCCTGCAGATCGGCGCACTGCTCTCATGCGTGCAGATCGTGGGCGCCGTCGGCGCCAAGGTCGAGCAGACGATCCAGTATCTCAACGACCGCGTGCAGTTCGGCAAGCCGCTGGCGGTTCATCAGGTGCTTCAGCATAGCGTCGTGGATTGCTATGTGGCGTACGAAGGTATCAAAGGTCAAGTCGCGCGCCTGATCGAAGGCTTCAACGGCAGCGATGACTGCGCGATCGACCGCCTGGTAATACTAAGCAAAATGTTCTGCGCAGGCGTTGCGAAGGATGTGGGCCACGCGGTCATGCAGATGCACGGCGGCATGGGTATGACGGTGGAAATGCCGGCCACGCAGCTTTGCATGCAGTCACGCACGGCTGCGGAACGGTTCGGCAACCGTAGCCAATGTCTCGACTGGCTCGTCGCCCACGTCTGAAGCCGGCTTGATTCAGGCTCCCCGGCGTGACCGGGGAGCACTCGACCTTACTCGCACACCATGACCTCTTCCACTCTCAGCGCATTGTTCGACGCACGATCGGTTGCCGTTATCGGCGCTTCGTCCGATCCAGACCGCATTGGCGGTCGCGTACTGCGATTCCTTCGCGAATCCGGCTATCAAGGCACATTGTTTCCGATTAACCGCAGCGGCGCGGAAATTCAGGGTCTCGCGGCCTACCCGTCGATCCTCGATACACCCGAAGTGCCCGATCAAGCGATCATCGTGGTTCCAACCGGCGCCGTGGAAACCGCATTGCGCGATGCCATCCAGAAGGGTGTCAAATCCGTCGTCATCCTGACCGCGGGTTTCGCCGAGATCAATGCGGAAGGCCGCGCCGTTCAGGACCGTCTGGCGGCGATGTGCAAGGCCTCCGGCGTTCGCATGGTCGGGCCGAACTCGCTGGGTTTGCTGAACATCGAATCGCGTCTGTTTTCCACGTTCTCAGTCGTGCTCTATGGCATCAGCCCGAAGCCCGGCAACATCGCGCTGGCGACGCAGTCGGGCGCCTTCGGTTCCGCGTTGTACGGTGCGGCTACGTTGCGCGGCATGGGCTTCAGCAAGATCGTGGCGACCGGCAACGAAGCCGATGTCGATGTCGCGGAAGCCATCGACTATCTGGCCGACGATCCGTCCACCTCCGTCATCATGGCCGCGCTCGAATCGGCGAAAGACGGTCAGAAGCTGCGCCGCGCCCTGCTCAAAGCGGCCAGGGCGCAAAAGCCGGTCATTATCATGAAGGTCGGGCGCTCCGAACTCGGAGCCGCGGCGGCTGCAACCCACACGGGTTCACTTGCTGGCAACGACGCCGCCTACGACGCCGTGTTCGCCGAGTGCGGTGCGTATCGCGCCCCGTCGCAGGAAGCGATGCTGGACATCGCGTATCTGATCTCGACCACGGGCCATTTGCCGGTCAACAACGAACTGGGCGTGCTCACGTCGTCCGGCGGTATCGGCGTAATGGTTGCAGACGCGTGCGGGGATTCCGGCCTCACGATGCCCGCCCTGCCCGAAACCGCCAGGACAGCGATGCTTGAACTGCTGCCGTTTGTCGTCGCTGCGAACCCACTGGACGTGACGGCGCAAATCACCTCCGTGAAGAACGGCACAGTCCGCGCGCTGGACGTCATGCTCTCGAACAGCGGCTACGGCACCACGCTGGCGTATCTGGCGTCGGCGGGACTCGCGCCTGCATCGTTCAAGACGAATTACGAGCAGCCGTTTGCCGAACTCAAGGCCCGGCACCCGCAACGCGATGTCATCGTGGTCACGCTTTCCGTGCCCGAAGTCGACCGCGAACTCGAAAAGATCGGCATTCCGGTTTTCAATGACGCCACGCGCGCCACGCTCGCATTGGGCGCAGCAGCGACGATCCGCGCGCGTTGGGCGAATCTCTACGAACCGGCCGATGCGAATCGCGAGGCTTATACGCTCGGGGACGTGAGCACGGAAGCGCTGGCCAAGGAAGCATTGGCCGAAGCCGGTCTGCCGGTGCCGCAGGACGTCCTTGCGATCGACGCCGATGCTGCGGTTGCCGCGGCCGATGCAATGGGCTACCCCGTGGTGCTCAAGATCGTGAGTCCGCAGATCGTGCACAAGACCGAGGTCGGCGGCGTCGTGCTGAACGTGAGGAACGCCGACGCGGTACGCGCAGCGCACCAGCAGATTCTGGACAGCGTGCGTGTCCACGTACCCGACGCACAGATCGACGGCATGCTCGTGTGCCCGATGATCGTGGGTGGCACGGAAATGATCCTCGGCGTGAACAACGATGCCACCTTTGGCCCGATGATTCTCGTGGGCGCTGGCGGAGTCAACACCGAACTCTATAAAGACGTTTCGCTGGTCTCTGCCCCGCTCACACAAGCACGCGCACGTCAAGCAATCGACAAGGTGAAGGCAACGGCATTGCTCAAAGGCTGGCGTGGCTCGGCGCCGAAGGACATGGACGCACTGGTGACGGCAATGATCAAGCTTTCGGATTTCGCGTTGAATCACCCGGAAGTCATGAGTGTGGATGTCAATCCGCTGGTCGTGCGTGAAGCCAGTGCCGCGGTGCTCGACGCTGTGATCATCAAGCATCCTGAAGCGGCGCTTTAATCTGATTTTTAATTCTCCTTAAAGCCGCGCACGTTGCCGCGCGACGCGGCCATTCTCCTCCCACGCCAGGAATCACATGAGCCAATCTGAACTCCCGAATCGAGCCGTGCAAGCGCTGCTTGACCGCGAAGCGATTCGCGAATGCCTCTATCGCTATTGTCGTGGCGTGGATCGGGGCGACGAAATTGCCCTGCGCGCAACCTATTGGAACGATGCAACGGACCGTCATGGTCCCTATCAAGGCACAGCATCGGGATTCTGCGATTGGGCAATGGAGTCGCTGAAAACCGCCGGTCGTATGGTCCATATGATCGGCAACATCATGATCGAATTGCACGGCGACCGCGCATTGGCCGAAAGCTATTTCCACGCCGTTCAGGAAGATCGAAAGACCGCCGAAAAACCCACGGAAGTCGTGCTCTATGGGCGCTATATCGATCGTTTCGAAAGGCGCGGCGACGAATGGAAAGTCGCGGCACGCACTGTCGTCTACGACTGGAGCCGCACGACGCCTATCGAAGCCGCGACCGAAACTGAAATGTTTGGAACAGCTCGACGTCCGTTGGGGCTGCGCTACCCGGCAGATACGCTCTATGAAGCGCGCGCCGATCTTCTGGCGCTCAATGCAGTGGAAGTGGAAAGCACCGGCAAGCAAGCATAATGACCAATCATTCTATCGACGTTATCGGAACATCCCGCGACGCACTGGGCGAGTGCCCGCTATGGGATGATCGCAGGCAAATCCTCTATTGGATCGATTCCCACGCATGCCAGGTAAAAGCGCGTGATCCGAAAACCGAATCCGTGCGCGAATGGAAACTCCCCGCACAGATCGGCTCCATCGCCTTATGCGAAAGTGGCCGCATTCTTGTCGCACTCGCTCACAGCCTTTGCTTTCTCGATCCCGAAACTGGCGACATCACGCACTTTGTCGATGTCGTGCATCCCGCAGAAGGTATGCGGCTCAACGACGGTCGCGTCGATCGTGAAGGCCGCTTTGTGGTTGGCTCGATGGCGCTCGGACGCCGGGAGCCGGTGGGCGAACTGTATCAACTCGACCGCCACGGCAATCTGAAGGTTCTGGAAACGGGGATTTGCGTCACCAATTCCACCTGCTTTAGTCCCGATGGCGAGCACCTCTACTTTTCAGACAGCCTCAGCCATCAGTTGCGCCGCTATCGCTATGACTCGGCCTCCGCGACGATGAGCGAAAGGACGCTGTTCGT
The DNA here is from genome assembly GCF_905220255.1 of Paraburkholderia sp. J69-1. Taxonomy (NCBI): domain Bacteria; kingdom Pseudomonadati; phylum Pseudomonadota; class Betaproteobacteria; order Burkholderiales; family Burkholderiaceae; genus Paraburkholderia; species Paraburkholderia sp. J69-1. The sequence goes on along the minus strand of NZ_CAJMZG010000024.1, from coordinate 25,333 downwards.
CGACACAACGTCGCTGAAATCGGGTCCCGACGGTGCCACGATCGATGCAAACGGCAATCTCTGGACGGCAATGGTGATCTCGGGCCAGTTGGCCCGCTTCGCTCCTGACGGCCAACTCGATCTTCTGATCGACTTGCCGACGGTCTATCCGACCTGCCCGGCAATTGGTGGCGCGGAACTCGACACGATCTTTGTGACGAGCATCAGCAATAGCGGGAACGCTCTCAAGAGCGACAACCCAAATGCGGGCGCAGTCGTCGCGGTCACGGGTAGTGGCGTGCGCGGCCTGCCGGAATGCCGGTTTAAAGACTAGTGAACCCATTAAACAATATTCAGGAATAGAAATGACCCAGAAGCTGGAAGGAAAAATCGCGCTTGTGACCGGCGGCGCTCAAGGCATTGGTCGCGCCATCGTCAATAAATTCGTTCGCGAGGGCGCTATCGTTGGCATTCTGGATCGTGACCTCGACAAGGCCCAATCCGCCGCCGATGAAATCAAGTCTCAGGGCGGCACCGCCTACGCTTTCGGCGGTAATGTGGCCGAACGCGAAACGATTTTCAACGCGGCGGGCGGCCTGGTCGACGCCGCCGGTCGCATCGACGTCATCGTGAGCAATGCGATGTGGGTTCGTTATGCGCCCGTTCTCGAGATCACCGAGAAAGACCTTTCGATGATGACGGGCACAGGTTTCAATTCGGTGGTGTGGGGGATTCAGGCTGCGGCCCATTACATGAAGGAAGGCGGCTCGGTCGTCAACATCGCTTCATCGTCGGGTTTGATTGGCTTACCCAAGGCGCTCATCTATTGCGGCGTGAAAGCCGGTGTGCTCGGGCTGATGCGCGCGGCCGCTGCGGAATTGGGCCCGCGCGGCATTCGTGTGAATTCGGTTGCTCCAGGCTACACGGAGACCGAAGGCGTGGCCAAAAACGTCAGCGAAGAAACGCGCAAGCTGCGCCAGGCAAAGACCCCAATGCCGCGTCTGGGCCAGCCTGAAGACATCGCCAATGCGACCTGCTTTCTGGCCAGTGACGAAGGCTCGTTCGTCAATGGTGAATGCGTTCGCGTTGACGGAGGTTCGGCCATTGCCTATCTGTAGCCGCCGGGCGTTTAAACCCAAGGAAAAATGGGCAAGTCAGGAGCACTGAACCTGTGCGCCATCTGATTCCCTGGCAGTGACTTGCGAATCGCTTATCGCGGGCTGAGGCACCCTTCAGCCCGCGTGATTCCGGACGATAAAACGCTGACGCGCGCCGCGGTCCATGGCGATCGCGATCAGCAAATAACAGTTCGGAGACAGCAACGTGATGCAGAGAATCAGCTTTAAGACGACCTTGTGGAGCACGGTCTTTTTCGTGTGGTTGAGCCTGATCGCGCTTTCCGTCACGAACGCCATCCAGACGCGCGAACTAATGATGCGCGACCGCGAGGCCGCGCTCCGTGAACAGGTGCAATCGGCACTGAGTATTGTCAATGCTTATCGCGCTGCCGCCCAGGCGGGCACACTTTCCACGCCAGAAGCGAAGCGGCGGGCGCTCGCGCAATTGCGCGTCGTGCGATACGGCACGAATGGCTATCTGCTGGTGGTCGATTCGTCGATGCTGCAATTGCTGAATCCCGTGCGCCCCGAACTCGAAAACCGCATCAACGATCTCATCGACGAAACCGGCAAGCACTTCACCGCCGAAATTGTCCGGCATGGCATCGACGGAACCCACATCACGACCTATCGCTTTCCGAAGCCAGGTCAAACACGCGCCGAACCGAAAATCGCCTATGGCGATTATCTCAAGGACTGGGATTGGCACGTCTACACGGGCGCCTACGTAGACGACATCGACAGCGCATTTTATGCCCGGCTCGTGCGCGAACTCGCCGTGGTCTGCGCCGTGGGTCTTGCGCTCACGTTCGTCATGAGCGGCATCATTCGCCGCGTACTCGGCGCGCTCGGCGGCGATCCCCAAACTGTGGCGCGTCTGTGCGAGCGCATCGCCCAGGGCGATCTGACCGTCCCGGTCACGCCGCGCGACGGCGACACGCACAGCCTGGTGGCATCGGTGCGGACCATGCAGGAGCGTCTCTCGGCGGCCATCGACGCCGTCAAGCGTTCCGCAGACTCCATTGTGGGCGCGACCGATGAAATCGCCGCGGGCAATGCCGATCTTTCCGCCCGCACCGAAGCTCAGGCAGCAGCGCTCGAACAGACGGCCGCCAGCATGGAGCAACTCACCTCGACCGTGCAGCAGAATTCGACCAACGCCGAGACCGCCAGCGGCTTTGCTGCGCGCGCGCACGAAGTCGCGCTCGAATGCAGCGATATCGTCTCGCGCGTGGTGAATTCGATGAGCGACATCGATCGCAGTGCCGCGCGCATCGGCGAGATTATCGGCATGATCGAGAGCATCGCGTTCCAGACCAATATCCTCGCGCTGAACGCGGCGGTCGAAGCAGCGCGCGCGGGCGAACAGGGGCGCGGGTTTTCCGTCGTCGCGTCGGAGGTCCGCGCTCTGGCGCAACGTTCATCGGCGGCGGCCAAGGATGTGCGCGCCATGATCGGCAGTTCCGCGTCGAGCGTGCGCGAAGGCAACGATGCCGTCGTGCTCGCCGGCGACGCGATGCAGCGGGTACGCGGCGCGATCGCGCGAGTCGCGGAATTGATGGGCGAGATTGCGGCCGCGTCGCAGGAACAGAGCCGCGGCATCGATCAGGTCAATCAGGCCGTCACACAGATGGACGAGAACACCCAGCAAAATGCAGCACTAGTCGAAGAGGCATCCGCGGCTGCGCATTGTCTGCGTGGCCAGGCGCACGATTTGATGGCTTCCGTGGCAGCGTTTCGTACGGCATAAGCCAGAGCAGAGTCCTTTTCCGGCGGGCGTTCTTGATTTCCGGGCAAGTATGTTTTGACCGACGGACGCTTTACGCATGGCAGCAGGTCGGGCAGAGTCTGAGGGTCAACGGCTTATGAAACAGAACAACAAGCGCACCCGTGAAATCCGCATACTCCACCAACGTCGGCGCGCCAACTCGCCCGCCCGCCTCTGACTGCTGGGTCTCCGTCGCGCTGCATCTTCTCGGTGCCGATTTAAGCGACGCATTGGCGATAGCGGATGTCGCCGCTTGCGTGCGCATGTCCAAGGCGCATTTCTTCGGAGCCTTCCGGGAAAAGGTGGGACATACGCCGCATCAATGGCGGCTAAGACAACGCATTGCAGCGGCACAAAGCGACCTGATCAATCAGCCGCTGAAAACATCGGATGTCGCCCATAAATACGGTTTCAGCGATCAGGCGCACTTCAGCCGTGTATTCAAGCGATTTGTCGGAGAATCGCCGCGCTCGTGGCAGTCGCGAATGAAATTCGCGACTGCAGTCCCGTCCTGCGAATAGCGTCAACCCGCATCACTCAGCCCTTATCACACCCCACAGCACCAAGCTCGAAACAGAATGTCGCGCCGGCATCCTCGTTGTTGAAGGCCCAGATCGTGCCGCGATGCTCCTCGACGATCGAGCGGCAGATCGAAAGCCCAAGCCCCATGCCATCCGGTTTCGTTGTAAAGAACGGCTCGAACAGTCTTTCAACGATACCGCCGGCGATACCCGTGCCCGAATCGCTCACACTGACACGCACGGCTTGTCCCTCTACGCTCTGTGCCGATATTGTCAGCACGCGCGGACCGTGCGACGATCGCAGGATCGAATGCATGCCGTTGACGACCAGATTCATGACCACCTGCTGAATCTGGATCTTGTCGGCGGCCACTTTCGGCAGATGCTCGCCGCCCATCACGCGCAGGCGGATATCGTGCTTCTCCATCTCCTGCCGCACGAGCGTGGCTACTTCGGTAACGGTTTGCGTCAAATCGACGGGCGCACGATTCGAGCGCTCCTTGCGTACAAGCGCACGCAGACGATTGATGACTTCGCTCGCGCGATCCGCATCGCTCACAATGCGCGCGAGATTGTGGCGCGCCTCATCGATCGACGGCACCGCGCGATTGAGCCATCGCATCCCCGCCTCGCCATGCGTGATGATCGCCATGAGCGGTTGTTTCAGGTCGTGCGCGAGCGACGCGGTCAATTCGCCCAGCGTCGATACCCGCGTGACGTGAGTCAGTTCCGCTTGCGCGCGCAATAGCGCGTTCTGCGCCTGGTGGATCTCCGTCATATCGGCGAGCGCGCCCACGTACTCCACCGCCTTCGAAGCCGAAGCAATCGGCCTCGCCACCATCCGCAGATATTTGAGCGCACCGGTCGCGACCTGCACGCGATATTCGACTTCGATAATGGACGCGCCTTCTTCCGCATCGCGCAGCGCGCGTCTCACCTGATCGACGTCGTCGGGATGAATGCGCTCCAGCATGAGATCCATGTGAGGCCGCGGCGGTTCGTCCATCTCCAGAATACGGTACGTTTGCGCGGAGCACGTCATGTCGCGCGACTCCGCATTCCAACCCAGACTACCGATATTGCTGAGCCGCTGTGCTTCCGAAAGATACATCTCGCCGCGTCGCAAGGCGTCTTCGAAAGTGCGCCGCTCGGTGATATCGGTCGTCGAACCAATATATTCGCGCGTGCCGTTTTCGCCGCCCGACCACGGGCGGAAAATAACCTGCAATCTGCGCAGACTGCCATCGTCCTGAACGGTCGAGAATTCGAAACGATATAAAGCGTCCTGGTTGATGGCCTCGACGAAGATTTCCTTGAAACGCGCATGATCGTCGACATGCACGCGTGCGAGACACATTTCGATGGTTGGCTGCTCGCAGGAAAACGCCACGCCCCAGAGTTCGTAATTCTCGCGTGACCACAACAGGCGTCCCGTCACGGTATTCCAGATAAACGTCCCGGTCTTGCTGATGCGCTGGCCTTCTTCCAGAAAGGCTTCGCTGCGCCGCAGACGCTGTTCGGTAAGACGGCGCTCGACATTCTCCCGTTTGAGTTCGGAATACAGCCGCGCATTTTCGATCGATATGGCCGCCTGGGCGGTCAGCATACTCATCAGTTTCACCCGCGCGCTGTCGAACACGAAAGGCGTGGCGCTGTTTTCCATATACAGCACCCCCACGAGGCCTGCATGCCGCAGCAAAGGGATGCAGAGCAACGAGCGGCAGCGACCGTCAACCAGATACCGGTCCTCGCGAAAATCGTTCGGCTCCGCGCCGTCGTCGATCACAACCGTTTCATGAGCCCGCATGACATGACGGATCACCGAAGGGGGCGCCATCGACTCATTCAGGTCCATTTCCTGTGCTTCGACGGTAATGACGTTACCGTCGAAGCTGGCTTCCGCGGCAATATGAAGGCGTTCATCGGACCAGAGCATGAGGAGTGCGCGCTGCGCACCGCTGTGACGCACAGCAATCTCCATGAACGCCTGCACCAGCTTGCCGAGGTCGATTTCACTGGACACCGCCTGGGACAACTGCATCATCGCCGCCACATCGACCGTATCCAGCAATGCAAACTGACTCGCGGCATGGCGCGTGGAATGCGCGCTTTCTCGCAGAGCATGAAATTCCTGCTCCAGGCTGCGCACTTTTGCGCCCGCGCCCCACTGTGCGTAGGCATCGCGGGCCGCGCGCAAACACGCCTCGGCCACCGACGTCAAACCACGCCGCCGATAGAACCTCGCCGCACATTCGCGCGTCATGGCCTCGTAGTGGGCTTGCCCGTTTTCACGTGCGAGTGCGATGGCGCGCTCGTACTCCTGCTCGGCCTGGATCACGTCGCCGGTGAGCCGTGCATATTCGGCGGCCACCAGCGCGCACCGGCTGCCGTAATTCTCCGGTGCGCTCTGTGCCCATGCCCTGAGCCGCTTGATGGCATCGCGGAGTTCGCGTTCGTTATCGCTGCGCCCGGCATCGTCGGGCTCGTTTTCGAGTACCCGGATCAGCGCAAGCGCACGCAGAAAATAGAAAGTCGCCTCGATTGGCATGGCCATAACGGCGCCTAGCTGCGGTTCGATTTCCCTTGCGCGCGCAACGGTATCGGCAAAACGGTTGCGCAGGAAATCCAGCTTCATGTTCATGATGGCCGCGAAGACAAGACCGCAGCCAAACTGCGTCTCGCGCAAATACGCAAGCCGCTGCTCGCGAGTCGATGTAATGCCCGCGTCCGCCGCTTCGACGCCTTGCAATTGCAGCAAAAACTCCCATTCGATTTCGATAGTGGCGCAAAGCGTCCGATTACGTAATTCGCCCGCGAGCCGCAAGCTCTCGCGGCAAAGCCGGATGACTTCGTCGAGCTGCTCGCCGCGCTCGTAGGCTTGCCAGATACTTTCGAATGCAATGTAGCCGGCGTAGATGAAATCGCCGGCCTCTACGCATCGGCTCATGGCCTGGCGCAAGATGGGAATGGCCGCGCGAAATGGCTGCGTCCAGACCAGAATATGGTCGCCGTGAAGATGCAGCAGCGTTCCGGTCAGACGCGATTCCCCATACCGCTCGTTCACTGCAAGCGCAAGCTCCGAGAATCTCAACGCGAGATCGAAATCGCGCGAGCGCCCCACCAGCAGCAATGCATAAATAGCGTAGACATAACCCGCCAGGCGCGAGTTGCCGTGCGCGAGGCACAATTCCGTGGCCTTGATTACGAGCAGCGGAAATAGCGCCTGTCTGCAGATATAGGCACTGGGTATCGCGTCGACAATCAGCCCGATCACGGCGTCGTGCATCGGGTCTTGCACGCAGCCTCGCGTCAGCAGCGCGCCGACTTCGTGCGGCGGGCAAAGCGCGCGCAATGCCGCGAGTTTCTGTGCAACACACCCATCGTCCCGACACTCATCTTCTACGTCGACCGCCAGCAAGGCGAGCGTCTCAAGCGTCGTATCGACAGCACGCCGATAATCGCCCGACGCTTGATGAATACGGATTTCCATACGCCGCGCACTCACGCGTCGCAGCAGGTCACCCGCGTGTCGCCCCGCCTTGCAGGCCGTTTCGATGGCAGCGCAGAAGCCGCCGGTGAGATATTCGCATTCGGCCAGATCGAGCAGCAGACGGAAGCGGTCCACCGTCGTCAGGCCCACGCCATACTCGACAATGAGCGCTTCTGCCTGAGCCAGATATTCACGCGCCGAACTCCACGCGGCGGCCTCGCGTGCTGCCTTGCCTGCCATCACGTCAAGTTCGGCGAGCCGTGTCAGGTCGTCCCGGCCGAGCATGCGCTGCGAACGGTTGAGGTGCCCGACTACCGCGAAAATTTCCGCTGTGTCCGCCGTATCGTGCATGGCATTCAGCAAATGCGTGCCGATCTGTGCATGCGCACGTTCGCGGGCCGCTTCGTCCAGCATCGCATGCGCAGCTTCCTGAACACGGTCATGCGCAAAGCGGTACACATCGCCCTTGCGCGAGACGAGACCCGCGTTTTCGGCTTCGCGCAGCGTTCTCAGCACCTGCCGAGTGTCGCCGCCAGTCACGCGCGCAAGCGCGTCGATTCGCGTGGACGCGCCCAGGCACGCGAAAATGGCCAGAATCCGCTTTGTTTCCGCGTTCAGACGCGTAAGCCGCAACGTCAACAAGTCGACGACGTTATCGGTGTATCCCTTGTCGAGAATCCTGCCGATGTCCCATGTCCAGCCTTCGCCGGGCGTCGTCGCAACAATCAGACGCTCCTGCATCAACTCCCGCAGGAACTCGATCGTGAAGAATGGATTGCCGCCCGTCTTTTCGAAAATCGCGGCAGCCAGAGGCGTGACTGCTTCGGGTGGCGCGCCCAATGCTTCTGAGATCAGCGCGCCGACGTCGGCGCAAGAGAGCGGCAACAGTACAATCTTCCCGGTCGCTTTGCGTGCCGACAAGATGCTGTTGAGCCGCTCGCTGGCGACTCGCGAACGGCCTGGATCGACGCTGCGATGCGCGAGCACCAGCAGCAAATGACCGATTTCAGTATCCGACGCCAGCCCGTCGATAATTTCCAGCGTGCCGGTGTCGAGCCACTGCACGTCGTCCAGCATGAGCACGAGTGGCCGTTGCCGGTCCGAAAACAGCATCAGAAAGCGCTTCAGAACCATCATGAAGCGGTTGGTCGCCTCCTGAGGCGGCAATGCCTCGACCTCGGGCTGCGAGCCGACCACGGCCGCAATTTCCGGCACGAGACTCACGATCAGCGCGCCGCTCCTGCCGACGGCTTCTTCAAAGCGCTGTTTCCATCGCGCGATCTCGGGGCCTGTCCTGCTCAGTAACGGCCGCACGAGACCGCGCAGCACCTGGCCGAAAGCCGCATAAGGGACGTTATCGTTGAATTGATCGAATTTCCCCAGCGTGAAATGCACGCCTGCCGTGCCGATAGTGCGCCTGAATTCCTCGATGAGAAAAGTCTTGCCGACGCCGGGTTCCCCTTCGACGATCACCGCGACCGCTTCGCCCGATTTCCGTACTCGCGCGAGCGCATCCTGGAGCTGTTCCAGTTCGCGTTGTCGGCCATACGCCCGCACAGGGAACGCGGCGCATGTGCGACGATCGGCGAGGTCGCTCCGCGCACTGGAGACGTCCGCCCCCTGCCCGACATCCTCCTGGCAAAGCTGAAGATCCGCCTCGACGCCCGCGGCGCTCTGGTAGCGGTCATCAGCGAATTTGGCGAGCAACTTGGTGACGATGGCTTCGATTTCCGGCCGCAGTGGCGCACCGTTCTGGCTCAAAGGCCGTGGCGTGGTAACGAGATGCGAATAGATCCACTCGTCGCGCCCGCACGCGTCGAACGGCAGGCGCCCACAGAGCCATTGATAAAGCACCACGCCGAGCGAATACAGGTCGCTGCGCGGATCGCCACGCTGGCTGAGGGCGCTCGTGCATTCGGGCGCGAGATAAGGAAGCTGGCACAGCGGCACGACGCCGCTTTCGTTGCGGCTGGGCTGCCTGACACCCGCGCGGCAGGAGTTACCGAATCCGGTTATCCACACGCGTGCATCGGCGTCGACCAACAGATTCTCGGGGCGCAGATCATGGTGGACGATACCGCACGCATGCATGGCTTTGAGCGCCGCCGCCAGCGAGGCGGCGAGCAGAAGAAAGCGCCGCGGCGTCAGGCCCGCGATCGAACTATCGCAGAGCGATGCGCCCTCGCAATCTTGCAGCGTGAGGAGAAACTGGCCGCCGGAACGGAACAGGCCTAGCGGGCGTAGCCCCCAATGCGCGTCGATTGCCTCTCGCAGGCCATATTCGTTTCCAAATGAAGCAAGCAACTCGCGCGATCCGTGTTCCCCAGTTGGCGCTTTAACGACAATTGGGCGTGTATCGGCGTCGGTCGTGACGCGATACATCGACACGTCGTCTGTTTGATGGAGAAGCTCGGCGGTGAGAATACGCCCGTGACTTTCCGCTGCGCCCGTTGCCTCCCAACCGGGAAGATCGGCGCATATGAGCCGCTCCGCACCTGCTGCCATACCTCTCCTCAAACTGTCTTTGTACGGGGCGCAGTGAACGACTCAGGGCGCTCAATTTCCCGCATGCTGTGTCATGCCGATGACTTCCATCTTTCTCACGAGGTCCGCCACGGATTGCGCTTCGAGTTTGCGCATTGCCGAGCCGCGATGAATCTTGACGGTAATTTCGCTGAGTTTCAATTCGCCCGCAATCTGTTTGTTCAATAGTCCCTCTACGACGTAGAAGACTACTTCACGTTCGCGCGACGTCAACAGATCGTAGCGTGCCCGCAGCGATGCCTGCGCGCGTGTCCGCTCGCGCCACGCCGCGTGACGGCCAAGCGCCGTCGAGACTGCGTCGATCACGCGCTGCTCCCGCACCGGCTTGGTTAGAAAGTCGATGGCGCCCGCCTTCATCGCTCGAACCGACATTTCAATATCGCCATGCGCCGTCATAAAGACAATCGGCATGTCGATTTCATATCGGCTGGCGCTTTGCTGAAAACTCAGTCCGCTTTCGCCGCGCAGGCGCACGTCCAGTAGCAGGCAACCCAGGCGGTCCTCTTTGGGGGCACGCAGGAAGTCGTCGATTCGCGTGAACGTGCGGGCACTGAAGCCGGATGAACGAAGCAGACTCGAAAGCGCGTCACAGATAGACACGTCGTCGTCGATGATATAAACGATGCCTTCTTCGACTGGCGTGGCAATCCGGGTATCGTCGTTCTCCATTACGGGCTCCATGCAGTCCGCTGCGCTGCTTTCATATTGGTGAGGGTGACTTTCGATCAAGCAACGGCACAGTTTCCGGCCTGCACTTCGTTGTCGATCTGCAGCGTGCGTATCTTTCTCACCAGTTCGGCCGTCGTGCGTGCAGCGAGTTTTTTCATTGCACGCGCGCGATAAATCTTGACCGTCATTTCACTCAGTTCCAGTTTGCTCGCCGCCGCTTTGTTCATATACCCGGCGGCAACCAGCATGGCGATATCGCGCTCGCGCGGCGTCAAGCTTGCGAACTGTTCCCTTAGCTGACGCGTTTGACGATATCGGGCGAGGCGATGGGCATCGCGATCCAACGCCTCGGCGACGGACTCGATCATGTCCTGGTCACGAAAGGGTTTGGCCAAAAAGTTCACCGCGCCGGCCTTCATCGCGCGCACCGACATTTCGATATCGCCATATCCGCTCATGAATATGATCGGCATCGCAAGATCATTGGCCGCGGCCCAGTTCTGGAATTCCAGACCGCTTTCGCCTTTCAGGCGAACGTCGAGTATCAGGCAACTTGGTGTATCGGGCCGCGCGCGCTCGCAAAAGCTGGCCGTCGAGGGAAAAGTTTCGACAGTAAAACCCACCGATTCCAGCAGGCCCTTGAGCGCTTCCTGGAGCGACGCGTCATCGTCGACGACAAACACTCTCGATTCAGCGGGTTCCGCGTAGCTTCGATCCAGCGGGAGCTTTTCTGCCATTCGCATTGGCGTAAAAGATTGCTTTGCGCGTTGATTGATCGCGTGGCGGCCGGATGGGCGATTGCCGTCGATGGTGTACATGCCAAACTCCTCCGGTGTCTGATTCCAGGCTTGCGTCCAAAGGCAATGCCTCGCAGCCGGCAAGCGCGATATTTGCAATCGTTCTGTCATGGTCTTGCGCCGCACTGCACGCGTGAGCCTGGTGGCGCCATCCTTACTGGATACTACCGATGGATGGCGGCAAACCCTATCTATACCTCCGTATAGTTTTAGCGAATGGATGCCTCCTGTAAGCTCGGGCCGCGTACACGCGATGGGTCGCGACTACGAATCACGACACCGCGCCTCGCCATTCCGCACCCCAGCACGCCACCGGAGACATGCATTGTGTACGCCACAATTGATCTGGGTGGTTGACGACGACTCTTCGGTCCGCGCCGGCCTGTCCAGCTTTCTGCGTTCGTTCGATTACGACGTGGTGACTTTCGAATCCGGCCTGGAGATGCTGGCTGCCCTCGGCACGCCGCCGCCACGCTGCATCATTTCGGACGTCCAGATGCCGGGCATGAGTGGCGTCGACATGTTCCTGCGCATGATCGGCGCGGGCTACCGCATTCCCACGATTTTCATCACCGCGTACCCCATGCCCGAGCTCCAGAATCAGGCACTGGAAAACGGTGCCAGCGCTTTTCTGATCAAACCGGTTCGGGGCAACGATCTTGCCGATGCCGTTGCCACTGCCATCGCCCAATAATTACGCCGCCGATTCGATCATCCACCGTATATCGCGCTGTTGACATTCGTATAGTGCGAGCCACCGAACGTCTGATGGAGACGGGAAAGACAGCGGTCTATGCTTCCCGGCGGGTAAGTCCTGTTTCGAAGACTTTCCATTCATTCATCCAGTCAACAGGTGATTTCATGACGCTTCGCTCCAATGTCGTTGCCGCGGCGCTTGCCGTGCTGTTCTCCTCAGCCGCCCTCGCGCAGAGCGCCACGCCCGCAGCGGCGACGACCGGCGACACCGCCGCTCCCACCAAGGCGCAACTGCGTGCCGAAATGCGCGCAGACCGCGCGGCCAACCACGCGCTCGCGAAGCAGGTTCGCGAAGCCCTCTACAAGAACAAGGATCTGAACGACACGGATATCGCCGTATTTGCCAACAAGCGCACAGGCAAGATCATTCTGGCTGGCACGATTCTCGATGAATCGCAGGACCAGATCGCCCAGGATGCCGCATCGAAAGTGCCGGGTGTCCAGACGGTCGCAACCAAACTGACGCTCTACGCAGCACCCTGATCTTATCGGGTCCATCTGAATCGACGTGCGCCGGTTCTATTCGCGCACGTCGCTCGCAGCTTCAAGATGGCATCAAGCGTTCACCGCTTCGCGCAACACAAGATGGACTTCGTCGAGCAAACCCGGCAGCGCGTCGTAGCTCGTATGGGAAAGACGTAATATGCCGCCGAGCGTGCATACGCCAACCACCTGATCGTCCGCGAAGCCCGAACTCACGAACGGTCCCCACAGCGACTTCAGAGAAACGCCTTCGTACGCCGCTTCAATCGGCTCGCTGCCCAGGTTCGACAACAATACGTCGAACGCCAGCACATGCGAAAGAAAGCCCGCTGCGTCGTCAACGGTGGGATTCGACGAAATAAATGCATCCAGCGCTTTAGTTTCGCTCACAACGGATTGGTGAACTTGCGCGGGTGCGAGCAAGGCCTTGACTTCACGGGCCGCCAGCCAGAATGGCGCACCGACCTTGCGGTCGTCAATCGTAATGGTCTGCGTGATATACACGCCGCACGCTTTACCGACTCCGTCGATCGCTTTACGCACGTCAATCGGTGTCACCGTGCGAATGGGCCGCGAGCGCCACGCCGGCGACAGGCGCCGCCCTGCCTCATGAACCGCCGCAGCCACTGCACCGTGTACGGTCGTCCCTTCTTTGCGCGCGCGTTCGACCAGCGCCTGCGTGAGCGGTGCGTCGAGTGCGAGCGCAGCGACTTCGGCGCGCGCACCTGACATTGGGCGGAATTCGCGGGGCACAGGCGCGGGGACCATCGCGCCAGGCAAGGCAGCGGCCTGCATTTGCGTACTCAACAGCGTTTCGAACGAAGGTGCAAGCGACGGTACAAGCGGCCTACGGTCGAAAGAATTTTCCGAAAGCGTACGCAGCAATGCCTCGATGAGATAGGCACCGCCCATGCCGTCGAGCACGGCATGGTGAGCACAAAGAATCAGTGTCGACTCGCCTGCACCCTGTAATACGGATGCACGCACCAACGGCGCGTCCCACCAGTTGACTGCCGTTGTCATTTCACGCGCGACTTCCTTCTGCCACGACAGCCGTGCGTCGTCGATTATTTGCAGCGGAATTCGCGCATCGGAATCGTGATGAAAAACTGGCGACGATCCGGCGTCCACTCCGATACGTGCACTGAGCAAGGGATGTCGCTGCTGTAGCGTGTGCAAAGCGGCACGCCAGGCATCGTGCGTAAAGATCCGGTCAATTTGCGCGACGAGCGAAAAGTGAATCGGGCGATTTCGATCGATCAACCAGAATAAATGTTCGGTCGCTCCCAGCTTGCGGATCACGGCCGGCTCGGCCTCGCTGTCACGCTGAATATCGGCTTGCTGATTTTGCATAAGGGTCTTGTGTTCCTGAAAGTGAGAGAAAGCGAAACCAGACATCGCGTCTTCTTCCAGAACACCTAGCCTGCCGATTCCATTCCAATCCGTGCGCCAATCGTTTGTTTCACCTTGTATCTGGCGGCGGCATCGATACATTAGTTTTCAATACACGCCTTGCCGGACATATCGCGGATAACTCCAATCGTTTTAATTCAGTTGTCTGCCACGCGCTTTACAACTGCATGCACTTCACCGTTCGAAGTCAGCAAAAACGCCGTAGACCGAATGTCATTCACCCGCCGGGTGGTCTGTTCAAGGCGACGGTTTCGCCGCTCAACCCTATCGTCAATCATGAACTCAATCAGGACGATGACGCCCGCCGAACTGTCCGCGCTGCTGCCGTCCATGCTTCCTCGTCTTTCGACATTCGCTTTGCGCATTTCGGGCGATCAGCACGATGCCGAAGATCTTGTGCAACGCGCGTGTGTGCGTGCGCTCGAGCGCGTGCACCAACTACACGCGGGCACGTCGCCACTGAGCTGGATGTTCGCCATCGTTCAGTCCACGTGGTTAAACGAAATTCGCGCGCGCGGCGTACGTAACCGGGCGGGCATGGAGTGGGACGAGGGGCTGCTGGAAACTGTCCCGGACCCTTCTGCGAGCACGCCAGAAGAACAGGCCATGAACGGTCAGATCATCCGGGCCGTGCAGCAATTGCCCGAAACGCAGCGCGTTGTCATGCTGCTCGTGGCGCTTGAAGGATTGAGCTACAGCGAGGCCGCGAAAGTCCTCGATGTTCCCGTCGGCACCATCATGAGCCGGCTTTCACGTGCACGCCAGACCATCAACGCGCTGTTCACCGATCGGAACGCGAGGCGTGAGAAGCGTGAAAAAACCGAAGCGACCAGCAATAAAATTGGCACCTGAGAATGGACGAACGCCTTCTCATGGCTTATTCGACGCTCACGTACTCAAGCGCTCGAAAGCGGCAGCGTCAGCCGTGCTTCCAGCCCGCCGACGCAGCGGTTGGCAAGTTCGAGCTCACCGCGCATCGCCAGCGTGAGACGGCGTGCAATCGCCAGGCCCAATCCGCAACCGGGTGCTTCGCCGGGCGTTTCGGGGCCGCGATACCAGGCAGCAAACACTTTATCGAGGCGTGCCGGCACGATGCCCGGCCCCGAATCCAGCACCGAGAGCACGAGCCGTTGCGCTTCGACTTTCACATTGAGCCGGACATCGTCACCGTAGCGCAACGCATTATCGATGAGGTTCATGAGCACGCGGCGCAGCGCATGAGGACACGTGACCACCGTGCGTCCAATCTGCCCTTCGAGTCTCACGATGCGGCCAGCGTCCCGATAATCGGCAATCAGAGTATTCAGCAAGGCATCGGCATCGATCGCGCGCATCGGCTCCTCCGCACTACATTGCATGCGCGCGCAGGAGAGACTGCCCTCCACCAGTTCGGCCATTTCGGCGAGATCGCGGGCAAGCGCGCTTCGTAGAGCGGTATCTTCCACGAGTTCGCTACGCATGCTCATACGTGTAAGCGGCGTGCGCAAGTCATGCGCATAGGCGGCGAGGACATGGAGCAATTCCGCCTGGCGTCGGCTGCGATGGTGTGCGCAGACGTTGATTGCACGAGCAAGACGTTCGATCACCGTCGGCTCTATGCGGTTGGGCAAAATGGCCTCTGTTGCATCGCCCGTACTGCGCTCGAACGATGCTGCCATACGCTGCAGATGCACGTGCAATTCGACGACTTTAAGTACCGCAATCGCGGTCGCGAGCATCGCGGGGAACGCGAGCGGCAGACCCTTGTAAACAAGCCATTTCCAGCTCAGCGCCTGGGTCGCATACGAGGCGTATAGACAGGTGAGCGCGAACAGGACCCATAACGCTCGCGAAACAATGGTAAATGGCCAATGCCTGCGCTCGCTTGCGTGGGCATTGAATGATTCAGGCGGATAGATAACACTGGCGTTCATAGCCGTTCTCCTGTGCAGGCCGATTCACACGGGACGGGAACGCGCGATGGACAGGCAGCCGGCCACCTGCATCGAGAAGCACGAGGGAATTCGTCCTGCCCGGCAGCGTCACAATAGGCCATAGCCCTATGCGCTCGCCAGTATATGAACGTATAGGTTGGCTTCAACCTGGGTTTGCGCGGCGCAATGGCGTGGCACACGGATATACCAAAGTATGAGTCGCCCTATCCTTATTCACCGGCTCTCACAATCCATCATCGAATAGCAACCGTATGGCGCTGCCGTTAAGCTGATGCAGGCGGCCTCGATGCGCCGCGGCATTGCTTATGACGATCATGGAAAAAATCGACCATATACTGGTCGTCGACGACGACCGCGGATTACGAGAGGTGGTGACGACCTATCTTGAACGTAGCGGCATGCTGGTTTCCAGCGCAGCGAATGGACGGGAAATGCACCATCGTCTGGACAGGCACGCGCCCGATCTGATTCTCCTCGATCTGATCCTGCCCGGCGAGGACGGACTCACGCTCTACCGCAGACTGCGCGAGAGTCGCTATCGCTCGGTGCCCGTTCTGATGCTGACGGGCCGCAGCGACGTCACTGACCGCATCATCGGGCTGGAAATGGGCGCGGACGACTATATGGCCAAGCCTTTCCAGGCGCGCGAACTGCTCGCCCGCATCCGTGCGGTGCTGCGCCGCACGCGTGCGCTGCCGCCTGCGTCACCCACGCTCGAGGATGCCTGCATTCTAGGCTTTGGAGAGTGGCGTCTCGACACGAGTACGCGTCAACTGCTCGAATCCGACGACACGGTCGTGACGCTCAGCGGCGCGGAATATCGCTTGTTGCGCGTGTTTCTCGACCATGCGCAACGTGTGTTGACGCGTGACCAGTTGCTGAATCTCACCCAGGGCCGCGACGCCGATTCGTTCGACCGTTCGATTGATCTGCTGGTCAGCAGACTCAGGCAAAAGCTCAATGACACCGCGCGCGCATCGCGCTACATCAAGACGCTGCGCAACGAGGGTTATGTGCTTTCGGCAACAGTCACGGTCTGTCACGAAACCTTCGTGGAATAATCTCGCGGTCCCGCGTGTTCCAGGGAAAGGCACAAGCGACCGCTCAGCCCCATTCTCTCTCCTGACGCGATTACTACTTCATTGTCATCATGCAATTCTCAGACTTCTCCTCGCCCGAATTTTTCGCCAACCCTTACCAGCTTTACGAAAAGATTCGCGCGGCGGGGACTTTGCTGCCTGTGGCCCCGAACGCTTTTGTGACCGGTCGCTTCGACGTGGTCGACGCCCTGCTTCGCGATCCGCGAATGGGAAAAACCTACCTGCAAAGCGTCAGCGCTCGCTACGGCACGGAGGCAACGGCGCAACCGGTTTTCCAGTCGCTGAACCGCACGCTGCTGATGATGAATCCCCCAACGCATACGCGCTTGCGTGCGTTGTTGATGAAGACCTTCAATGCGCGGCAAATCGAAAAAATGACTTCGATTGTCGAAGCGACCGCGCATGAGTTGCTCGATCGGATTGATTCACGCGACGAATTCGATCTGGTTGCCGACTTCGCGTATCCGCTGCCGGTGCGGATTATCTGCCGTCTGCTCGATATTCCCATTGTTCAGGCCACCGTACTGGGCGAAGCGGCAGGCAGGCTCGTTGCAGCATTCGATCTCGCGCCGCTGGACGCCAATGCCCTGCGCGCTGCCGACGAAGCCGCGCTAGAACTCGAGCGCTACTTTGGCGAAATCGTGGAGCAGCGCCGCCGCCATCCCGGCGACGACCTGGTTTCGGCGATGCTGGGCGTCGAGGATGAAGGATCGCGATTGAGCGACGAAGAAATCGTCTCGAATGCCGTTCTGCTTTTCATTGCAGGGCATGAAACGACGTCGAATATGATCGGCAATATGATGATTGCGCTGTTCCGGCACCCGTCGCAGCTAGAGGCATTGAAGCAGGACGCGCGTTTGTTGCCGCGCGCGATTACCGAGTGCATCCGATACGACGGCGCAGTCCAAATGCTGGTGCGCACCGCTTTCGAAGATCTGAGCGTGGCAGATGTGACGCTCGCACGCGGCTCCGTGGTATTCATGCTGATCGGCGCGGCCAACCGTGATCCGGCGATGTTCCCGCAACCCGATTCGCTGGATTTCGCACGCGTGACGAGTGCGCCTTCGTTGTCGTTTGGCGCCGGGATTCACTATTGCCTGGGCGCAAGGCTCGCGATGCTCGAAATGGAGATCGCCATCCAATGCCTGCTGACCCGCTTCCCGGCGATGCAAGCTGTGGACCTGGAGGGATTGGTCTGGCACCGCCGCAACAATCTGCGCGGCGTCACGAGCCTGCCGGTACGCAGCGGGACGCGTTGACGCCGTTTTCGCGCTTCAGGGCGCGTATCGCGTGAATACGTAATCGCGATCCTTCACGCGCGCGGCGTGACAGGCGAAGCACGTCTGATGCTGGGCGAGGTCAGCGGGCACACCGTTGATGAACCGGCCGAACCCCCAACCTCCCGTCGACGCGTAACGGCGCGAGTCCTTCACCATGACCTGCACGGTGGTGGGCTCGCCCGGCACTGTTGCAGGTGCAAAGTCGTCGGACTGCTTCTTTTTATACGCCAGTTTCACCAGAATCGTGCCGTCCGGGAACGGCTGCGTGGCGTTTTTGATCGCCTTGATGGCAAGCGGATTGCCCAGCACGACGCGCAATTCGTCTAGCGGCGCGGCTTCTGCTGCGGGCGCAATCATCTGCCATTCGCGGTAGCCTTGCGGTATGGTCACGCCGTAAATGGGCGACTCGCCTCCCGCCGTGGCAGCCTGACTCGCAGCGCTCAGGAGCAGCACCATCGGGGCAAAGAACCGTGCGCCAGGTCGAAAGCAATTCATTCGTTTATTCTCGCGTTTAATTTCTCTGTGGATAACTAATTCGTAATGCAAAGTATTTTTGCGGGATCCACTTTGCGCGGAGGCACCCCAAAAATAGCATGCTGCCCGAGCGTAGCATTGCGCGTGCACGCCGCACCATACAACGGTCGGTTTAGAACCCTATACGCAGGTATAAGCGCACGCGGGAAGCGCGCTGAAATCAGTGCTTCAGCTTTCGCCTAACGCGGTCTTGAGTGCAGCAAGAAGTGCCGTATCGCTGAATGGCTTATACAGGCAATCGATCGCGCCCTGGTTGAGCAGGCGCTCACGCTGCACCTCATCCTGATGCGCGGTGATGAAAATCACCGGGATGCCTTTACCAAGCCGTTTCAATTCGCGGAATAGTCCCGCGCCGTCCATACCCGGCATGTTGAGATCGAGAATCAGGCAATCGGTTTGATCGGGAATATCGGACGCGAGAAAAGCCTCCGCGGATGCGAATACGCTCACGGTATATCCGAACACGCTTACCAGATCGGGAAGCGACTCCTGCACTGCTTCGTCATCATCGACCAACGTAACCAGCATCTTTGCCCCGCGGAAACTGCCTGAGACAGGCGGCGTCGCTCAATCGTTCATATGGCGACGCCGTTTGACCCTGGATCAAACACCGAACGATGCCCGATTCCACCGGCCGCGTCCAGCATACAGAAGTATGTTTGCGTGGCTTTCCATCAGTGCGACTGCGGCGGCTAACCGGCGGCGTAGACAGGCAGGTCGAAGGAGAAAATGGCGCCTGCGCCATCCGCGGGCATTTCGGCCCACAGGCGGCCGCCCTGGTTTTCGATGATGGAGCGGCTGATTGCGAGGCCCACACCCATGCCGTCCTCCTTGGTCGTATAGAACGCGTCGAACAGCCGTTCTGCATCGTCGGGATCGAAACCGATGCCCGAATCGCAGACCGTCAAACGCACCATGCCGTCCTGACCAGCTGTGGTCTTCACCCACATGACGCGCAGCCGGTCATTCACTTCGCGCATGGCATCCGCGCCATTGCGCAGAAGATTCATGATGACCTGTTGAACCTGAACGCGATCGCATCCCGCAAGCGCTGCATCGGCGGCAAAATCCGTGCGCACGATGACGCGGGCGCGATCGAGATCGTTTTGCGTCAGCGCGATAACCTCCCGCGCGGTATGCGCCAGATCGACCGCCTCGATCGTGGCACTCCGTTTGCTGAAGAGCGCGCGTAGCCGCGCAATGACATCCGCAGCGCGATGGCCGTCGCGGATCGTGCGTCGCGCGGTTTCCTGCGCGACCTCGATATTGGGCGGCACCGCCGCCAACAGGCGCAAACAGGTGCTGGCATTCGTCACGATGCCTGCCAGCGGCTGGTTGACTTCGTGCGCGATCGAAGCGGTCAATGCGCCCAGACTCATGACTCGCGAAACGTGCTGAAGCTCCGAGCGCGCCTTGTCGAGCGCCTCTTCCGAAGCACGACGCTGGCTGATATCGAGCGTCGTGCCGATATATTCGTGCCGCCCGGGCTGATCGATTGCCCGATGCGCGATCAGATGAAGATGCTTGATAGACTGGTCCGGCATCACGATCCGATGCTGACATTCAATATCGGTATCGCCGCGTTGTCCCTGTTCGACGAATTGCGAAACGAAGCGCAAATCCTCGGGATGACAGCGAGCAATAATCTGTTCGAGCGTCACCTGCGCATTCGGCTCCATGCCGAAGATGTGATAGAGCTGCTCCGACCACGCGATCTCGTTCGTATCGACCTGCCACGAGAAATTGCCCATTCTGGCCAACGCCTGGCCTTCGGCGAGAAACGCCTCGCTGCGACGCAACTCTTCTTCCGCACGCTTGCGGTCGTCGATATCGATATTGATGCCATACCATTTGATGACGTTGCCGTCTTGATCCCGCAAGGGACTCGTGCGAAACAGAAACCATCGGTATTGGCCGTCGTAGCGCTTCATACGCGCTTCTGCAGCGCCTGGCATCCGGCTCGCCATAATGTCGCTCCAGACGCTCATCAGCCCGGGAAGATCCTCGGGATGCACGGCCTTGGTCCATTCGTGGTCGCGCACCTGCTCGAAGGTGCGGCCGAGATAGTCGAGGTAATAGCGGTTATAGAACTCGCCGGTGCCGTCCGGGCGCGCCGACCAGATCAAGGCGGGAAGCGCGCTGATGGTCTCGTTGAGGTGGCGCTCGCTCTCCGCGAGCGTGATTTCCGCCCGCTTGCGATCCTCGATGTCGATCGACAACAGGAACCAGTGCAAGATGCTGTCGTCACGGTCACGCAGCGGAAAACCGCGCACATTGGTCCATCGATAGGTGCCGTCGGCGCGGCGATGCCGGCTCTCGACGTTGTACGTCGTGCCGTTGGCGAGCGATGCCTCCAGACCCGCCACCGCAGGACCGAGATCCTCCGGGTGCACGACTTCGTCGCCCCGCCACGCCTTGAGTTCTTCGACCGATTTTCCGAAATAGTCGCGCGTGAGCTGGTTTTGACTTTCGACTTCGCCGGTGGGCGACGTGACCGTAACAGGCACGGGAATGCTCTCGACAATCAACTGCAGATCGAGCTCGCGGCGTCTCAGTGCGTCTTTTGCCTGGTGTAAATCGTCGACATCGTTGCATAACGCACACCAGCGCACGATCTGGTTTTCAGCGTCGCGAACCGGGTTGAATTGCATGACGAACCAGCGATACTCGCCATCCGCGCGTCGCAAACGTGCCTGAATTTCACCGCCCTGCCCGGAAACCCGAATAGCGCCGAAGCCTTCGAGTAATGGTGTGAGATCGTCCTGACTGACGGCGTCCTGCCATTGCCCGCCCGATGACGTGTCAATACCGAGGCCGGTGTAATCGACCCATTTGCGGTTCACGAAATCGACCGAACCGTCGGGACGAGCGCTCCAGGCAATGGTCAAGAGCCCATCCAGCATGACGCCGAGATCCATTGCCAATCCCATCATCGCCATCATCGTTCTGATATTTGTGAGCAAGCGCCGAACGCGCGAGGATTCGTAAAAGCCTGCGTTGAAGGTGGTTTAAGCGATTTAAACAGGGAATTCGAGAATTATCCCATGCGAAAATAAACGTCGCAACAGCACGGACGTTTCCCGACGTCCCGCAATCTGGTTGCGGGCGCATCGAATTTCACGTGAGAGCGTGAGACCAGGCTGGAGACCCACAGCGATCGCCCTTACGCGTTAGCGTGCGCGGGTTTCGATACCGAGTGCAACGACGCTGCGCACGAGATCCGCCACGGTGCGCACGTTCATTTTGCGCATGGCCTGACCACGGTGAATCTTGACCGTGACTTCCGCAATACACATACGGGCTGCAATCTGCTTGTTCATCAGCCCTGCCGCGACGTTGGACAGCACTTCCCTTTCACGCGGCGTCAGTGCATTCCAGCGCTCGCGCGTTTCGACGAGCGAGCGGGTCGCTTCGAGGCGCTCTGCGTCGCGCTGCAACGCTGCCACTACGGCATCGATCATGTCCTGATCGCGAAACGGCTTGGTGAGGAAGTCGATGGCACCGGCCTTCATCGCCTCGACTGTCATGGCAATGTCACCATAACCCGTCATGAAAACCACGGGCATGGCGTCGCGCGCCGTCGTCAATAACGATTTTTGCAGTGCCAACCCGCTCTGCCCGCGCAACCGCACGTCCAGCACCAGACACGCCGGTCCATTGCCTTTTGGCGCGGCCAGGAACTCTTCCGCCGAATGGAACGCTTCGACCTCAAGATCGACCGTGCGCAGCAGACTCACCAGCGCGCTGCGCACCGATTCGTCATCGTCGACGATATAGACGACTCCCGTAATGCGATGGGTATCAGGGCAAATCGATCGGGCCGTCTCTATGTTTGACATCTGGGAATATTTGTTTCGCGGATTACGGTGTGCGGATTGGCAGCATGCTGAACGAGGTCGCTCGCGCCGCGCGATAACGGAGCATAGGCGACTCCGCGCGGCTTGTCGCGCCAATCTTTGGAACATTAGCATTTAATGCCGAAAATCCCAAATAATGAGCTTTAAACGATTTCGCTGAATACAGTGGAGACTGTGTTTCACGACCACGCTTCAATCGGGCAATCGGCGCGTGTTTCGAGTGAAACAGCGAGGATCATCGCGCGTGAATTCAATGGAATCTTGAAGCGCGTAGCGAGCGGACGGAACACCGCGTCGCCACGTTTGATGGCCTCGCCGGACAGGACGCAGATGCCTGATCGCCGCGCAGTGGCGCGCTTCCAGGTCTGTTCCCGGTAATGGCAGCGCGTCGAATCGCTCCACGACAGCGCGAAAGCGGCTTCGGTCAATCGCTCTTCCACCTTGACCGTGCATTGCCCAAACGCGTCGTCCTGCCACTGGCTGGCGCCGTGCTGCGCGCGCTCAGGCGTGGCCGCTCGCGACGCGGATGAATGAACCAGACCGCGTACGGTATGTGTCCATGGCGTTTCGTGCTTGCAGCGATTTTTCTGGTCGTCAATCTGGGTGATTTCCATATCGCAGCTTCTTATTGGAATTGAGTTCCAGATTAACTCGCATAAAAAATGATGAGAATGCTACGGTCGCGTGATTTCTTTAATGATTTCGTATAGATGGGGCATACGTTCGTATAGTGGCATCTGCGCCGGTAGCGGTGGGATGCGGCATAGATTTGTAGAGTTTTGTACAACACCTAAAGTCAGATGAAATGCATCCGTAATCCCGAGTGAATGTCTGCACGGCAGTCAGTTATTTTGCGGCCCCCTATTACACATTTCGTCAAAGGATTCTGTGATGTCCATATCCTCAGTGAACGGTTCGAACTCTGCTTACGAGGCCTATTTCAGCTTTGCACAAAAGCAGTCCTCTTCGTCGGATTCGCCCGATCGCGACACGCTCAACAGCTTTTCGACCCAGAAAACGGTAACGGCCATCAATACGAGCACCGGCGCCACCGAAACGCAGACACTGCGCGCGACGCCGCTCGCGGTTGCATGGGCGCCCCAGATGTTCGTGCAAGGGGACAAGAACAACGACGATGCATTGTCGCTCGACGAATTCCAGGCTCAACTCTCGCGCGCCGGTGTAGGCGCCGACGACGCCAAGCAGCTTTTCCGCAGCTTCGACACGTCAGACGACGGCCTGGTTTCGCTTACCGAATTCGTGACGGGCGTGAACAAGAGCATTTCGAGCGGAAACCAGGTGTTCAACGATCTTCTGGATTCTTATACACGAGACGCAGATGGGAATCTGGATCAGGCCAAAACCGATAATTTCCTGAGTACGGGTTCGAGCCTGGCCGAAACGTTCTGGAAAAATCTAGGCTAGCAACCTGAATGCGCCGGTCGCGTACAAACTCGGCCTGGAACGCGATTATGTTGCGATGCCGTTCGCGCCGGCGCGTTCGCACCATGGTCGACTAACGACGATCGCTCTTAGCCGCGCTCCAATGTAGATTCGAGTGGGCGTTTGGGCAGGCTTTCGGCCCCGGGAGGCGTGATGTTCCCCCGGTTTTTCGCCTTCCAGCGGCCCCGGGTTATGCGGCCGCACCCCTTGTCCGCTGAGCCACCAACCAGTCGCGCATGAATTGGGTTGGCGACATGAAGCCGAGCGATGAATGACGACGCAGGCGCGTTGTAAAACACTTCGATGTATTCGAACAAGTCCGCGACGGCTTCGCGGTGCGTGCGATACCTCGTGCCATGCACGCGCTCGTTCTTCAGGCTGTTGAAGAAGCTTTCCGTCGGCGCGATATCCCAGCAACTGCCTTTGCGGCTCATCGAGCAGCGCATGCCGTACGTGTTCAGTTTGCGCTGGAAGTCGTAGCTGGCGTATTGGGCTCCCTCTATCCGAATGATGCAGCGCGCCGGGTGCGGGCCGGCGGAACCATGCCATCGTCAGCGCGTCGGTCACGAGCTGCGTCGTCATGCGCGGCCTGACGGACCAGCCCACGACCTCCCGATTGAACAGGTCCAGCGTGACGGCCAGGTACAGCCAACCTTCGTCGGTCCAGATGTACGTGATGTCCGAGGTGAGCACCTGATTGGGCTTGGCCGGCGTGAAGTTGCGGTTCAATACGTTCGGCGCGACCGGCAGTTTGTGCCGGGAATCGGTTGTCACACGGTAACGGCGCTTGTGGCGGGCTCGAATTCCGTTGGCGCTCATCAACCGCTCGACCCGTGCCTTGCTGGCTGGGAAGCCTCGAGAGCGAACCTCTTCGGTCATGCGCGGCGAGCCATAGGCGCCCTTGACCTCGGCGTGAATCGTCCGAATCAACGTGAGCAACTGCGCATCAGTCAGCCGCTGACGCTCAGGCGTGCCGCCGCGCTTCCACGCACGATAGCCATTCACGCTCACGCAAAAGACCTCGCACAGCGCCGCAAGCAGGTATTGCCGGCACTGTGTGTCAATCCAGGCGAACTTCACAGGAGGTCCTTCGCGAAAACCTACCGCCGCTTTTTTTTTGCGATTTCCAGCCCCATCTGCAAGCGCTTGTTCTCCGCTCGCAGCCGCGACAGCTCCATTTGTTCCGCCGTGACGGCTTTCGCCCCGGGACCATTCAGCTTGCCGGCCTCGAAAGCCTTCAGCCAGTTGCGCAGGGTCTGCGTCGATATACCCAATCGCGGGCTACGGCGCTCACGCCTTGCCCGTCCTTGATTCGTTGCACGGCGGCTTCCTTGAACTCTGCCGTGTACACCTGGTGCGGTACTTGAACATCTCTCTTTCCTGCCTTTGGGTCGAGTTTATGCGCGACCTGCCGGAAGGCGAAATTTCAGGGAAAGCTCACGTAGTGTTGCGTGCTGTTGCGTTGCGTTGCGTCAGCTGTTGCGTTGCGTTGCGTACTGTTGCGTTGCGTCAGTTGTTGCGTTGCTGTCGCCTATCGCTGCTGGCCTCTTGCGTATCGTTGCTTCAGTTGCTTTTCCGGCGGGCGGGACGTCCTGTCACCCCGGCCAACAGGGCAGCTCTGCCACAGACCGTTGCTTAAGCGAAAGC
>NZ_CAJMZG010000023.1:0-155724 GCF_905220255.1 Paraburkholderia sp. J69-1 | reverse complement strand
TGCGAAACCCCGGCCCTAAAAAGCCGGGGTTTTTGCTTTTTTCTTTCACTATAAGTGAGAGCGTTGTGGTTTGACGCCGAATAAAGTGCTTGACACGGTTCGGATGTTACTCCATAATCATCAGTTCTCTACGGAGGGGTGCCCGAGTGGCTAAAGGGGGCAGACTGTAAATCTGTTGGCTTACGCCTACGTTGGTTCGAATCCAACCTCCTCCACCAGAATTCAGTTGAAGCAGTAAGTGTCGGGAATCGGCAGTAGTCGGAAACACTGTGCGGGTGTAGCTCAATGGTAGAGCAGAAGCCTTCCAAGCTTACGACGAGGGTTCGATTCCCTTCACCCGCTCCAGCGAAGTAAAGTTTTGCCCATGTGGCTCAGTGGTAGAGCACTCCCTTGGTAAGGGAGAGGTCGGCAGTTCGATCCTGCCCATGGGCACCAGCCGGTTTTAGCAGGCCTCTAAGGGCCTCGCATCAAGCAGGCAGTGCAGCTAAGTGATTGTTTGCGCGCCCCGCGCAACGTACGGAAAATCCTCTTAGGAGTCGAAAATGGCCAAGGGTAAGTTTGAGCGGACCAAGCCGCACGTGAACGTGGGCACGATCGGTCACGTTGACCACGGCAAGACCACGCTGACGGCAGCGATCACGACGGTTCTGACGCAGAAGTTCGGCGGCGAAGCGAAGGCATACGACCAGATCGATGCAGCGCCGGAAGAAAAGGCACGTGGTATTACCATCAACACCGCACACGTCGAGTACGAAACGGCTAACCGCCACTACGCACACGTCGACTGCCCGGGCCACGCTGACTATGTGAAGAACATGATCACGGGCGCGGCACAGATGGACGGCGCGATCCTGGTTTGCTCGGCAGCTGACGGCCCGATGCCGCAGACGCGTGAGCACATCCTGCTGGCACGTCAGGTTGGTGTTCCGTACATCATCGTCTTCCTGAACAAGTGCGACATGGTCGACGACGCCGAGCTGCTCGAGCTGGTCGAAATGGAAGTGCGCGAGCTTCTTTCGAAGTACGACTTCCCGGGCGACGACACCCCGATCGTCAAGGGTTCGGCCAAGCTGGCGCTGGAAGGCGACAAGGGCGAACTGGGCGAAGTGGCGATCATGAGCCTGGCAGACGCACTCGACACGTACATCCCGACGCCGGAGCGCGCAGTTGACGGCGCCTTCCTGATGCCGGTTGAAGACGTGTTCTCGATCTCGGGTCGCGGCACGGTGGTGACGGGTCGCGTTGAGCGCGGCATCGTCAAGGTCGGCGAAGAAATCGAAATCGTCGGTATCAAGCCGACGGTGAAGACGACCTGCACGGGCGTGGAAATGTTCCGCAAGCTGCTCGACCAGGGTCAGGCAGGCGACAACGTTGGTATCCTGCTGCGCGGCACGAAGCGTGAAGACGTCGAGCGTGGCCAGGTTCTGGCCAAGCCGGGTTCGATCCAGCCGCACACGCACTTCACGGCTGAAGTGTACGTGCTGAGCAAGGACGAAGGCGGCCGTCACACGCCGTTCTTCAACAACTACCGTCCGCAGTTCTACTTCCGTACGACGGACGTGACGGGCTCGATCGAGCTGCCGAAGGACAAGGAAATGGTCATGCCGGGCGACAACGTGTCGATCACGGTGAAGCTGATCGCTCCGATCGCGATGGAAGAAGGTCTGCGCTTCGCAATCCGCGAAGGTGGCCGTACCGTCGGCGCTGGTGTGGTTGCTAAGATCATCGAGTAAGTTTTTGCCAGTCTCGTTGATCGACTGAGTGGTTTCGGGGTGGTGTCACCATCACCCCAAAATGGTTTAGGGGTATAGCTCAACTGGCAGAGCGTCGGTCTCCAAAACCGAAGGTTGGGGGTTCGATTCCCTCTGCCCCTGCCAACTTCCCGCGCCTCTGGCGCGTTGTTCTTTAAGGTGTTATGGCGAATCCTTCCGTCGAAACTGTTAATACTTCCAGCGACAAGCTGATGCTTGTGGTGGGCGTATTGTTGGTTGTGGCCGGGTTCGTAGGGTTCTACTGGCTCGGTAGCCAGGAGTGGTATGTCCGCGGTGCAGCACTTGTAGTTGGTGTGGTCGCGGGGGTGGTAGTCGGTCTTCTTTCGGCGCCCGGCAAGAGCTTCATCGCGTTTGCCAAAGACTCGTACAAGGAAGTTCGCAAGGTCGTCTGGCCGACTCGCAAGGAAGCCACGCAAACGACTCTAGTGGTCTTCGGTTTTGTGCTGGTAATGGCCGTAGTTCTGTGGGTTTGCGATAAATCCATCGAATGGGTGATTTTCTCGGCGATTCTGGGTTGGAAATGATATGAGCGATACACCGGCATCCCCGAGCGGAAAACGTTGGTATGTGGTGCACGCCTACTCCGGCATGGAGAAGAGCGTGCAACGTGCGCTTCAGGAGCGCATCGATCGTGCCGGCATGCAGGATAAGTTTGGCCAGATCCTCGTTCCGACTGAAGAAGTGGTCGAGGTGAAGGGTGGTCACAAGTCAGTGACCGAACGTCGTTTCTTCCCGGGCTACGTCCTGGTTGAGATGGAAATGACGGACGAAACGTGGCACCTCGTGAAGAACACGGCAAAGGTGACCGGTTTCGTCGGCGGGGCGCGCAATCGCCCGAGCCCGATTTCGCCGCGCGAAGTCGAAAAGATCATGTCGCAGATGCAGGAAGGCGTTGAGAAGCCGCGCCCCAAGACCCTGTTCGAAGTCGGCGAGATGGTCCGCGTGAAGGAAGGTCCGTTCACGGACTTCAACGGCAGCGTCGAAGAAGTCAACTACGAAAAATCGCGCGTCCGGGTCTCCGTCACCATTTTTGGTCGCGCCACACCGGTCGAACTCGAATTCGGCCAGGTCGAAAAGCTGTAAATCGAATACGACGGATCGCACTTTCGGGTGCGGTCCGTTTTTCCGCGCTTACGGTCCGCGTCATGGCCGTAGAGGAGCGCCAGTAGCACGATTGGCTGTAAATGTCGCCAAAGCGATTGGCACAGCGAAGAGTCTGCGAAAGCGCGCTACCACTCACCTGAACGCTCACGCGTTCCATTGAGGTTTTCAACATGGCAAAGAAAATCATCGGCTTTATCAAGCTGCAGATTCCTGCAGGTAAAGCCAACCCGTCGCCGCCGGTCGGTCCGGCACTGGGCCAGCGCGGCCTGAACATCATGGAGTTCTGCAAGGCGTTCAACGCGCAGACCCAGGCTCTGGAACCGGGTCTGCCGATTCCGGTCGTCATCACCGCGTTCGCTGACAAGAGCTTCACGTTCGTCCTGAAGACGCCGCCGGCTACCGTTTTGATCAAGAAGGCAGCGAAGGTCGACAAGGGTTCGGCAAAGCCGCACACGGACAAGGTCGCTACGATCACCCGCGCGCAAGCTGAAGAAATCGCCAAGACCAAGATGCCGGACCTCACGGCAGCCGATATGGATGCAGCGGTTCGTACGATCGCTGGTAGCGCCCGTTCGATGGGCATCGTCGTGGAGGGCGTGTAAATGGCTAAGGTTTCGAAGCGTCAACAGGCACTGGCTGCCAAGATTGACCGTCAGAAGCAGTACCCGATCGCTGACGCTCTGTCGCTCGTGAAGGAATGCGCTACGGCGAAGTTCAACGAGTCGATCGACGTTGCAGTCCAGCTCGGCATCGATGCAAAGAAG
Source organism: Paraburkholderia sp. J69-1 (assembly GCF_905220255.1). Lineage (NCBI taxonomy): Bacteria > Pseudomonadati > Pseudomonadota > Betaproteobacteria > Burkholderiales > Burkholderiaceae > Paraburkholderia > Paraburkholderia sp. J69-1. Next base: position 152,084 of record NZ_CAJMZG010000023.1, on the reverse strand, counting down.
TCGGACCAGGTCGTTCGTGGTTCGGTCGTTCTGCCGGCAGGTACGGGTAAGTCGGTTCGCGTTGCTGTGTTCGCACAGGGCGAAAAGGCTGAACAGGCTAAGGCAGCTGGCGCGGAAATCGTCGGCATGGAAGACCTGGCTGAACAGATCAAGGGCGGCAACCTGAACTTCGACATCGTGATCGCTTCGCCGGACACGATGCGCGTTGTCGGTACGCTCGGTCAGATCCTCGGCCCGCGCGGCCTGATGCCGAACCCGAAGGTCGGTACGGTTACGCCGGACGTCGCCACCGCGGTCAAGAACGCGAAGGCTGGTCAGGTGCAATTCCGTGTCGACAAGGCCGGTATCATTCACGCGACCATCGGCCGTGCTTCGTTCGAAGCAGCTGCGCTGCGCAGCAACCTGGACGCGCTCCTCGAAGCGCTGACCAAGGCCAAGCCGGCAACGAGCAAGGGCGTGTACCTGCGCAAGATCGCTGTTTCGAGCACGATGGGCGTTGGCGTTCGCGTCGACCAGTCGTCGCTGGCAGCCTGATTGTTGCAGTAAGCGTCGCGAAAAGTTTTGCCGCGCTGAAGTTCGAAAGGGCAGCAGTGCGGATTTAAAGGGCTTTGGGCGGTTGTGCGGTGGCAAGTACCGCATCGCGCAACCGGTTGTCAAAGACCGTTGGTGGAAGTGCAGCAGTTGGGTGCTTCCTTAATGCAAAGCCAACGCAGATGGCGAACCCGAAAAGGTTTTGAAGTGTTGATGTGAGCAAAGCAGGCGGCAACGTCTGACGATGCAAACTGATTTACTCCGGACTGGTCGGTCGCCGTTGTTGAACGCGGCATCTGGCGCAATCGCGTTGGGTGTCGAATCTGGAGGTTAACCGTGCCACTGAACAAAGAAGGTAAGCAGGCCGTCGTGGCTGAAGTCTCCGCGCAAGTCGCGAAGGCTCAGACCATGGTGCTGGCCGAGTATCGTGGAATCGCGGTTGGCGATCTGACCAAGCTGCGCGCGAAAGCGCGTGAGCAGCAGGTGTACCTCCGCGTGTTGAAGAACACGCTGGCGCGTCGCGCCGTTGAAGGTACCCCGTTTGCTCCGCTGGCAGAGCAGATGACTGGCCCCCTGATCTACGGCATCTCGGAAGATGCAATTGCTGCAGCGAAGGTCGTGAACGACTTCGCAAAGAGCAATGACAAGTTGGTCATCAAGGCTGGTTCCTACGAAGGCAACGTGATGGACAAGGCGGGCGTGCAAGCGCTGGCCAGCATCCCGAGCCGCGAAGAACTGCTCTCGAAGCTGCTGTTCGTTATGCAAGCTCCTGTCTCCGGCTTCGCGCGTGCACTCGCCGCGCTGGCAGAGAAGAAGCAAGCAGAAGAAGCTGCCTGATTTCAGGCAGTCGAACAAGCAAGAGCGAGCGAATATCGCTAGCTGTTTCCGAATTCAAATCTGGAGTAATTTCAAATGGCAATCGCAAAAGAAGACATCCTCGAAGCCGTTGGCGCGATGTCGGTTCTCGAACTGAACGAACTGGTCAAGGCATTCGAAGAGAAGTTTGGCGTGTCGGCAGCTGCTGTGGCAGTCGCAGGCCCGGCAGGCGGCGGCGCAGCTGCTGCTGCTGAAGAGCAGACCGAATTCACGGTCAACCTGCTCGAAGCAGGCGCAAACAAGGTTTCGGTCATTAAGGCTGTTCGCGAACTGACGGGTCTCGGCCTGAAGGAAGCGAAGGACCTGGTTGACGGTGCACCGAAGCCTGTTAAGGAAGCTGTGCCCAAGGCTGCTGCTGAAGAAGCCAAGAAGAAGCTGGAAGAAGCCGGCGCGAAGGCTGAAATCAAGTAAGTTTCAGCGCGCTGTGCGAAGGCTGGCGGTTTTTACACCGCCGGCCTTTTTGTGCTTTGTGGGTTCTGCGTTTTTAGTGTTCGATTTTTCGGCAGTTTTTCGAAATCGGAGGCGGGATGCGGGACCCAGAAGCCAAAGAAAAACGTCTTGTGCAAGGTGGGTTTTTGAACGCCGTCTGTGCGCACGACGCTTCTCTTTGTCTTCTGAAGCGACTGCAGAAGGCAAGTTTGGTCGGGCAGCGGGCAAGTTATGACAAGCCGGTATCCGCTGCCGTCAGCCAGCGGTTGGTAGAGGCCAACCACCAAGCTTCCAGGGCTCGCGCAGCCATCGGGTCTCAGTCGGTGAACACTCGGGTCGTCCTACCCGCCGTGATTCGGAGATCGTATGCAATATTCCTTCACCGAGAAGAAGCGTATTCGCAAGAGTTTCGCGAAACGCCCCATCGTTCACCAAGTTCCTTTCCTGCTGGCAACCCAGCTTGAATCATTCAGTACGTTCCTGCAAGCAGAAACGGCGAGCGCCCAGCGCAAGTCGGAAGGTCTGCAAGCAGCGTTCACGTCTGTTTTTCCTATTGTTTCCCATAACGGCTTTGCTCGTCTAGAGTTCGTCAGCTACATGCTGTCGTCGCCGGCATTCAACATCAAGGAATGCCAGCAACGCGGTCTGACGTACTGCTCGGCGCTGCGTGCCAAGGTGCGCCTTGTGCTGCTCGACAAGGAATCGCCGAGCAAGCCGGTCGTGAAGGAAGTGAAGGAACAGGAAGTGTACATGGGCGAAATTCCGCTCATGACGCCTACTGGCTCCTTCGTCATCAACGGCACGGAACGTGTCATCGTCTCGCAGCTGCACCGCTCGCCGGGCGTGTTCTTCGAACACGACAAGGGCAAGACGCACAGCTCGGGCAAACTGCTGTTCTCGGCACGTATCATTCCTTACCGCGGTTCGTGGCTCGATTTCGAGTTCGACCCGAAGGACGTTCTGTACTTCCGCGTCGACCGCCGTCGCAAGATGCCGGTCACGATCCTGCTGAAGGCTATCGGCCTGACGCCGGAACAGATCCTCGCTAACTTCTTCGTGTTCGACAACTTCACGCTGATGCCGGAAGGCGCGCAGATGGAGTTCGTGCCGGAGCGTCTGCGAGGCGAAGTCGCGCGTTTCGATATCACCGATCGTGATGGCAAGGTCATTGTCCAGAAGGACAAGCGTATCAACGCCAAGCACATCCGCGACCTCGAAAGCGCGAAGACCACCTTCATTTCGGTCCCCGAAGATTATCTGCTCGGCCGCGTTCTCGCGAAGAACGTCGTCGACGGCGATACGGGCGAAGTCATCGCTAACGCGAACGACGAAGTGACCGAAGGCGTGCTCGACAAGCTGCGCGAAGCGAAGATCAAGGACATCCAGACGCTCTACACGAACGATCTGGATCAAGGCCCTTACATCTCGTCGACGCTGCGTATCGACGAAACCGCCGACAAGATGGCCGCTCGCATCGCGATCTACCGCATGATGCGTCCGGGCGAACCGCCGACCGAAGAAGCGGTCGAGGCGCTGTTCAACCGTCTGTTCTACAGCGAAGAAGCGTACGACCTCTCGAAGGTGGGTCGTATGAAGTTCAACCGCCGCGTGGGCCGTGACGAAATCGTCGGCCCGATGACGCTGCAGGACGACGACATCCTCGCGACGATCAAGATCCTGGTCGAGCTGCGTAACGGCAAGGGCGAAGTGGACGACATCGACCACTTGGGCAATCGTCGTGTGCGTTGCGTCGGCGAACTGGCGGAAAACCAGTTCCGCGCAGGTCTTGTGCGTGTCGAACGCGCAGTCAAGGAACGCCTCGGCCAGGCCGAAAGCGAAAACCTGATGCCGCACGATCTGATCAACTCGAAGCCGATTTCGTCGGCGATTCGCGAGTTCTTCGGTTCGTCGCAGCTGTCGCAGTTCATGGACCAGACCAACCCGCTGTCGGAAATCACCCACAAGCGCCGTGTTTCGGCACTTGGCCCGGGCGGTCTGACGCGCGAGCGCGCTGGCTTTGAAGTCCGCGACGTGCACCCGACCCACTACGGCCGCGTGTGCCCGATTGAAACGCCGGAAGGTCCGAACATTGGTCTGATCAACTCGCTCGCACTGTACGCGCACCTGAACGAATACGGCTTCCTCGAAACGCCGTATCGCAAGGTTGTGGACAGCAAGGTGACCGACCAGATCGATTACCTGTCGGCGATCGAAGAAGGCCGTTACGTGATCGCTCAGGCGAACGCGATGGTGGCTGAAGACGGCACGCTGACCGACGAACTCGTTTCGTCGCGTGAAGCGGGCGAAACGCTGATGGTCACGCCGGACCGCATCCAGTACATGGACGTGGCGCCGTCGCAGATCGTCTCGGTGGCAGCATCGCTGATTCCGTTCCTCGAGCACGACGACGCGAACCGTGCACTGATGGGTTCGAACATGCAGCGTCAGGCCGTGCCTTGCCTGCGTCCGGAAAAGCCGGTCGTCGGTACGGGTATCGAGCGCACCGTTGCGGTCGACTCGGGTACGACGGTTCAGGCGCTGCGTGGCGGCGTGGTCGACTACGTCGACGCAGGCCGTATCGTGATTCGTGTGAACGACGACGAAGCGGTGGCAGGTGAGGTTGGCGTTGATATCTACAACCTGATCAAGTACACGCGTTCGAACCAGAACACGAACATCAATCAGCGTCCGATCGTGAAGATGGGCGACAAGGTCTCGCGCGGCGACGTGCTGGCCGACGGCGCATCGACCGACCTGGGCGAGCTCGCGCTCGGCCAGAACATGCTGATCGCGTTCATGCCGTGGAACGGCTACAACTTCGAAGATTCGATCCTGATCTCGGAGAAGGTGGTTGCCGACGACCGTTACACGTCGATCCACATCGAAGAACTGAATGTCGTTGCTCGCGACACGAAGCTCGGACCGGAAGAAATCACGCGCGACATTTCGAACCTCGCAGAAGTGCAGCTTGGCCGACTCGATGAGTCGGGCATTGTGTACATCGGCGCGGAAGTCGAAGCGGGCGACGTGCTGGTGGGCAAGGTCACGCCGAAGGGCGAAACCCAGCTCACGCCGGAAGAAAAGCTGCTGCGCGCGATCTTCGGCGAGAAGGCTTCGGACGTGAAGGACACGTCGCTGCGCGTGCCGTCGGGCATGAGCGGCACGGTCATCGACGTGCAGGTGTTCACGCGTGAAGGCATCACCCGCGACAAGCGTGCTCAACAGATCATCGACGATGAACTGAAGCGCTATCGCCTCGACCTGAACGACCAGCTGCGTATCGTGGAAGGCGACGCGTTCCAGCGTCTGGCACGTATGCTCGACGGCAAGGTCGCGAACGGTGGTCCGAAGAAGCTCGCGAAGGGTACGAAGATCGACCAGGCTTACCTGAGCGACCTCGACCACTACCACTGGTTCGACATCCGCCTCGCGGACGAAGAAGCAGCGGCGCAGCTCGAAGCCATCAAGAACTCGATCGAAGAAAAGCGTCACCAGTTCGATCTGGCGTTCGAAGAGAAGCGCAAGAAGCTCACGCAAGGCGACGAACTGCCGCCGGGCGTGCTGAAGATGGTCAAGGTGTACCTGGCAGTGAAGCGCCGTCTGCAGCCTGGCGACAAGATGGCAGGCCGTCACGGTAACAAGGGTGTCGTGTCGAAGATCGTGCCGATCGAAGACATGCCGTACATGGCCGATGGCCGTCCGGCCGACGTCGTGCTGAACCCGCTGGGCGTTCCGTCACGGATGAACGTGGGTCAGGTTCTCGAAGTGCACCTGGGCTGGGCCGCTAAGGGTCTGGGCTGGCGTATTGGCGAGATGCTTGCGCGTCAGACGAAGATTGCAGAACTGCGTGAGTTCCTCACGAAGATCTACAACGAGTCGGGCCACAAGGAAGACCTCGACAGCTTCAGCGACGACGACATCTTCGAACTGGCGAAGAACCTGCGCGAAGGCGTGCCGTTCGCAACGCCGGTGTTCGACGGTGCGACGGAAGAGGAAATGGGCAAGATGCTCGATCTGGCATTCCCGGACGACATCGCACAGAACCTCGGCATGACGCCGTCGAAGAACCAGGTCCGTCTGTACGACGGCCGCACGGGCGAAATGTTCGAACGTACGGTGACCGTGGGCTACATGCACTACCTGAAGCTGCACCACCTTGTCGACGACAAGATGCACGCGCGTTCGACGGGTCCGTACTCGCTCGTCACGCAGCAGCCGCTGGGTGGTAAGGCGCAGTTCGGTGGCCAGCGCTTCGGTGAAATGGAAGTGTGGGCGCTCGAAGCGTATGGCGCTTCGTACGTGCTGCAGGAAATGTTGACGGTGAAGTCCGATGACGTGACGGGCCGGACGAAGGTGTATGAGAACCTCGTCAAGGGCGACCACGTGATCGATGCGGGCATGCCGGAATCCTTCAATGTGCTGGTGAAGGAAATTCGTTCGCTCGGTATCGACATCGACCTCGACCGCAACTAATCGGACTACGGAGAGAAGGCAATGAAAGCTCTGCTCGATCTATTCAAGCAAGTCCAACAAGAAGAAGTTTTTGACGCGATCAAGATCGGTCTGGCCTCGCCGGACAAGATCCGCTCGTGGTCGTTCGGCGAAGTGAAGAAGCCGGAGACCATCAACTACCGTACGTTCAAGCCCGAACGCGATGGCCTGTTCTGCGCAAAGATTTTTGGTCCGATCAAGGACTACGAATGCCTTTGCGGCAAGTACAAGCGCCTGAAGCATCGTGGCGTGATCTGCGAGAAGTGCGGCGTCGAAGTCACGCTGGCGAAGGTGCGTCGCGAACGCATGGGCCACATCGAACTGGCCTCGCCGGTCGCGCACATCTGGTTCCTGAAGTCGCTGCCGTCGCGTCTGGGCATGGTGCTCGACATGACGCTGCGCGACATCGAACGCGTGCTGTACTTCGAAGCATATGTGGTGATCGAACCGGGCATGACGCCGCTGAAGGCGCGTCAGATCATGACCGAAGAGGATTACTACAATAAGGTCGAAGAGTACGGTGACGAATTCCGCGCTGAAATGGGCGCGGAAGGCGTGCGCGAGCTGCTGCGTGCGATCAACATCGACGAACAGGTCGAAACGCTGCGCACCGAGCTGAAGAACACCGGCTCGGAAGCGAAGATCAAGAAGTACGCCAAGCGCCTGAAGGTGCTCGAGGCTTTCCAGCGTTCGGGCATCAAGCCCGAATGGATGGTGCTCGAAGTGCTGCCGGTGCTGCCGCCCGAACTGCGTCCGCTGGTGCCGCTGGACGGTGGCCGCTTCGCGACCTCGGACCTGAACGACCTGTATCGCCGCGTCATCAACCGTAACAACCGTCTGAAGCGTCTGCTCGAGCTGAAGGCGCCGGAGATCATCGTCCGCAACGAAAAGCGGATGCTCCAGGAAGCGGTTGACTCGCTGCTCGATAACGGCCGTCGCGGTAAGGCGATGACGGGCGCCAACAAGCGTCCGCTGAAGTCGCTCGCCGACATGATCAAGGGTAAGGGCGGTCGTTTCCGTCAGAACCTGCTGGGTAAGCGCGTGGACTACTCGGGCCGTTCGGTCATCGTGGTGGGCCCGACGCTCAAGCTGCATCAGTGCGGTCTGCCCAAGCTGATGGCGCTCGAACTGTTCAAGCCGTTCATCTTCAACAAGCTGGAAACGATGGGCGTCGCGACGACCATCAAGGCTGCGAAGAAGGAAGTCGAGAACCAGACGCCGGTGGTGTGGGACATCCTCGAAGAGGTGATCCGCGAACATCCGGTCATGCTGAACCGTGCACCGACGCTTCACCGTCTTGGCATTCAGGCTTTCGAGCCGGTGCTGATCGAAGGTAAGGCTATCCAGCTGCACCCGCTCGTTTGCGCGGCGTTCAACGCCGACTTCGACGGTGACCAGATGGCTGTTCACGTTCCGCTGTCGCTCGAAGCGCAGATGGAAGCGCGCACGCTGATGCTGGCGTCGAACAACGTCCTGTTCCCGGCCAACGGCGATCCGTCGATCGTGCCGTCGCAGGATATCGTGCTGGGCCTGTACTACGCCACGCGTGAAGCGATCAATGGCAAGGGCGAAGGCATGACGTTCACGGGCGTGTCGGAAGTGCTGCGCGCCTACGAGAACAAGGAAGTCGAACTGGCTTCGCGTGTGAACGTGCGTATTACCGAAATGGTCCACAACGAGGACAAATCGGAAGGCGCACCGGCATTCGTGCCGAAGATCACGCTGTACGCGACGACCGTCGGCCGTTCGATCCTGTCGGAAATTCTGCCGCCGGGTCTGCCGTTCTCGGTGCTGAACAAGCCGCTGAAGAAGAAGGAAATTTCGCGCCTGATCAACACGGCATTCCGCAAGTGCGGTCTGCGCGAAACGGTGATCTTCGCTGACCAGTTGATGCAGTCGGGTTTCCGCCTGGCAACGCGCGCCGGTATTTCGATCTGCGTGGACGACATGCTCGTGCCGCCGCAGAAGGAAACCATCGTCGGCGATGCCGCGAAGAAGGTGAAGGAATACGACCGTCAGTACATGTCGGGTCTCGTCACCGCGCAGGAACGCTACAACAACGTGGTCGACATCTGGTCGAACACGTCGGAAGCGGTCGGCAAGGCGATGATGGAGCAGCTCGCGACGGAACCGGTTATCGACCGTGACGGCAACGAAACGCGTCAGGAATCGTTCAACTCGATCTACATGATGGCCGACTCGGGCGCGCGGGGTTCCGCAACCCAGATTCGCCAGCTGGCGGGTATGCGCGGCCTGATGGCGAAGCCGGACGGCTCGATTATCGAAACGCCGATTACCGCGAACTTCCGTGAAGGTCTGAACGTGTTGCAGTACTTCATCTCGACCCACGGTGCACGTAAGGGTCTGGCTGATACGGCACTGAAGACCGCGAACTCGGGTTACCTGACGCGTCGTCTCGTCGACGTGACGCAGGATCTCGTGGTCGTCGAAGAAGATTGCGGCACGTCGAACGGCGTGGCGATGAAGGCACTCGTGGAAGGCGGTGAAGTCGTCGAAGCGCTGCGCGACCGTATTCTCGGCCGTGTGGCAGTGGCAGACGTCGTCAATCCGGAAACGCAGGAAACGATCTACGCTTCGGGCGACCTGCTCGACGAAGACGCGGTCGAAGAAATCGAACGCCTGGGTATCGACGAAGTGCGCGTGCGCACGCCGCTGACCTGCGAAACGCGTTACGGCCTGTGCGCATCGTGCTATGGCCGCGACCTGGGTCGTGGTTCGCGCGTGAACGTCGGCGAAGCTGTCGGCGTGATCGCAGCACAGTCGATCGGTGAACCGGGCACGCAGCTGACGATGCGTACGTTCCACATCGGTGGTGCGGCATCGCGTGCAGCAGTGGCTTCGTCGGTTGAAGCCAAGTCGAACGGTACGGTCCGCTTCACGGCGACGATGCGTTACGTCACGAATGCGAAGGGCGAGCAGATCGTCATTTCGCGTTCGGGCGAAGCCATCATTGCCGACGATCATGGCCGCGAGCGCGAGCGTCACAAGGTGCCTTACGGCGCGACGCTGCTGCAACTCGACGGCGACGTGATCAAGGCGGGTACGCAGCTCGCAACGTGGGATCCGCTGACGCGCCCGATCATCACCGAGTACGGTGGTACGGTGAAGTTCGAAAACGTCGAAGAAGGCGTGACGGTTGCCAAGCAGATCGACGATGTGACGGGTCTCTCGACGCTGGTCGTGATCGACGTGAAGCGCCGTGGTTCGCAGGCTTCGAAGAGCGTGCGTCCGCAGGTCAAGCTGCTCGACGCGAACGGCGACGAAGTCAAGATCCCGAACACCGAGCATTCGGTGCAGATCGGCTTCCAGGTCGGCGCTCTGATCACGGTGAAGGACGGTCAGCAAGTGCAGGTCGGTGAAGTGCTCGCACGTATCCCGACTGAAGCGCAGAAGACGCGTGACATTACCGGTGGTCTGCCGCGTGTGGCGGAACTGTTCGAAGCACGTTCGCCGAAGGACGCAGGTATCCTGGCGGAAGTCACGGGTACGACGTCGTTCGGTAAGGACACGAAGGGCAAGCAGCGTCTCGTTATCACGGACCTCGAAGGCAATCAGCACGAGTTCCTGATCGCGAAGGAAAAGCAGGTTCTGGTTCACGATGCACAGGTCGTCAACAAGGGCGAAATGATCGTGGACGGCCCGGCCGATCCGCACGACATCCTGCGTCTGCAGGGTATCGAAGCGCTGTCGCGTTACATCGTTGACGAAGTGCAGGACGTGTACCGTCTGCAGGGCGTGAAGATTAACGACAAGCACATCGAAGTGATCGTGCGTCAGATGCTGCGCCGCGTTCAGATTACCGACAACGGCGATACGCGTTTCATTCCTGGCGAACAAGTCGAGCGTTCGGACATGCTCGACGAAAACGACAAGATGATCGCGGAAGACAAGCGTCCGGCGACGTACGAGAACGTGCTGCTCGGTATTACGAAGGCATCGCTCTCGACCGACTCGTTCATCTCGGCGGCATCGTTCCAGGAAACGACCCGCGTGCTGACCGAAGCGGCGATCATGGGCAAGCGCGACGATCTGCGTGGCCTGAAGGAAAACGTCATCGTCGGCCGTCTGATTCCGGCTGGTACGGGTCTCGCCTTCCACAAGGCGCGCCGTGCGAAGGAATCGTCGGATCGCGAGCGTTTCGACCAGATCGCAGCGGAAGAAGCGTTCGAATTCGGTACGCCGGAAGCCCCGGCCGCCGAAGAGCCGCAAGTGCAGCCGCAGCAACATACGACGGACGAGTAAAGCGAAACGTTACGGCTGGCGGTGCAAACCGCCTGCTGTAGCGCTCGCAGCGCAAGTACGTCACCAAGCCGTCTGGTTCACGCCAGACGGCTTTTTTATTGGCGCAATCGTTTAGGTGTTCTGTATAACGTCGTCGCGTGTGTGCGGCGTCGCGCCGCAGTGCTGGCAGGGTCGCTGCGCGCGGCGGCGCCACGTGCTAACGTAGCGCGCCACGTCCGAACTTGCGCGTTGTTTCGTACTACCGGACAGGCGGCATCTATCTGAATCTGGAGGCGGTAATCATGTGGTTCGTCGGGATCGGTCTCATCCTGAATCTGGTGGCGTGCATCGCCAACTTTTCGCATCTGCTGCATTTCGTCGGCAAGGAACAGGCCGCGAACTTCTTCGCCACGTTCCTCGTTTTGTGGGCATTCCTGATCATCGGCTTCATCATGCAGCTCGCACGCAAGGCGAAGATGGGCGCGTTGCTGCTGATCGTCGGCTCGCTCGTGTTCATGGTGGGCAGTGCCATGATGTTGCCGCTCGGTTTGCTGGTGGCGGTGTCGTTCGTCGCGGGGATCGTCACGATCATCGGCGCGCTGCAGGTCATGCGCCGGCGCGAGGCTTGAACGCGCGGCGCAATGGCGCCGGCTGATTCGAGCGTGTTTTGACTGAAGGGCGTGCATGTTTCGTGCACGCCTTTTTGCATTTCTGCAGCCGTTTTCTGCCGTTCAACCCTGGCCGGATGGCCAATCTTCGTGACCGCGGCGGTTAAGGCGCGTGAGGGTTGGTAAAATCCGGTCCACCGCCTTCGCTCCATTCAGTCGCCGCCTTCATGTCCCGTTCCCTCGAAATCCTTAACGAAGTCTTTGGTTATCCCGCTTTTCGAGGGCAGCAAGGCGAGATTGTCGAACACGTCGCGGGCGGGGGCGATTCGCTGGTGCTCATGCCCACCGGCGGCGGCAAGTCGCTCTGCTACCAGATTCCGGCGCTCGTGCGCCATGAGGCCGGGCAGGGCGCGGGCATCGTCGTCTCGCCGCTGATCGCGCTGATGCAGGACCAGGTGGCGGCGCTCACCGAAGTCGGCGTGCGCGCGGCGTATCTCAATTCGACGCTCAGCGGCGCCGAAGCGGCGGCCACCGAGCGCGCGCTGCGCGAAGGCGATCTCGACTTGCTCTACGTGGCGCCGGAACGTCTGATGACGTCGCGCTTTCTCGATCTGCTCGAACGCACCCGCATCGGCCTGTTCGCGATCGACGAGGCGCATTGCGTGTCGCAATGGGGGCACGATTTCCGCCCCGAGTACATCCAGCTCTCGGTGCTGCACGAGCGTTTCCCGAACGTGCCGCGCATCGCGCTCACGGCCACCGCCGACGCCATCACGCGCGACGAGATCGTGCATCGTCTCGCCCTCGACGACGCGCGCATCTTCGTTTCCAGCTTCGATCGGCCGAACATCCGCTATCGCATCGTCGAAAAAGACAACGCGCGCACCCAGTTGCTCGACTTTATTCGCGCGGAGCACACGCGCGCGGACGGCACGACCGACGCCGGCGTGATCTATTGCCTGTCGCGCCGCAAGGTCGAGGAAACCGCCGAGTGGCTAAAGGGCCAGGGCATCCGTTCGCTGCCGTATCACGCCGGCATGGAATTCGAGGTGCGCCAGAAGCACCAGGAGCTGTTCCAGCGCGAGGAGGGCGTGGTGATGTGCGCGACCATCGCGTTCGGCATGGGTATCGATAAACCCGATGTGCGCTTTGTCGCTCACCTGGATCTGCCCAAGAGCGTGGAAGGCTACTACCAGGAAACCGGCCGCGCGGGCCGCGACGGGCTGGCGGCCAATGCGTGGATGGCCTACGGCCTCGGCGACGTAGTACAGCAGCGCAAGATGATCGACGAGTCCGACGCCGACGATCAGCACAAGCGCGTTCAGACCGGTAAGCTCGACGCGCTGCTCGGCCTGTGCGAGACGGCCACCTGTCGGCGCGTGCGTTTGCTCGCGTATTTCGGCGAAGAGAGCAAGCCGTGCGGCAACTGCGATAACTGTATCGAGCCGCCGGCGACCTGGGACGCCACGCGCGAGGCGCAGATGGCGCTGTCCTGCGTGTTCCGCGCGCAGCGTGCGAGCGGCTTCAATTTCGGCGCCGGCCATCTGATCGACATTCTGCGCGGCAATCGCAGCGAGAAGATCATGCAGCGCGGGCACGAGAAGATTTCCACCTTCGGCATCGGCGCCGCGCTGTCCGAACCCGAATGGCGCGCGATCTTCCGGCAACTGGTGGCGTTCGGCTATCTCACCGTCGATCACGACGGCTACGGCGCCCTCGTGCTCACCGAAGCCAGCAAGGCGGTGCTCAAGGGCGAGCAGAACGTCACGATGCGCCGCTATGTGAAACCTACGCGCACGCGTGCGTCGTCGAGCCGCACCAGCGAGCGCGCCGATCCGACCCTGGGCATGAGCCCGCGCCAGCGTTCGCGTTGGGAGCGCCTGCGGCTGTGGCGCACGGAAACCGCGAAGAGCGAGGGCGTGCCGGCCTACGTCATCTTCCATGACGCCACGCTGGCGGAGATTGCGCGTAACGGTCCCGAATCGGTGGACGAGCTGCGTGACATCCCGGGCATCGGCGCGCGCAAGCTCGAGCGTTTCGGCGAGGAGCTGGTCGAAGTCGTCGGCGACGATTGAGCGCGGGGTTGCGCGCCGTCCCATCGGCTCCACGTGCCGTATCGCCGCTATTTGGCGTGTCGATTAACGGTGAGCGGTGGTTTTAATGCGGCCGCACCGTCGCGCTTCTGTCATATTCTCTGTCGTCCGAAATACCTCAAGTCGTTGACTTGCTTGGTATTTTCGGAATATCATGCTGGGTTCCGGTTCTTGGGATGTCTGCGCTCGTCGACAGTTTCGCCAATCCGTTGGCGAATCGTGGTGGATCTGACGCAGATGTCGATGCTGTATTCCAGACCCGGAGTTCTCGTAAGAGTTTAGATGCGTGGTTTTCCGCTTTGCCCGGAAATAAATGCGTCGATTTTGTTCAATTTCAGGAATAAACAATGCCAACCATCAATCAACTGGTTCGCAAAGGCCGCACTTCGGAAGTCACGAAGAGCAAGTCGCCGGCCCTGCAGGACTGCCCTCAGCGTCGCGGCGTGTGCACCCGCGTGTACACGACGACGCCGAAGAAGCCGAACTCGGCACTTCGTAAAGTTGCAAAGGTTCGTCTGACGAACGGCTTCGAAGTCATTTCGTACATCGGCGGTGAAGGCCACAACCTGCAGGAACACTCGGTTGTGCTGATCCGCGGCGGCCGTGTGAAGGACTTGCCGGGTGTGCGTTACCACATGGTTCGCGGCTCGCTGGATACCCAGGGCGTCAAGGATCGTAAGCAGGCTCGTTCGAAGTACGGCGCGAAGCGCGCGAAGGCTGCGAAGTAAGAGTCGAGCGTCGTCTGCGCTTTCGGGCGTTGGCGATACAAGCGACAGGTGCCGGATTGGCCGGTGCTGTCGAGTAAGTGGTCACCCGACCAGGCTGGTAAGTCGTAATGGATGAATCGGGTTAGTTGGTGGCCGCGGAGCGTGGGTTGATCCCCGCTTCAACTGAAAAGTTAAAGGAAGAAACATGCCGCGTCGTCGCGAAGTCCCCAAGCGGGAAGTGTTGCCGGATCCGAAGTTCGGTAACGTTGATGTAGCCAAGTTCATGAACGTGCTGATGCTCTCCGGCAAGAAGTCGGTTGCCGAGCGTATCGTGTACGGCGCTTTTGAACAGATCCAGACCAAGGGTGGCAAGGACCCGCTGGAAGTGTTCACTGTCGCGCTCAACAACGTGAAGCCGGTGGTGGAAGTGAAGAGCCGCCGCGTTGGTGGTGCGAACTATCAGGTTCCGGTCGAAGTGCGCCCCTCGCGTCGTATGGCATTGGCGATGCGTTGGCTGCGTGAAGCCGCGAAGAAGCGCAGCGAGAAGTCGATGGCCCTGCGTCTGGCAGGTGAACTCTCCGAAGCGGCCGAAGGCCGTGGCGGCGCGATGAAGAAGCGCGACGAAGTTCACCGGATGGCAGAAGCGAACAAGGCGTTCTCGCACTTCCGCTTCTAAGAGAAAACCCCTTCTGGGGTTGGCTCGAAAGACGGAAAAAATTCCGGGCGGGTGCGCTTATCAAGCGCCTCGCCCGTTTGTGTTCAGGCGCGTTGGGATCGACCCAGTCGGGTTCGACCCCGGCGCGCACCTCCCGATAGAGGATCAAAGTGGCTCGCAAGACTCCTATCGAGCGCTACCGTAACATCGGTATTAGCGCTCACATCGACGCCGGCAAGACGACGACGACCGAGCGCATTCTGTTTTACACCGGCGTGAACCACAAGATTGGTGAAGTTCACGACGGCGCCGCGACCATGGACTGGATGGAGCAGGAGCAGGAGCGTGGCATCACGATTACCTCCGCTGCTACGACCGCGTTCTGGAAGGGCATGGGCGGTAACTACCCTGAGCATCGCATCAACATCATCGACACCCCGGGCCACGTCGACTTCACGATTGAAGTTGAGCGCTCGATGCGCGTGCTCGACGGTGCATGCATGGTTTACTGCGCAGTGGGCGGCGTTCAGCCCCAGTCGGAAACCGTGTGGCGCCAGGCGAACAAGTACAAGGTTCCCCGTCTCGCGTTCGTCAACAAGATGGACCGTACGGGCGCGAACTTCTTCAAGGTCTACGACCAGCTGAAGACGCGTCTGAAGGCGAACCCGGTTCCGGTCGTGGTGCCTATCGGCGCAGAAGACACGTTCCAGGGCGTGGTCGACCTGATCAAGATGAAGGCGATCATTTGGGACGAAGCGTCGCAAGGCACGAAGTTCGACTACGTCGACATCCCCGCAGAACTCGTTGACTCGTGCAACGAATGGCGCGAAAAGATGATCGAGTCGGCTGCTGAAGCCAGCGAAGAGCTGATGGAAAAGTACCTCGGCGGCGAAGAGCTGAGCGAAGCGGAAATCGTCAAGGCGATCCGCGACCGTACCATCGCTTGCGAAATCCAGCCGATGCTGTGCGGCACCGCGTTCAAGAACAAGGGCGTGCAGCGTATGCTCGACGCCGTGATCGACTTCCTGCCGTCGCCGGTGGACATTCCCCCGGTCAAGGGCGAACTCGAAAACGGTGAAACGGCAGAGCGCCGTGCAGCCGACGACGAAAAGTTCGCCGCACTCGCGTTCAAGATCATGACCGACCCGTTCGTCGGCCAGCTGATCTTCTTCCGCGCGTACTCGGGCATCGTCAACTCGGGCGACACCGTGCTGAACTCGACCAAGGGCAAGAAGGAACGCCTTGGCCGTATTCTGCAGATGCACGCGAACAACCGTGAAGAAATCAAGGAAGTTCGCGCAGGCGACATCGCTGCTGCTGTCGGCCTGAAGGAAGCAACCACGGGCGACACGCTGTGCGACCCGGCGAACCCGATCATTCTGGAACGCATGGTGTTCCCGGAGCCGGTGATTTCGCAGGCCGTCGAGCCGAAGACCAAGCCTGACCAGGAAAAGATGGGCATCGCCCTGAACCGCCTGGCACAGGAAGATCCGTCGTTCCGCGTCCAGACGGACGAGGAATCGGGCCAGACCATCATTTCGGGCATGGGCGAGCTCCACCTCGAAATTCTGGTCGACCGTATGAAGCGCGAATTCGGCGTGGAAGCAACTGTCGGCAAGCCGCAGGTTGCATACCGCGAAACGATCCGCTCCACGGCGAAGGACGTCGAAGGCAAGTTCGTCAAGCAGTCGGGCGGTCGCGGCCAGTTCGGTCACGCTGTCATTACGCTTGAGCCGAACGAGCAAGGCAAGGGCTACGAGTTCCTGGACGAGATCAAGGGTGGTGTGATTCCGCGTGAATACATCCCTGCGGTCGACAAGGGTATCCAGGAAACGCTGAAGGCAGGCGTGCTGGCAGGCTTCCCGGTCGTCGACGTCAAGGTTCACCTGACGTTCGGTTCGTACCACGACGTTGACTCGAACGAAAATGCGTTCCGCATGGCCGGTTCGATGGCGTTCAAGGAAGCAATGCGCAAGGCGCAGCCGGTCATCCTCGAACCGATGATGGCCGTCGAAGTCGAAACGCCGGAAGACTACATGGGCAACGTGATGGGCGACCTGTCGAGCCGTCGCGGTATTGTCCAGGGCATGGAAGACATGATTGGCGGCGGCAAGATCGTTCGCGCCGAAGTGCCGCTGTCGGAAATGTTCGGCTACTCGACGTCGCTGCGCTCGCTGTCGCAAGGTCGCGCAACGTACACGATGGAATTCAAGCACTACGCAGAAGCACCGCGTAACGTGGCCGACGCGATCATTAGCGCGAAGGCGAAGTAAGCATCGGCGCAAGGCGGGTCCGGCATGGGCTGGACTCGCCCCGCACTGTCACCGATTCACCACTTTTTTGAAAGAAGAGAAACATGGCAAAGGGTAAATTCGAACGGACCAAGCCGCACGTCAACGTCGGCACGATCGGTCACGTTGACCACGGCAAGACCACGCTGACGGCAGCGATCACGACGGTTCTGACGCAGAAGTTCGGCGGCGAAGCGAAGGCATACGACCAGATCGATGCAGCGCCGGAAGAAAAGGCACGTGGTATTACCATCAACACCGCACACGTCGAGTACGAAACGGCTAACCGCCACTACGCACACGTCGACTGCCCGGGCCACGCTGACTATGTGAAGAACATGATCACGGGCGCGGCACAGATGGACGGCGCGATCCTGGTTTGCTCGGCAGCTGACGGCCCGATGCCGCAGACGCGTGAGCACATCCTGCTGGCACGTCAGGTTGGTGTTCCGTACATCATCGTCTTCCTGAACAAGTGCGACATGGTCGACGACGCCGAGCTGCTCGAGCTGGTCGAAATGGAAGTGCGCGAGCTTCTTTCGAAGTACGACTTCCCGGGCGACGACACCCCGATCGTCAAGGGTTCGGCCAAGCTGGCGCTGGAAGGCGACAAGGGCGAACTGGGCGAAGTGGCGATCATGAGCCTGGCAGACGCACTCGACACGTACATCCCGACGCCGGAGCGCGCAGTTGACGGCGCCTTCCTGATGCCGGTTGAAGACGTGTTCTCGATCTCGGGTCGCGGCACGGTGGTGACGGGTCGCGTTGAGCGCGGCATCGTCAAGGTCGGCGAAGAAATCGAAATCGTCGGTATCAAGCCGACGGTGAAGACGACCTGCACGGGCGTGGAAATGTTCCGCAAGCTGCTCGACCAGGGTCAGGCAGGCGACAACGTTGGTATCCTGCTGCGCGGCACGAAGCGTGAAGACGTCGAGCGTGGCCAGGTTCTGGCCAAGCCGGGTTCGATCCAGCCGCACACGCACTTCACGGCTGAAGTGTACGTGCTGAGCAAGGACGAAGGCGGCCGTCACACGCCGTTCTTCAACAACTACCGTCCGCAGTTCTACTTCCGTACGACGGACGTGACGGGCTCGATCGAGCTGCCGAAGGACAAGGAAATGGTCATGCCGGGCGACAACGTGTCGATCACGGTGAAGCTGATCGCTCCGATCGCGATGGAAGAAGGTCTGCGCTTCGCAATCCGCGAAGGTGGCCGTACCGTCGGCGCTGGCGTCGTCGCGAAGATCATCGAGTAAATCGAGTAGAATACTCGGCTTGCTGTAGAAGTTGATGTACCCAGGGACCACCCCGCGGCGCCTTGCCGCGGGGTGGTCCTGCGCTCTTTATATTGTCTGGCGGCGCAAGTCCGCCTCGCTCTTTTTAAGGAATCATCATGCAGAACCAAAAAATCCGTATCCGCCTGAAAGCTTTCGACTACCGCCTGATCGACCAGTCGGCTGCTGAAATCGTCGAAACGGCGAAGCGTACGGGCGCAATCGTTCGCGGTCCGGTGCCGCTGCCGACGCGTATCCAACGTTTCGACATCCTGCGTTCGCCGCACGTCAACAAGACGTCGCGCGACCAGCTCGAAATCCGCACCCACCTGCGCCTGATGGACATCGTCGACCCGACGGACAAGACCGTTGACGCGCTGATGAAGCTGGACCTCCCGGCTGGCGTGGACGTCGAAATCAAGCTGCAGTAAGAGTCTCCAGCGCGGCCAGGATAGCCTGATCGCGCTAAGTCTTTGATTGCTTGCGGAAAACGTGGGAGGACGTTATACTTGACGTCTTTTCGCGCATTCGCGCAAAAAATCGGTGTGTCTTTGCGGGCCTTTACCCCGGAAACATGCCGGTACTTTGTAAATTAGCCCCGACCAATCGCAGTCGGGAATGGAGAAAACGATGAGCCTTGGACTCGTAGGTCGCAAGGTTGGCATGACGCGTATCTTCACGGCTGACGGGGATTCGATTCCCGTGACCGTGCTGGACGTGTCCGACAACCGCGTGACGCAGATCAAGACTGTTGAAACCGACGGCTACACGGCCGTTCAGGTTGCGTTCGGTACGCGCCGCGCTTCGCGCGTGACGAAGCCGATCGCAGGTCATCTCGCCAAAGCCGGTGTTCAAGCCGGTGAAATCCTCAAGGAATTCCAGATCGATGCCGCCAAGGCAGCCGAGCTGTCGAATGGCGCCGTGATCGGTGTGGATCTCTTCTCGGAAGGCCAGAAGGTCGATGTGCAAGGCACCTCGATCGGTAAGGGCTACGCCGGTACCATCAAGCGTTACAACTTTGCTTCGGGTCGTGCTTCGCACGGTAACTCGCGCTCGCACAATGTGCCGGGCTCGATCGGTATGGCGCAGGATCCGGGTCGTGTTTTCCCGGGTAAGCGCATGACCGGTCACATGGGTGACGAAACCGTGACGGTGCAAAACCTCGAAATCGCCCGTATCGACGCAGAGCGCAAGCTGCTGCTGGTCAAGGGTGCTGTCCCCGGTGCTAAGGGTGGCAAGGTTTTCGTGACGCCGGCTGTCAAGGCACGCGTCAAGAAAGGAGCGCAATAATGGAACTGAAGCTCCTGAACGCTAATGGTCAGGATGGCGCAGCAGTTAACGCGTCGGACGTCGTGTTCGGCCGTGACTACAACGAAGCGCTGATTCACCAGATCGTTGTCGCCTATCAGGCGAACGCGCGCAGCGGTAACCGCGCGCAGAAGGACCGTGAGCAGGTCAAGCACACCACCAAGAAGCCGTGGCGTCAGAAGGGTACGGGCCGCGCTCGTGCCGGTATGTCGTCGAGCCCGTTGTGGCGTGGCGGTGGTCGCATCTTCCCGAATTCGCCGGAAGAAAACTTTGCTCACAAGGTCAACAAGAAGATGCATCGCGCAGGCCTCTGCTCGATCTTCTCGCAGCTGGCCCGTGAAGGCCGCATCTCGGTCGTCGAAGAGTTTTCGCTCGAAGCACCGAAGACGAAGCTGCTGGCCGAAAAGTTCAAGGCCATGGGTCTCGAATCCGTGCTGGTCATCACCGACACGGTCGACGAGAACCTGTTCCTGGCGTCGCGCAACCTGCCCCACGTGGCAGTCGTTGAGCCGCGCTTTGCCGACCCGCTCTCGCTGATCTACTTCAAGAAGATCCTGATCACGAAGGCTGCGGTTGCCCAGATCGAGGAGTTGCTGTCATGAGCGAGATTCGCAAGAACGATCATCGTTTGATGCAGGTCCTGCTCGCACCGGTGATCTCCGAAAAGGCGACCCTGGTGGCTGAGAAGAACGAGCAAGTCGTCTTCGAAGTCGCGCCGGACGCGAACAAGCAGGAAGTCAAGGCTGCTGTCGAGCTGATGTTCAAGGTCGAAGTCAAGTCGGTGAACATGCTTGTCCAGAAGGGCAAGGCCAAGCGTTTCGGCCGTTTCAACGGCAAGCGCAAGGACGTCAAGAAGGCGTATGTCTGCCTGAAGCCCGGCCAGGAAATCAACTTTGAAGCGGAGGCCAAGTAATCATGGCAATCGTTAAAGTTAAGCCGACTTCGCCGGGTCGCCGCGCGATGGTCAAGATCGTCAACAAGGACCTCCATAAGGGTGCGCCGTTCGCAGCGCTGCTCGAAAAGAAGTCCTCGAAGGCCGGTCGTAACAACAACGGTCGTATCACGACGCGTCACCAGGGTGGTGGTCACAAGCAGCACTACCGCGTGATCGATTTCCGTCGCAACAAGGACGGTATCGCAGCGAAGGTTGAGCGTCTTGAATACGATCCGAACCGTAGCGCGAACATCGCGCTGGTTCTGTACGCAGACGGCGAGCGCCGCTACATCATCGCGCCGAAGGGCGTGACGGTTGGCACGGCTCTCATGTCGGGTTCGGAAGCGCCGATCCGCGCAGGTAACACCCTGCCGATCCGCAACATTCCGGTCGGTACGACGATCCACTGCATCGAAATGCTGCCGGGCAAGGGCGCGCAGATCGCGCGTTCGGCTGGTACGTCGGCAATGCTGCTGGCACGCGAAGGCATCTACGCTCAGGTTCGCCTGCGCTCGGGTGAAATCCGCCGTGTGCACGTTGAATGCCGCGCAACGATCGGTGAAGTCGGCAACGAAGAGCACAGCCTCCGTCAAATCGGTAAGGCTGGCGCGAACCGCTGGCGCGGTATCCGCCCGACGGTCCGTGGCGTTGCAATGAACCCGGTCGACCACCCGCACGGTGGTGGTGAGGGCAAGACTGCTGCTGGTCGCGATCCGGTTAGCCCGTGGGGCACGCCGGCTAAGGGCTACCGCACCCGCAGCAACAAGCGCACGACGAGCATGATCGTCCAGCGCCGTCACAAGCGTTAAGGAGTAGGCAATGGCACGTTCTATTAAGAAAGGTCCGTTCTGCGACGCCCATTTGCTGAAGAAGGTTGAGGCGGCTGCAGCAACGCGCGACAAGAAACCGATCAAGACCTGGTCGCGTCGTTCGACGATCCTGCCGGATTTCATCGGCCTGACGATCGCCGTTCATAACGGCCGTCAACACGTTCCCGTGTATGTCACGGAAAACATGGTCGGCCACAAGCTTGGCGAGTTCGCACTGACCCGTACGTTCAAGGGTCACGCAGCCGACAAGAAGGCCAAGAAATAAGGGGCAATCAAGATGGAAGTGAAGGCAATTCATCGCGGTGCCCGCATCTCGGCGCAGAAGACGCGTCTTGTGGCTGACCAGATCCGCGGTCTGCCGGTCGACAAGGCACTGAACGTTCTGACGTTCTCGCCGAAGAAAGCGGCAGGCATCGTGAAAAAGGTTGTGCTGTCGGCAATCGCCAATGCAGAGCACAACGAAGGTGCTGACATCGACGAGCTCAAGATCAAGAGCATCTACGTCGATAAGGCTGCTTCGCTGAAGCGTTTTACCGCACGCGCTAAGGGTCGCGGTAACCGCATCGAGAAGCAATCGTGTCACATCACTGTGACGGTCGGGAATTAAGGAGCCATACGATGGGACAGAAAATTCATCCGACTGGCTTCCGTTTGGCCGTCAGCCGCAATTGGGCTTCGCGTTGGTACGCGAACAACAACAATTTCGCGGCGATGTTGAAGGAAGACATCGGTGTTCGTGAATACCTGAAGAAGAAGCTGAAGAACGCTTCGGTGGGCCGTGTTGTGATCGAGCGTCCGGCTAAGAACGCTCGTATCACGATTTACAGCTCGCGTCCGGGTGTGGTTATCGGCAAGAAGGGCGAGGACATCGAACTCCTCAAGGCCGAACTGCAAAAGCGCATGGGCGTGCCGGTTCACGTCAACATCGAAGAAATTCGCAAGCCGGAAACGGATGCGCAACTGATCGCCGACTCGATTACGCAACAGCTCGAGCGCCGCATCATGTTCCGTCGCGCAATGAAGCGCGCGATGCAGAACGCGATGCGTCTGGGTGCCCAAGGCATCAAGATCATGAGCGCCGGCCGTCTGAACGGTATCGAAATCGCACGTACCGAATGGTACCGCGAAGGTCGAGTGCCGCTTCACACGCTGCGTGCTGACATCGACTACGCAACCTCGGAAGCGAAGACGACGTACGGCATCATCGGCGTGAAGGTTTGGGTCTACAAGGGCGACACGCTCGGCCGTAACGACGCACCGGTGGTTGAAGAAGTCGCCGAAGAAAAGCGTCCGCGCCGCAACGCTCGTCCGGGTGGCGACCGTCGTGGCCGTGAAGGCGCGCCGGGTGCCCGTCGTGGCGCACCGCGTCGTGACGGCAAGACTGGAGAATAACGATGCTGCAACCGAAACGCAGGAAGTATCGCAAAGAGCAGAAGGGTCGTAACACCGGCGTCGCAACTCGCGGCAACGCAGTTTCGTTCGGTGAATTCGGTCTGAAGGCTATCGGTCGTGGTCGTCTGACCGCACGCCAGATTGAGTCGGCACGTCGTGCAATGACGCGTCACATCAAGCGTGGTGGCCGCATCTGGATCCGTATCTTCCCGGATAAGCCGATCTCGCAAAAGCCGGCGGAAGTACGTATGGGTAACGGTAAAGGTAACCCTGAGTACTACGTCGCTGAGATTCAGCCGGGCAAGATGCTGTATGAAATGGATGGTGTGTCCGAAGAACTGGCCCGTGAAGCCTTCCGTCTGGCTGCAGCCAAGCTGCCGCTGAAGACGGTCTTCATGGTTCGCCAGCTCGGCGCCTAAGGAGTGATTTGATGAAGGCATCTGAACTTCTTCAGAAAGACAAGGCCGCGCTCGATCAAGAGCTGTCGGACCTCTTGAAGGCGCAATTCGGCCTGCGCATGCAACTCGCGACCCAGCAGCTCACGAACACGAGCCAGCTGAAGAAGGTTCGTCGCGACATCGCACGTGTGCGGACCGTCCTGACTCAGAAGGCGAACCAGAAATGAACGAAAGCGTGAAAACCTCGCTTAAGCGGACGCTGGTCGGCAAAGTCGTCAGCAACAAGATGGACAAGACGGTCACCGTTCTGGTCGAGCGCCGCGTCAAGCACCCGATCTACGGCAAGTACGTCGTGCAGTCGAAGAAGTACCACGCTCACGACGAAGCGAACACGTACAACGAGGGTGACCTCGTTGAAATCCAGGAGACCCGTCCTCTCTCGAAGACGAAGGCCTGGACCGTGTCGAAGCTGATCGAAGCAGCACGCGTCATCTAAAAAATGACGCAAACCCCGGGGAGCCGAAGTTGGCACCATCCCCGGGGAGTAGAAGTTGTTGAAATCGCTAAAGATTTCGCTTGCGAGACCAAGATTATAGAGTTATAGTCTTGGTCTTCCCTCTTTATGGGCGCGTTGTTGGCAAAGCAACGGGCGGTGTAGTGAGGGAAGTGGTTCGGACGCCAGTCCGGATCTGCAAGATTCACCGGAATGCGATGGCCGGTTTCGTTTGCCGTCGCTGCTGTTCTTACCCAAGCAGCTGAGCGGTCGTTCTAGTGGCGGCGCGGCTGACGGGACCAAGACTGACCGGATGTGCCATGGTGGCGCAACCGGATTAAGTTGGGAAAGATAAACCATGATCCAGACCGAAACTCGGCTTGAAGTAGCCGACAACACGGGTGCGCGTGAAGTCATGTGCATCAAGGTGCTCGGCGGCTCGAAGCGTCGTTATGCCAGCATTGGCGACATCATCAAGGTGACCGTCAAAGAGGCAACGCCGCGTGGGCGCGTGAAAAAGGGCGAAATCTACAACGCTGTTGTGGTTCGCACCGCGAAGGGCGTGCGCCGTCAAGACGGCTCGCTGATCAAGTTCGATGGCAACGCCGCCGTGCTTTTGAATACCAAGCTTGAGCCGATCGGCACCCGTATCTTCGGGCCGGTTACGCGTGAGCTGCGTGGTGAACGATTCATGAAGATCGTTTCGCTTGCGCCGGAAGTGCTGTAAGGAGTCGCGATGAACAAGATTCGCAAGGGTGACGAAGTTATTGTCGTCACTGGCAAAGACAAGGGCAAGCGCGGCGTCGTAGTGGCGATTGGCGAAGAGCGCGTTACTGTCGAAGGCATCAACATTGCTAAAAAGCATGTTAAGCCGAACCCCATGAAGGGTACGACGGGTGGCGTGGAAGCCAAGGCTATGCCGCTGGCTATCTCGAACGTCGCATTGGTCGACGCGAACGGCAAGCCGTCGCGCGTGGGCATCAAGGTCGAAGGGGACAAGAAGGTTCGTTTCCTGAAGACGACCGGTGCTGTCCTGAGCGCCTGACGCTGCGGAGTAAAAAATGGCACGTTTGCAAGAATTTTACAAAGAGAAGGTCGTTCCTGGCCTGATCGAGAAGTTCGGTTACAAGTCGGTCATGGAAGTGCCGCGCCTCACCAAGATCACCCTGAACATGGGTGTTGGTGAAGCCGTCGCTGACAAGAAGGTCCTTGAGCACGCCGTTGGCGACCTCACGAAGATCGCCGGCCAGAAGCCTGTTATCACCAAGTCGCGTAAGGCAATCGCTGGTTTCAAGATCCGCGAAAGCTACCCGATTGGCACGATGGTTACCCTGCGTGGCAATGCCATGTACGAATTCCTGGACCGTTTCGTTACGGTTGCGCTGCCCCGCGTGCGCGACTTCCGTGGCGTGTCGGGCAAGGCATTCGACGGCCGTGGTAACTACAACATCGGTGTGAAAGAGCAGATCATTTTCCCCGAAATCGACTACGACAAGATCGACGCACTGCGTGGGCTGAACATCAGCATCACGACGACCGCGAAGACTGACGAAGAAGCAAAGGCACTGCTCGCCGGCTTCAAGTTCCCGTTCCGCAACTGAGGTTACCGTGGCTAAACTGGCACTGATCGAACGTGAAAAGAAGCGCGCTCGTCTGGCAGCGAAATTTGCACCGAAGCGTGCAGAGCTGAAGGCGATCATCGACGACCAAAGCAAGTCGGAAGAAGAGCGTTACGCAGCTCGCCTCGAACTGCAACAACTGCCCCGTAACTCGAACCCGACCCGCAAGCGTAACCGCTGCGCGATCACGGGTCGTCCGCGTGGCACGTTCCGCAAATTCGGTCTCGCACGTAACAAGATTCGTGAAATCGCGTTCCGTGGTGAGATCCCTGGCATCACCAAGGCGAGCTGGTAATAGGAGAAACATAAATGAGCATGAGTGATCCTATCGCCGATATGCTGACTCGCATCCGCAATGCGCAGATGGTCGAGAAGGTTTCGGTTGCTATGCCCTCGTCGAAAGTGAAGATTGCGATTGCGCAGGTTCTGAAGGACGAAGGTTATATCGACGACTTCGCGGTGAAAACCGAAGGTGCGAAGTCGGAATTGAACATCGCGTTGAAGTACTACGCTGGCCGTCCGGTTATCGAGCGCATTGAACGCGTTTCGAAGCCTGGTCTGCGCGTGTACCGCGGCCGCAACGACATCCCGTCGGTCATGAATGGCCTGGGTGTTGCGATCGTCTCGACGCCGAAGGGTGTGATGACGGACCGCAAGGCGCGCGCTACTGGCGTCGGCGGCGAAGTTATCTGCTACGTCGCTTAAGACCTAAGGAGAAGAAACATGTCTCGAGTAGGTAAGAGCCCGGTCGCGCTGCAAGGCGCAGAAGCGACGCTCAGCGACGAGAAGATTACCGTCAAGGGCGCGCTGGGTACGATTTCGCAAGCTGCGAACGGCCTCGTGAAAGTGGTCAACGACAACGGCGTGCTCAAGTTTGAGCCGGCGGACGACAGCCGCGAAGCGAATGCGATGTCTGGCACGATGCGCGCGATCGTCGCGAACATGGTGCATGGCGTGACGAAGGGTTTTGAGCGCAAGCTGACGCTGGTTGGCGTTGGTTACCGTGCTCAGGCACAAGGCGACAAGCTGAACCTGTCGCTGGGTTTCTCGCACCCGGTGGTGCACCAGATGCCGGAAGGCGTGAAGGCTGAAACCCCGTCGCAAACGGAAATCGTGATCAAGGGGATCGACAAGCAGAAAGTTGGCCAGACCGCAGCCGAAGTGCGCGGTTATCGCCCGCCGGAGCCCTACAAGGGCAAGGGTGTGCGTTACGCCAACGAGGTCGTGATCCTCAAAGAAACGAAGAAGAAGTAAGGGTGCGCAATCATGGATAAGACTCAAACTCGCCTGCGCCGCGCTCGTCAGACGCGTCTCAAGATCGCTGAGCTGCAGGTCGCGCGCCTGGCCGTGCATCGCACGAACACGCACATCTACGCGCAAGTGTTCTCGCCGTGCGGCACCAAGGTGCTCGCCAGCGCGTCGACGCTTGAAG
The DNA here is from genome assembly GCF_905220255.1 of Paraburkholderia sp. J69-1. NCBI lineage: Bacteria > Pseudomonadati > Pseudomonadota > Betaproteobacteria > Burkholderiales > Burkholderiaceae > Paraburkholderia > Paraburkholderia sp. J69-1. The sequence goes on along the minus strand of NZ_CAJMZG010000023.1, from coordinate 125,481 downwards.
CCGAAGTGCGTGCGCAACTGGCTGACCAGTCGGGCAAGGGCGGCAACGTCGCTGCAGCCTCGCTGATCGGCAAGCGTATTGCAGAAAAGGCTAAGGCCGCCGGCATCGAATCCGTCGCCTTTGACCGCTCGGGTTTCCGCTATCACGGCCGCGTCAAGGCGCTGGCTGATGCTGCGCGCGAAGCCGGGCTCAAGTTCTAAGGAAGGAATTCGTCATGGCAAAGATGCAAGCGAAAGTTCAGGCTGACGAACGCGACGACGGCCTTCGCGAAAAAATGATTTCGGTCAATCGCGTGACCAAGGTTGTGAAGGGCGGCCGTATTCTCGGTTTCGCCGCTCTGACCGTGGTTGGCGATGGTGATGGCCGCGTCGGTATGGGCAAGGGCAAGTCGAAAGAAGTGCCGGTTGCTGTCCAGAAGGCGATGGAACAAGCTCGTCGCAACATGTTCAAGGTGCCCCTGAAGAACGGCACCCTGCAACACGAAGTGCACGGCAAGCATGGCGCATCGGTCGTCCTCCTCGCTCCGGCGAAGGCAGGTACGGGCGTGATCGCCGGCGGCCCGATGCGCGCAGTGTTCGACGTGATGGGCGTGCAGAACGTCGTGGCAAAGAGCCACGGTTCGACGAACCCGTACAACCTCGTGCGTGCAACGCTGGACGGTCTGCGCAAGCAGTCGACGCCGGCTGACATCGCGGCGAAGCGCGGCAAGTCCGTCGAAGAAATTCTGGGCTAAGGTGGGCACCATGTCTGAAAAAACTGTCAAGGTTCAGCTCGTCAAGAGCCTGATTGGGACCCGCGAAACGCACCGTGCCACTGTGCGCGGTCTCGGCCTGCGCCGCCTGAACTCGGTTTCCGAGCTGCAGGACACGCCGGCTGTGCGCGGCATGATCAACAAGGTCTCGTACCTCGTTAAGGTCATCGGCTAAGCGGTCGACCAAAGACTCCAGGAGTTGAAAATGGAATTGAATAACCTGAAGCCGGCAGAAGGCGCGAAGCACGCTAAGCGTCGCGTCGGCCGCGGCATCGGCTCTGGCCTCGGCAAGACCGCAGGTCGTGGTCACAAGGGTCAGAAATCGCGTTCGGGCGGCTTTCATAAAGTCGGCTTCGAAGGCGGTCAGATGCCTCTGCAGCGTCGCCTGCCGAAGCGTGGCTTCACCTCGCTGACGAAGGAATTCGTCGGTGAAGTGCGCCTTGCTGACATCGAGAAGCTGCCGGTCGACGAAATCGATCTGTTGGCTCTCAAGCAGGCAGGTCTCGTTGGCGAAATGACCCGTTCCGCAAAGATCATCGCTACTGGCGAGATCAAGCGCAAGGTCGTGGTCAAGGGCCTGGGTGCGACGAAGAATGCGCGTGCTGCGATTGAAGCAGCAGGCGGTTCTTTTGCCGAGTGATTGTGAGTGGTGCGTGCGGGCTTGCCCGCCGTCACTAACATCTGCATCGGAGAAGGTACTTGGCTAACAGCCCGAGTCTCGCAAAAACCGGTCGCAGCGCTCCGAAGTTCGGCGACCTGCGCCGGCGTGCAATGTTCTTGCTGCTGGCGCTGGTCGTTTATCGTATCGGTGCGCACATTCCGGTGCCGGGCATCGACCCGGATCAACTGGCGAAGCTCTTCCAGAGCCAGTCAGGCGGCATCCTTGGCATGTTCAACATGTTCTCGGGCGGCGCACTGTCTCGCTTTACGATCTTCGCGCTGGGTGTGATGCCGTATATCTCGGCGTCGATCATCCTGCAGCTGATGGCGATCGTCTCGCCCCAGCTCGAGGCGCTGAAGAAGGAAGGGCAGGCTGGACAACGCAAGATTACGCAGTACACGCGGATCTTCACGGTAGTGCTGGCGACCTTTCAGGCCTTCGGCATTGCAGTCGCGCTGGAAAATCAGCCGGCACTCGTGATCGATCCGGGCATGGTGTTCCGTCTGACGACGGTCGTGACGCTGGTGACGGGCACGATGTTCCTGATGTGGCTTGGTGAGCAGATCACGGAACGCGGGCTTGGCAACGGTATCTCGATCATCATCTTCGGCGGTATCGCAGCGGGTTTCCCGAACGCGATTGGCGGTCTCTTCTCGCTGGTGCAAACCGGCTCGATGGGCCCCGTCTCGGCGATCATCATCGTGGCGCTGATTGCAGCCGTGACGTACCTGGTGGTGTTCATCGAACGCGGCCAGCGCAAGATCCTCGTGAACTATGCGAAGCGTCAGGTTGGCAACAAGATCTACGGTGGGCAGTCGTCGCACCTGCCGCTCAAGCTGAACATGTCGGGCGTGATTCCGCCGATCTTTGCATCGTCGATCATCTTGTTCCCGGCAACCATCCTGAACTGGTTCAGTTCGGGTTCGCGAGACAGCTGGTTCGCGAACACGCTGCACAACGTGGCCGAAGCCCTCAAGCCTGGCCAGCCCGTGTACGTGTTGCTGTATGCGTTGGCGATCGTCTTCTTCTGCTTCTTCTACACCGCTCTGGTGTTCAACAGCAGGGAAACGGCCGACAACCTGAAGAAAAGTGGCGCGTTCGTTCCTGGCATCCGTCCGGGCGATCAGACGGCACGTTATATCGACCGCATCCTCACGCGTCTGACGCTGGCCGGTGCGATCTATATCGTGTTTGTCTGTCTACTGCCTGAGTTTCTGGTGCTGCGCTGGAATGTGCCGTTTTATTTTGGTGGAACGTCGCTGCTGATCATTGTCGTCGTCACAATGGACTTCATGGCGCAGGTGCAGTCGTACGTCATGTCGCAACAATATGAATCGCTGCTCAAGAAGGCCAACTTCAAGGGTGGCGGAGTCCCGATGCGTTAAGGACCTATGGCCAAAGACGATGTAATCCAGATGCAGGGTGAGGTGATCGAAAACCTCCCCAACGCTACCTTTCGGGTGAAGCTGGAAAACGGCCATGTCGTTCTAGGGCATATTTCCGGAAAAATGAGGATGCACTACATCCGCATTCTTCCGGGCGACAAGGTGACGGTTGAATTGACGCCTTACGATCTGTCGCGTGCGCGGATCGTGTTCCGGGCGAAGTGATTTAGAAAAAGGGTAATATCATGAAAGTGATGGCATCGGTAAAGCGCATGTGCCGTAACTGCAAGATCATCAAGCGTAACGGCGTCGTTCGCGTGATCTGCAGCACGGAGCCGCGCCACAAGCAGCGTCAAGGCTGAGTGATTTAAGCGCACTTTTGCCTGCGCTTTTTGTTTGAGGAAAAACAATGGCTCGTATTGCAGGGGTTAACATCCCGAACCACCAGCACACTGAAATCGGCCTGACGGCAATTTTCGGTGTCGGTCGCACGCGTTCGCGCAACATCTGCGTTGCCGCGGGTGTGCCGTTTAACAAGAAGGTCAAGGACCTGAACGACGCGGATCTGGAAAAGCTGCGCGAGGAAGTGGGCAAGTTTGTTGTCGAAGGCGATCTGCGCCGTGAAACGACGATGAACATCAAGCGCCTGATGGACCTCGGCTGCTACCGCGGCGTGCGCCATCGCAAGGGCCTGCCCCTGCGTGGCCAGCGTACGCGCACCAACGCACGTACGCGCAAGGGTCCGCGCCGCGCAGCACAGTCGCTGAAGAAGTAAGCGGTTCTGACAGTTACAGGAAAACGTAATGGCTAAGGCTTCGAACAACTCCGCGGCGCAACGCGTTCGCAAGAAGGTTAAGAAGAACGTCGCCGAGGGCGTAGTTCACGTTCACGCGTCGTTCAACAACACGATCATCACGATCACCGATCGTCAAGGCAATGCTCTTGCCTGGGCAACGTCGGGTGGCCAGGGCTTCAAGGGTTCGCGTAAGTCGACCCCGTTTGCAGCTCAGGTCGCAGCGGAGTCGGCTGGCCGTGTTGCAATGGAATACGGCGTCAAGAACCTCGAAGTGCGTATCAAGGGCCCCGGCCCGGGTCGCGAATCGGCGGTGCGCGCGCTGCATGGTCTTGGCATCAAGATCACCGCGATCTCCGACGTTACGCCGGTCCCGCACAACGGCTGCCGTCCGCCGAAGCGCCGTCGTATCTAAGGCGTCGCATAAGCCGACTGCCTGAGCCGCCGGTAACGGCGTCCCAGGCTCTCGGCGTTATTGAATTGACTAAGCCCACCGTTCGGTCCAAAGGGCCGGACTAGCGCGAGCCGCGGGGTCTCCCCGTTCCAAGGCTTTGCGTGATCAATTATCGAAGGAAAGCAACGTGGCACGTTATATCGGCCCGAAGGCCAAGCTGTCCCGCCGTGAAGGCACCGACCTCTTCCTGAAGAGCGCACGCCGCTCGCTCGCTGACAAGTGCAAGCTCGACAGCAAGCCGGGTCAGCATGGCCGCACCTCGGGCGCCCGCACGTCCGACTACGGCACGCAGCTTCGCGAAAAGCAAAAAGTGAAGCGTATCTACGGTGTCCTCGAGCGCCAGTTCCGCCGCTACTTCGCGGAAGCTGACCGTATCAAGGGCAACACCGGCGAAAACCTGCTGCAACTGCTCGAATCGCGTCTCGACAACGTCGTGTACCGCATGGGCTTCGCATCGACCCGCGCTGAAGCGCGTCAGCTCGTGAGCCACAAGGCTCTCACGCTGAACGGCGTCGTCGCGAACATCCCGTCGATGCAAGTGAAGGCAGGCGACGTCGTTGCTATTCGCGAAAAGGCGAAGAAGCAAGTGCGTATCGTCGAAGCGCTCTCGCTGGCTGAGCAAGGTGGCATGCCGGGTTGGGTTGCGGTCGACGCGAAGAAGTTCGAAGGTACGTTCAAGAGCGTGCCGGAGCGCAGCGACATCGCTGGCGACATCAACGAAAGCCTGATCGTCGAATTGTATTCGCGTTAATCGGATTGACGGCCGGGGTAGCCTCTGTGCTTCGCGCAGGAGGTGGCCTCGGCTGTTTTTTTCAGGTTGTGGCCATCTCAGCCTTATCGGTGTAACGAGCCGAGGGTATTGAAAAGGAAAACCTATGCAAACCAGTTTGTTGAAACCCAAGATCATCGCTGTGGAATCGCTCGGCGACAACCACGCGAAAGTGGTCATGGAGCCGTTCGAACGCGGTTATGGCCATACCTTGGGTAACGCGCTTCGGCGCGTTCTGCTGTCGTCGATGATCGGCTATGCGCCGACCGAAGTGACGATCGCAGGCGTCGTGCACGAGTACTCGACGCTCGATGGTGTGCAAGAGGATGTGGTCAACCTGCTGTTGAACCTGAAGGGCGTGGTCTTCAAGCTGCATAACCGTGACGAAGTGACGGTTACGCTGCGCAAGGAAGGCGAAGGCGTTGTCACCGCTGGCGACATCGAACTCTCGCACGACTGCGAAGTCATCAACCCGGAACACGTCGTTGCGCATCTGACGAAGGGCGGCAAGCTCGACGTCCAGATCAAGATCGAGAAGGGCCGCGGCTACGTGCCGGGCAACGTGCGCCGTTACGGCGACGAATCGGCCAAGATCATCGGCCGTATCGTCCTGGACGCGTCGTTCTCGCCGGTTCGCCGTGTGAGCTACGCCGTGGAAAGCGCGCGTGTCGAACAGCGTACCGACCTCGACAAGCTCGTGATGAACATCGAAACCAACGGCGTGATCTCGCCTGAGGAAGCGATCCGCCAGTCGGCGCGCATCCTCGTGGATCAGCTGTCGGTGTTCGCTGCACTGGAAGGCACCGAAACGGCAGCGGAAGCGCCGTCGCGTGCGCCGCAGATCGATCCGATCCTGCTGCGTCCGGTGGACGATCTCGAACTCACGGTTCGCTCGGCGAACTGCCTGAAGGCCGAGAACATCTACTACATCGGCGACCTGATCCAGCGTACCGAGAACGAGCTGCTCAAGACCCCGAATCTGGGTCGCAAGTCGCTCAACGAGATCAAGGAAGTGCTTGCTTCCCGCGGTCTCACGCTCGGCATGAAGCTCGAAAACTGGCCGCCGGCTGGTCTCGACAAGTAAGTAATGTGGCAGCGACGCGGATTTTCCTTTAGAATCCGCGTCTTGCCTTTTTCTGTACCGGCCCGTGCCTTGGTCGGGGTTGCGAAACCCGCGAGGCGATAGAAGAGCTGGACTAAAACTTTGTTTCAAGGAAATTGAAATGCGTCACCGCCATGGTCTGCGGAAACTGAACCGCACGAGCAGCCACCGTCTGGCAATGCTCCGTAACATGTCCAACTCGCTGATCGAGCACGAAGTCATCAAGACGACGCTGCCGAAGGCGAAGGAACTGCGTAAGGTTGTCGAGCCCCTCATCACGCTCGGCAAGAAGCCCTCGCTGGCAAACCGTCGTCTGGCGTTCAACCGCCTGCGCGATCGTGACTCGGTCACGAAGCTGTTCGAAGTTCTGGGTCCGCGTTTCGCGAACCGTCCGGGCGGCTACCTGCGTATCCTGAAGTTCGGTTTCCGTGTTGGCGACAACGCACCGATGGCACTGGTCGAACTGCTCGACCGTCCGGAAGTCACGGAAGAGAACGTCCAGGAAGCGGAATAAGCTTCTAGTCGCTTGATCCCAGGATCAAGCGGCGCGCGAAAAAGCCAGGCCTAGCCTGGCTTTTTTGTTTTTGGCGTCCCCGGCTGCGATGCGCGCAGCCAAATGCCATCGAGCTTGATCTACCGCCACCTTCGGGTTGAGTCGTCAACTTATAGTAAGGGTCTGAGCGGGCGTCGCCGGCAATGGGGGAGACATGTCTTATTATTCGGGAATTATTTTAGGATTCCGTAGTAATTGTGAGGCCGAACGGAGGCGATTGTCCGTGCGTTCGGCCATTCGATTTTTGGCTGCGTTGTGCGCGTTGACGGCCATGCTGGCGCTGTCCGCGTGCGGCAGTTCCGTGGATACCACGGCGGGCGCGACCGTTCAGGCCGCCAAGCTGGCCGAAAGCCTGAAACTGAGCGTCGCGATCGATACCAACGACGCGAGCCAGGCGGGCGTGTCATGCGCGAACCTCGGCGCGGACTGGGCGAGTTGCGCGCGCGGCCGCTTGATCCTCGAAAATCTGGGCTCGGAGCCGCTCAAGGCCGGCGGATGGACGCTCTATCTGCACAGCATCCGCCGCGTGCTCGCCATCGATAACGCAGCGATTGTCTGGCGTCACATCACTGGCGATCTGTACGCGCTTTCGCCCGCGCAAGGCGCATTTACGCTCGCGCCGGGACAACGCATCGAAGTGCCGTTCGTGGGCGAGTACTGGTATCGGCGCTATAGCGATTTGCTGCCGCGTGCTTACGTGGTGGTCGAAGGCGCGACGCCCGTCGTCCTCAAGGCAAACAATACCGACGACGAAACCCAGTACGTCGAAAGCCTGCCGCCCAACCCCGATAGCGCAGCCGATTTCACGCAGACGCCCGCGCAAATCCAGCGTGCTCGCGCCGAGGCCGCGGCACCGTCCGCGCAGCAGGTTGCCGGGCGTGCCGTTCCCGCTGTCCTGCGCGAAGAGAGCGGCGACGGCGATCTGAACGTCGCCGGCGTGGCGCTCTCGTTGCCGGGACTGCAGGCCGGGCAGCTTGCTTCGTTGCAGTCGCGGGCATCGGCACTTGGGCTGACAGGTACGCCCGTGACCGTGACTGGCCGCATCGCGCCCGCTGCGTTGCCCGCCGACGTGGCCGTGTCGGGCGGTTATCGCCTGACGATCGCGCGCGATGGCGTGAGCATCGACGGCTACGACGCAGCAGGCGTCTACTACGGCGTCCAGACGCTCTTTTCGCTGACGCCTGCAGGCGGCGGCCGCGTGCCCGCGCTGACGATCGAGGATGCGCCGCGCTACACGCATCGCGGCATGATGGTCGATCTCGCGCGCAACTTCCGCCATCCGGCGACGCTGCAGCGCCTCATGGACCAGATGAGCGCCTACAAGCTCAACCGCCTGCACCTGCATCTCTCCGACGACGAAGGCTGGCGCATTCAGATTCCCGGCTTGCCCGAGCTGACCGACATCGGCGGCCAGCGCTGCCATGATCTGGACGAAAACCGCTGTCTCCTGCCGCAACTGGCATCGGGTCCGAACAACGAATCGGGCGGCGGTTACCTGAGTCGTGCCGATTACGTCGCGCTCGTGCGCTACGCGTCGGATCGCTTTATCGAGGTCATTCCCGAAATCGACATGCCGGCGCACGAGCGTGCCGCCGTGGTGTCGATGGAAGCTCGCTACCGCAAACTGCACGCGCAGGGCGACGAACAGGGCGCCAACGAGTACCGGCTGCTGGACCCGCAGGACACGTCGAACATCACGTCGGTGCAGTTCTACGACCGTCGCACGGCGCTCAATCCGTGTTCCGACAGCGCGCGTCGTTTTGCCGGCAAGGTGATCGGCGAAATCGCGGCGATGCATCGCGAAGCCGGCGCGCCGCTATCGGTCTGGCACTTTGGCGGCGACGAGGCGAAGAACATCCTGCTCGGCGCGGGCTTCCAGGCGCTCGACGGCAGCGACGCCGGCAAGGGGCGCATCAATCTCGCCGCGCAGGACAAACCGTGGGCGCGCTCGCCGTGGTGCACCGCCTGGGTTCAGCAAGGCAAGGTCGCTTCTGTCGATGAACTGCCGACGAAGTTCGCGATCGATGTCAGCCAGCTTGTCAGCGCCAATGGCATCGGCGCGATGGCGGCCTGGCAGGACGGCGTGAAGCACGCCAATGGTCCGCAGGACTTTGCGACCGGCAGCGTGATGGTGACGCTCTGGGACACGCTCTACTGGGGCGGCGCGGATACCGTGCAGTCGTGGAGCCAGAAGGGTTATCGCGGCGTGCTCGCCTTGCCGGATTATCTCTACTTCGACTTCCCGTACACAATCGATCCGCACGAGCGCGGCTATTACTGGGGCTCGCACGCGACCGACAGCTTCAAGGTCTTCTCGCTCGCGCCCGACAACCTGCCGCAGAACGCCGAAATCATGCCCGATCGCGACGGCAAGCCGTTCGAGATCGTGACCACGGGCACGGCGCCGCATATCGAAGGCATGCAGGGGCAGGCGTGGGCCGAGGTGATCCGCAACGACCAGCTGTTCGAGTACATGGTGTATCCGCGTCTGCTCGCGCTGGCCGAACGTTCCTGGCACCGGGCGTCATGGGAGTTGCCGTATCGGGTGGGCGAGCGCTTCAAGCTCGGCGATACCGATAAGGTCGACAAGGCCGCACTGGCGCAGGACTGGGCCGCGTTCATGCGCGTGCTGGAGACGCGCGAGATCGCCAAGCTGCAGCGCACGGGTGCGATCGTGCGCCCGTCGCTCAGACTTTCCAGCAACTAACGGGAAAGAGCGGACAAAAAGCGGATCAAGCGCGATCCTGCGTCGCGCGATGTCCAGGAAAGCCAGGCCAGCCCTGGCTTTTTTGTTTGCGGCGCGGGAATAAACGCCAGGTGGGCGCGTTTGCCACTCACGGGCGCCGCAGGTGCATGAGTAAAGCCAATCGGCGCCGGTGGTACGATAACGTTCTGCCTTTCCTGGCCTTGGCGCGCACGCGCGCAGCAACGAGGCCGCCTGCCGGAGTTCGTCGTGACCCTCAATGTGATCCCCAGCGTAACCCTGATGCTGACCACCGTGCCCGACGAGGACATCGCCGAAAAGCTCACCGCCGGTATACTGGCGCAGCGGCTCGCGGCCTGCGTGACGCGTCTGGGCGCGGTGCATTCGCAGTATCACTGGCAGGGCAAGATCGAATCCGGCGACGAGATCCAGTTGCTTTTCAAGACGAGCCTCGCGCGCGCGGCCGAGCTCGAACAGTTCATCCAGACCGAGCATCCCTACGAAACGCCCGAGATTCTTTCGTGGCAGGTCACGGCGTCGAACGCCTATGGCCAGTGGGTTCATGCCGAGACACAGCGTCCCATTCATGTCTAACCGCTTCGATCGGCGCCTGCGCGCCGCGCCGTACGCCCCGTTGCAGGCCTTTCTTGCGTTCATCGCTTGCTTGCTGCCGCTGTTGTTCGGCGCCGCGCCTGCCCACGCCGACGACGATTTCCTGCCGCCCGATCAGGCCTTCACCTTCAGCGCGAGCGAAGAGCCGGGCATGGTCGATGTGCATTTCAAGATCGCCGATGGCTACTACATGTATCGGGAGCGTTTTGCCTTTGCGGCGCGCAATGCGGCCAATGGCGGTACGGCCACGCTTGGCGACGCGCAGATCCCGCCCGGCCACGTGAAGTTCGATCCGACCTTCAACAAGAACGTCGAGACCTATCGCAAGGAACTGACGATCCGCGTGCCCGTGAAGGCCGCGAGCGCTGCGTTCGATCTCGCGGTGACCTCGCAGGGTTGCGCCGATGCAGGCATCTGCTATCCGCCCGCCGAACACGTCTACCACGTGAGCGGAGCTGCGTTGCAAGCGGCGGGTGCGCCTCAGGGCGCCGCACCCGGCGTCGCCGCCGACTCCGCCCAGCCGTGGTACGAGCGCGCCACCAGCGCCGATTACGCGCAATCGCTGCTGCAAGGCGGCGGTTTCTTCGCGGTCGTCGGTCTCTACTTCGTCGCGGGCATGGTGCTGAGCCTGCTGCCCTGTTCCTATCCGATGATCCCGATCCTCTCGGCGATCATCGTCGGCGAGGGCGCGCAGGTCACGCGCGCGCGCGGCTTCGCGCTGTCGTTCGTCTACGTGCTCGGCATGGCGCTGGTCTACACCGTGCTCGGCATTGCCGCCGCGCTGGTCGGGCAGAGTCTGGGCGCGTGGCTGCAGAATCCGTGGGTGCTGGGCGCCTTCGGCATCCTGCTGACGGCCTTCGCCATGATGCTGATCGCCGGCTACGACATCGCGCTGCCGCAGCGCTGGCAGGACGGCGCCTCGCGCGCGTCGCAGGGCCGCTCGGGCGGCAAGTTCGCCGCCGTTGCGCTGATGGGCGCGCTGTCCGCGCTCGTGGTCGGCGCCTGCATGACCGCGCCGCTCTTCGCCGTGCTCGCGTTCATCGCCCATACGGGCAACGCCGTGCTCGGCGGTGCGGCGCTGTTCGCGATGGGCATCGGCCTTGGCGTGCCGCTGATGATTCTCGGTCTGGGCGCGGGCACGCTGCTGCCGCGCGCGGGCACGTGGATGGACGGCGTGAAGGTGTTCTTCGGCGTGGTGCTGCTGGCGGCGGCGCTGTGGATCGTCTGGCCGGTGCTGGGCGCGACCGCGCAGATGTTGCTGGCCGCGCTCTGGCTGCTGCTGGCGGCCGCCGCGCTGGGCCTGTTCACGCCGAACGCCGGGCCCGCCAACGTCTGGCGCCGGCTCGGCCGCGGCGTGGGCGCGGCATTCGCCATCTGGGCCGCGACGCTGATCGTCGGTCTGGCTGCCGGCTCGGTCGACCCGCTGCGCCCGCTCGCCGTGCTGGCGGCACATGAAGGCGCGGCCGGTGCAGCGCAAACTGCAGGCGCGCCGGCTGATGCATTGAGCTTTGCGCCCGTGCGCTCGTCGGCGCAACTCGACGCGGCGCTCAAGACGGCGGGCAAGCCGTCGATGCTCGACTTCTACGCCGACTGGTGCGTGAGCTGCAAGGAGATGGAGAAGTTCACCTTCAGCGACCCGCGCGTGCAGGCGAAGCTCGCGCAACTGGGCCTGCTGCGCGCCGACGTGACCGCCAACAGCACCGACGATCAGGCGCTGCTCAAACGCTTTGGCCTGTTCGGCCCGCCGGGCATTATTTTCTTCGATACGAAGGGCAACGAAGTGCTGCGCGTGGTCGGCTATGAGAACGCCGATAAATTCCTCGCACGTCTCGATCGCGTGTCCGCGACGCCGGCATCGTCGGCACCTGCGCCCAATGCCGATGCGCAAGCGCCATCGGCATCGGTCGTGCCGTCGCGGGATCTGCTCAAACTGCCGGGAAATCAGTCGTAAATCCGTCGCGCAAACGAAAAAGGCACGTCTCGCGACGTGCCTTTTTGCATGGCGTCTTGCCCGTAAGCGGCGTGCCGCTTACTTCTGCGCGCGCAACAACCGTGCGGCGTCCAGCGCGAAATACGTCAGGATGCCGTCAGCGCCCGCGCGCTTGAACGCGAGCAGCGATTCCATCATCGCCTTGTCGTGATCGAGCCAGCCGTTTTGCGCGGCGGCCTTGAGCATCGCGTATTCGCCGCTGACCTGGTACACGTAGGTCGGGAAGCGGAATTCGTCCTTCACGCGGCGCACGATGTCCAGATACGGCATGCCGGGCTTGACCATCACCATGTCCGCGCCTTCCTCGATGTCGAGGCGCACTTCACGCAGCGCTTCGTCCGAGTTCGCCGGGTCCATCTGGTAGGTCATCTTGTTGCCCTTGCCCAGATTCGAGGCCGAACCCACCGCGTCACGGAACGGACCGTAGAACGCCGAAGCGTACTTGGCCGAGTAGGCCATGATCTTCGTGTGGATGTGGTTCTCGCTTTCGAGCATCTCGCGGATCGCGCCGATACGGCCGTCCATCATGTCCGAAGGCGCGACGATATCGACGCCCGCTTCGGCCTGCGTGCGCGCCTGCGCAACGAGGATCTCGATGGTCTGATCGTTGATGACGTAACCGTTCTCGTCGAGCACGCCGTCCTGGCCGTGGCTCGTGTACGGGTCGAGCGCGACATCGCAGAGCACGCCCAGATCCGGGAAGCGCTTCTTGAGTTCGCGCACGGCACGCGGGATCACGCCGTCGGGGTTGGTCGCCTCGATGCCGTCGGGCGTCTTCAGCGCCGGATCGACGGCGGGGAAGAGCGACAGCACGGGCACGCCCAGTTCGACGCATTGTTCGGCCACGCCCATCAGCAGATCGACCGAAACGCGCTCGACGCCGGGCATCGACGGCACGGCTTCGCGCACGTTTTCGCCCGCGACGACAAACACGGGATAGATCAGATCGTTGGTGGTGAGGAGGTTTTCGCGCATCAGGCGGCGCGAGAAGTCGTCACGGCGCATACGGCGGGGACGATGATGCGGGTAGAAGCTCATGTCGGCGGATTATCTTGAAACAAAACGCGCTTCCGGAGCGCAGGAAACTTTTCAGGACAATGGTATATCATACCGATCGAGCGAGGCGCCTTGCGCCAGACTCCCCGCTTCTCCTCCCTGAGCGGGTGCCTGTCGTTTTTCGATAAGGCTGTTTAGCCCGCCGGCACTTACGGCGGGTTTTTTTATGCGCGGCCAAAAATTGCGTTTTGCATGATATTTGCCTAATAAACAGGCAGATTCGAGACGAGCGCGCGCCGCACGCGACCCGGCTATGTGGGTTTGCGTACGTTTGAAAGCAGAAAGTGGCGGGGGAGTGCGCGAGGTGGCCAGAGTCTGGCCGTGCGCCGGGCCGGCGATGGCCCAGGTGCGAGCACGCGCGGGGCTTCGCGGCCCGATCGCCCCGCCTGAACGGAAGCGACCGGCGCGGTACCGCGCGCGAAGATCAGGACGCGGAGAGGTCCGTTTCGCCGGTATCGGCCTTCGGCGCGATCCAGCTTTCGATGACTTCGTGCGCTTCGTCGAGCCCGACACGCTTGAGCGCCGAGAACAACTGCACGCTCAGCTTGCCTTGATAGCCCTGCTTGCGATATTCGTCGAACTCTTTGTTCGTGTTGCGCAGCGCCAGGACGCTTTCTTGTCGCGTCAATTTGTCGCACTTCGTCAACAGCGCGTGGATCGGCTTACCGGACGGCTCGAACCACTCGATCATGCGGCGGTCGAGTTCGGTCAGCGGGCGGCGCGCATCCATCATCAGCACGAGGCCGTTCAGCTGCGCGCGCGTCTGCAGATAGAGCGCGAGCAGTTGCTGCCAGTGCTGCTTGGCCGATTCCGGCACTTCGGCGTAACCGTAGCCGGGCAGGTCGACCAGATAGCCGAGCGGCTCGTCGGCGGGACCGACCGAGAAGTAGTTGATGTGCTGCGTGCGGCCCGGCGTCTTCGACGCGAAGGCGAGACGCTTCTGGTTGCACAGCAGATTGATCGCGGTGGATTTGCCTGCGTTCGAGCGCCCGGCGAACGCAACCTCGGGCCGCGCCGTAGCGGGCAGGTCGCGCAGATGATTCACCGTCGTGAAGAAACGGGCTTGATGCAGCAGGAAGGCCATCGTGAGAACCACAGTAGAAAAATACGAGGCGGCAGGTGCGCCAAGCCCGGATGAGCCCGGGAAGGATCTGGAGATATCGGGGGCAGGCCCGACTGGCGCCGTGGCGCCTTGCGCGCTATTGTACAATGCGACGGTTTACTGAATACCCGTGAGGGCGGCGCGGGCCTTCGCAGGTAGAGTGGTCGCTGTCGTAGTTTGCAGAACCTGATTCCCACAAGACGAAACAAGGTGCGCGAATGAATCGACTGAGCAAGTCCTTGAAGGTACTCGAATTTGCGATAGCGGCAGGTCTCACAGCAGGTGTTTCGATGATGGCGATGGCGGCGGACCCGGCGACTCCGGCCAAGCCCGACCTCGCCCGGGGGCAGGCAATTGCCGCGCAGGTCTGCGCGGCCTGTCACGCGGCCGACGGCAACAGCACGGGCGGCGCCTATCCCAAACTGGCGGGCCAGCACGCCGAATATCTCGTCAAACAGCTCAAGGATTTCAAGCCTCAGCCCGGTGGCAAGCCCCCTGCGCGTAATAATGCAATTATGTCCGGCTTCGCCAGCGCGCTTTCCGATCAGGATATGATCAACGTCGCTGCCTGGTTCGCCTCGCAGACACCCAAGCCCGGCTTTGCGCGCGACGCGAAGACCGTGCCGGAAGGCCAGAAGATCTGGCGCGCCGGTATCGCCGATAAAGGCGTGCCCGCCTGCGCGGCCTGCCACGGCCCAACCGGCCAGGGCATTCCGATCCAGTACCCGCGCCTTTCGGGCCAGTGGTCGGAATACGTGGTTGCGCAGTTGCAGGCATTCCAGCAAGGCACGCGCAACAATAACGAGCCGATGCGCCAGATCGCGCACCGTCTATCGGATGACGAAATCAAGGCCGTCGCCGATTACGCAGCCGGTTTGCATTGATTCGGCTGTATTGACCCGATATTGACCTGACTCTCGTGTAGAGTCGCGTTGTCTCGAAAAGCGGTCGAAGAACAAGAAAAGGGTGTGGGCGCCGTGCAGATGCGGCGGTCCTGCACCCTTTTTTGCTGTCGTGCCCCGTAGTGCATGGCGGCTGGATGGATCAAGAAGCGGAGTTTGAATGAGCGTCACCACGCAGGGTTTGCAGTTGAATGTCCGCCAGAGAGCGGTGAGAAGCGCAATCGAGCTGCTCAGTTCGATGCGCTTTGCCATTGCCCTGCTGGTGGTGCTGGCCATCGCGAGCATAATCGGGACGGTGCTCACGCAGGACGATCCGTACCCGAACTACGTCAATCAGTTCGGTCCGTTCTGGGCCGATATCTTCCGTTCGCTGAGCCTCTACACCGTCTATAGCGCGTGGTGGTTCATGACCATCCTCGGCTTTCTGGTGGTGTCGATCTCGCTGTGCGTGATCCGCAACGGTCCGAAGATGATCGCGGACATGAAGAGCTGGAAGGACAAGGTCCGCGAAGGCAGCCTGCGCGCGTTCCATCACAAGGGCGAATTTTCGCTGGACGACACGAGCCGCGAGGAAACCGCCGCGAAGCTAGGCAAACTCGCGCAGCGCATGGGTTATCGCTTCGTCACGCGCGAAACCGACGGCGCGACGCTGATCGCCGGCAAGCGCGGCGCGCTCACCAAGATCGGCTATATCTTTGCTCACCTGGCGATCGTGGTGATCTGTATCGGCGGGCTGCTCGACAGCAATCTGCCGATCAAATTCCAGATGTGGCTGTTCGACAAGTCGCCGATCCGCAGCAACGCGGTCATCAACGACATCGCGCCCGAGCACCGTCTTTCGCAGTCGAATCCCACGTTCCGCGGCTACGCCTGGGTGCCGGAAGGCCAGTACGTCTCCACGGCCATCCTGAACCAGCCGGACGGCTCGCTGATCCAGGATCTGCCGTTCTCGATCCAGTTGAACAAGTTCATCGTCGATTACTACTCGACGGGCATGCCCAAGCTGTTCGCGAGCGACATCGTCGTGATCGATCACAAGACGGGCAAGCGCGTTCCGGCGCGTATCGAGGTCAACGAGCCGTTCGAGTACGACGGCGTGTCGATCTATCAATCGAGCTTCCAGGACGGCGGCTCGCAGATGCAGATGACCGCCTGGCCGATGAGCGGCGCGAGCACGAAGAGCTTCCCGTTTGGCGGCACCATCGGCAATTCGGCGCCGCTGAAATTGCCGGCGGGCGAGAGCGTGCCGGGCGTCGACGGTCAGACGATCGAATTCGCCGATTTCCGCGCCATCAACGTTGAAAATACCTCGAACGGCAGCGGTCAGAACGATGCGCGCGGCGTCGCGCATCAGAGCCTGAAGGAAGCCTTCGACGAGCGTCTGGGTTCGGGCGCCAAGACGTCGAAGCCGCTCGATCTGCATAACGTCGGGCCGTCGGTGCAGTACAAGGTGCGCGACAAGGACGGCCAGGCGCGCGAGTACAACAACTACATGCTGCCGGTCGACGTGAGCGGCGCGCGCATGTTCCTCGCCGGCATGCGCGAGAACCCGGACGACCCGTTCCGCTACCTGCGCATTCCCGCCGACAGCGGCGGCACCATGAAGGAATGGATGCTGCTGCGCGCCGCATTCGAAGATCCGGCGCTGCGTGCCAAGGCTGCGCATGAATTCGCCGCACGCTCGGTCCCCAATTCGAATCGCGATCTCCAGCAACATCTGGAAGACAGCGCATCGCGTGTGCTGACCCTTTTCTCGGGCACCGATGCGTCGATGCAGGGCGCGCCGGGTGTGAACAAATCAGCGCAGATGGGCGGCTTCCAGGCCGTCGCCGCTTTCATCGACAAATCCGTGCCGAAGGAGCAGCAGGAGAAGGCGGCGGGCCTGCTGCTGCGCATGCTGGAAGGCGCGACCTGGGATCTCTGGCAGCTCGCGCGCGCCCAGGCCGGCGAGCCCGCGCTCACGCCGGATGCGCAATCCGCGCGCTTCGTGCAGGACTCGATCAACGCGGTTTCGGACAGTTTCCTGTACGGATCGCCTGTCTATCTACAGCTCGATTCATTCAAGCAGGTGCAAGCTTCGGTATTTCAGTTGACGCGCGCGCCGGGTAAGAAAGTCGTGTATCTTGGCAGCCTGTTGCTCGTGCTCGGCATCTTTTCGATGTTCTACGTGCGCGAGCGCCGTCTGTGGTTCTGGCTGAAGGAACGCAGCGGGACGGACGGTCGTGGCGTCGACGTCATCATGGCGATGTCGACCGCGCGCCGCACGCTCGACTTCGAGAAAGAGTTTGCCCGTACCCGCGACGCGGTTTCGCGCACGCTGGGCGCACAGCCCGGCAGTGCCAGCGAAAGCGACAGCGGGACGGACCGTAACGCTTGATCCACGCGCCTCCACGCGATGCGTGACGCGCACTTTACGGACACTCAAGATCAACCCCGGTAAGCCCATGGACCTGACTCAAGTTTCTTCTACCGCCAAGACCCGCCGCGCCGACCGCGCAGCGGCGACTGCGGCTCAGGACGCGCGCGGCGCGTCCAGTCTCGACGACATCCTCTTCGACGAACGCCCCTTGCTGCGCCGCCTGACGGTGCTCGACTGGGTGTTCGCGCTGGCGATGGTGGCGGGCGCGGCGTTCGCGCTCTCGCGCTACCACGCGCACATGAACTACTACGACAAGCTGGTGCTCTGCGGCACGGTGCCGGCGCTGGTCGTGCTCGGCTGGCGCTGGAAGCCCGCGCGTCTGCTGATGGCGGCGATCGCCGTGATGTCGATTGGCGCGATCCAGATCTATCAGGGCGATCTCGCCCGCGCGGATCAGGCCTTCTTCCTCAAGTATTTCCTCTCCAGCCAGTCGGCCATTCTGTGGATGAGCGCGCTGTTCGTGCTGGCCACGCTGTTCTACTGGATCGGCCTGCTGTCGCGCTCGCCCTCGGGCGGCTCGATCGGCTCGAAGCTCACGTGGGCGGCGGTGCTGATGGGCTTCACCGGCCTGATGGTGCGCTGGTACGAGTCCTACCTGATTGGCGCGGATGTCGGCCATATTCCTATCTCGAACCTGTACGAAGTGTTCGTGCTGTTCAGCCTGATTACGGCGCTGTTCTATCTGTACTACGAGAAGCATTACGGCACGCGTGCGCTGGGCGCCTTCGTGCTGCTCGTGATCAGCGCGGCCGTTGGCTTCCTGATGTGGTACTCGATTTCGCGTGACGCGCAGCAGATCCAGCCGCTCGTGCCCGCGCTGCAAAGCTGGTGGATGAAGATCCACGTGCCGGCGAACTTCATCGGCTATGGCAGCTTTGCGCTTTCGGCGATGGTGGGCGTGGCCTACATCATGAAGGAGCGTGGCGTGCTGGCGGACCGCCTGCCCGAACTCGATGTGCTCGACGACCTCATGTACAAGTCGATCGCCGTGGGCTTCGCGTTCTTCACGATCGCCACGATCCTGGGCGCGCTGTGGGCCGCGCAGGCGTGGGGCGGCTACTGGAGCTGGGACCCGAAAGAAACCTGGGCGCTGATCGTCTGGCTCAACTACGCAGCCTGGCTGCACATGCGCCTGATGAAGGGTCTGCGTGGCGGCGTGGCCGCCTGGTGGGCGCTGACCGGCCTGCTGGTCACGACCTTCGCCTTCCTGGGCGTGAATATGTTCCTGTCGGGTCTGCATAGTTACGGCAAGCTGTAACCGGATCGCCTCACCGAACGAACTAACCGCCGGATGCCTCGTGCACCGGCGGTTTTTTTTCGTGCTGGCGGGAAGGATTCCAGATTGCTCGCGTTAGCCTGCATGACGGACTCCAAAACGCGGCGCAGCGATCAAGGCGCGGTGGCGGCGGGGCCAGACTTCAGGAGCATCGACATGTGGATCAAGCGCAGCAGCACGATCATCATCAACGGCGACGATATCGCCGCGCACGAGATCACGCCGCAAAAAGTGTTCGAACAGCGGCGGCGTTTCATGAAGGCGGCGGGCGCGCTGGCGCTCGGCGGCATGGGCGCGGGCCTGGGTCTGTTCGATCCGCGCGCCGCCTTCGCCGAATACGCCTCGCCCGACGCCAAAGCGATGAAACTGGCCGCGAAGACCAACGCGAAATTCGTCGCGCTCGACAAGGCCACGCCGTTCAAGGACGTCACGACCTATAACAACTTCTACGAGTTCGGCACCGACAAGGCCGACCCGGCGCAGAACGCGCACACGCTGCGTCCGCGCCCGTGGAAGGTGAGCGTGGAAGGCGAGATCAAGAACCCCAAGGTCTACGATATCGACGACATCCTCAAGCTCGCGCCGCTCGAAGAGCGCGTGTACCGGCACCGCTGCGTGGAAGGCTGGTCGATGGTGATTCCGTGGATCGGCATCTCGCTGTCCGAGCTGATCAAGCGCGCGCAGCCCACCGGCAACGCGAAATACGTGCAGTTCATCACGCTCGCCGACCGCTCGCAGATGCCGGGTCTCGCCGAGCCGATTCTCGACTGGCCGTACTCCGAAGGCCTGCGCATGGACGAGGCGATGAACCCGCTCACGCTGCTCACCGTCGGGCTGTACGGGCAGGTGCTGCCGAACCAGAACGGCGCGCCCGTGCGCATGGTGCTGCCGTGGAAATACGGGTTCAAGAGCGCGAAGTCGCTGGTAAAGATCCGCTTCGTCGAGAAACAGCCGCCGACGAGCTGGAACACCTACGCGTCGAACGAATACGGCTTCTTCTCGAACGTGAATCCGAACGTCGATCACCCGCGCTGGAGCCAGGCGACCGAGCGGCGGATCGGCGAGGACGGCTTTTTCACGCCCAAGCGCAAGACGCTGATGTTCAACGGTTATGGCGATCTGGTGGCATCGATGTATCAGGGCATGGATCTGCGCAGGAACTTCTGACCGGCGAGTGCAAGAGGAAAAAGCGATGGAATCGACGACGACAGCAGCGAGCACGGCAAAGCGCGCACAGTCCGCACGCAGCGGCGCGCAGGGTGCGAAAGTCACGACCGGCCCGCGCTGGCTGCCCTGGGCGAAGGTCGCGGTGTTTGTCGCGGCGTGGTATCCGCTCGCGCGCATTGTGTTCTTCGGCCTGACGGACCGGCTGGGCGCGAACCCGATCGAGTTCATCACGCGCTCGACCGGCCTGTGGACGCTCGTGTTCCTCTGCATCACGCTGGCGGTCACGCCGCTGCGGCGGCTGACGGGCTGGAACGCGCTGCTGCGGTTCCGGCGCATGCTCGGCCTGTATGCGTTCTTCTACGCGACGCTGCACTTCACCACCTACATCTGGTTCGACAAATGGTTCGACGTGGCCGCGATGCTCAAGGATGTGGGCAAGCGGCCGTTCATCACGGTCGGTTTCGCGGCTTTTGTGCTGCTGATTCCGCTGGCCGTGACGTCGACAAAAGCGATGGTGCGCAAGCTCGGGCGCCGCTGGCAGAGCCTGCACCGGCTGATCTACGCGATCGGCGTGCTCGCGATCCTGCACTTCTGGTGGCTCAAGTCGGGCAAGCACGACCTCGTGCTGCCGAAGATTTACGGCGCGATCATGCTGGCTTTGCTCGGCTGGCGGCTTGCCGTCTGGCTGATTGCGCGGATGAAAGCGCGACAGGCGTGACGACTTGCGCGGCTCATCGGCAATAAGGCGGCAATAAAGCGCGGCAATAAAAAAGCGACGCTCGAGGCGTCGCTTTTTTCATGGCGTGCGGATCAACCGCGCGGCTCAATCCGGCAGCAGATGCTCGCCCGCCAGAAGCTGCTGCACGGTCTCGCGCTCGCGCGCGACGTGCACGCGCGTGCCGTCGACCAGCAGTTCGGCCGCGCGCGGACGCGTGTTGTAGTTCGAGCTCATCGTGAATCCATAAGCGCCCGCCGAGCGGATCGCCAGCACGTCGCCCGGTTCGATCGCGAGCGTACGGTCGCGGCCCAGCCAGTCGCCGCTTTCGCACACCGGACCGACGATGTCGTACGCGTGCGCTTCACCGGCGCGCGGCGCGACCGGCTCGATCGCGTGAAACGCCTCGTACATCGCGGGGCGCGCGAGATCGTTCATCGCCGCATCGACGATGGCGAAATTCTTTTCCGCGCCCGGCTTCAGGAATTCGACCGTCGTGAGCAGAATGCCCGCGTTGCCGACCAGCGAGCGGCCCGGCTCGAACCAGACTTCGCGCGCCTTGCCGGTCTTCGCGCCATGCGCCTCGATGCGATCGAGCACGGTGCGCACGAACGCGCCGATATCGGGCGGCGTTTCGTCGTCGTAGCGAATGCCAAGGCCGCCGCCCACGTCGACGTGATGAATCGCGATGCCGTCCGATTCGATCTGGTCGACCAGTTCGAGCACCTTGTCGATGGCGTCGAGATAGGGCGCGACTTCGGTGATCTGCGAACCGATATGGCAGTCGATGCCCACGACCTGCAGATTCGGCATGGCCGCCGCCGCGCGATAGGTTGCGCGCGCGTCTTCGAACGCGATGCCGAACTTGTTCGACTTCAGGCCGGTGGAAATGTAGGGATGCGTCTTCGCATCGACGTCCGGGTTCACGCGCAGCGAAACCGGCGCCTTCTTGCCGAGCGCGCCCGCGACCGCGTTCAGGCGGTCGAGTTCGGGAATCGATTCGACGTTGAAGCACTTCACGCCCGCTTCGAGCGCAGTCTTCATTTCGTCGGCATGCTTGCCCACGCCCGAGAACACGGTGTTTTCCGCTTTGCCGCCCGCAGCCAGCACGCGTGCGAGTTCGCCGCCCGAGACGATGTCGAAGCCCGCGCCTTCGCGTGCGAACACATTGAGCACGGCGAGATTGCTGTTGGCCTTGACGGCGACGTGCACCGCGGCGCGGCGGCCCGCGCAGGCGTCTGCGTAGGCGTGCCACGTGCTGGTGAGCGCCGCGCGCGAGTAGACGTAGAGCGGCGTGCCGTACTGGGCGGCGAGATCGGCGGCGGGCACGCCTTCGACGAAGAGTGCGCCGTCGACGCGATGGAAAGCGGGCTGGGTCATGCGAAGTTCAGGTTGGGCGCGAGCATCCGCAGACAGGAGCGCGCGCGGGGTATCGAAACGTGTTGCGCTGGCTTTATTGCGCCGGCGTCGCTGCGGAAGCCGGTTGTGCGCCTGAAGCGGACGCGGGCGCGGAATTCAGTTCGGCGTCCGGCGACAGCGAGAGCGGCGTGCCCGAGGTGTCGGGAACCGAGCCGGCTTCGGCGTCCGAGCCTGCGCGCGCCTGATCGGCGGGCTGCGTCTCGTAGTTGGGCTTCTGCGGCATCGGCGGCACGGTCGGCATGTAGAGCGGGCCTTTCTGGCCGCAACCCGCGAGCGACACTGCGCCAAGCGCGAAAGCAGCTAGAATCGCGGCGGACGTCGAAACGCGGGATGCCCGTGCGCGCATCCGGGAATTGACACGCATAATTGTCCCTGAATGATTAACTGGTGGAGTTTAGCATGGCAGATAGTGACTACCTGAGCCGCGCGGAGGCCGTGCTGGCGGCGGTGGAACGCGCTGTGGACGAGGTCGAAGCCGATATCGAGCTCGAGCGCAGCGGCAACGTTCTGACGCTCGAATTCGAGAACCGCTCGAAGATCATCATCAACCTGCAGCCGCCGATGAAAGAGATCTGGATCGCGGCGAAAGCGGGCGGTTTCCATTACCGCTTCATCGACGGCCAATGGCTCGATACGCGCACGAACACCGAATTTTTCTCGGCGCTCACCGCATACGCAACCGAGCAGGCCGGCGAGCCGGTGACGTTCGCGCCGTGATGCAGGCGATGACCGCGCGGGATCGGCGGGCATAAAAAACGGGCACCTTCGGGTGCCCGTTTCGTTTGTACGAACCGCTGACGTGAACCGCGTTAATGCCCGCGGAACAGGTTCATGATGTCTTCCTTCTCCTTGGCGTTGACCTGCTCGGGCGCGGGCGCCGCACCCGCATCGCCTTCGCCGCCCGAGGCCGAACCGCCGCTGGCCGCCGCTTCCAGCGCCGCCTGGCTGATGCCCACCGTGGAGACGAAGCCGCGTCCCGGCGTGGCATCGGCGTAATACAGTTCGTCGCCGAGCGTGACGATGCCGTCGGGCATCGGCATCTTGTAGTCGGGCACGCCGTTGAGCGCCTTCTGCATATAGTCGATCCACACCGGCAGGGCGAGGCCGCCGCCGGTTTCGCGATCGCCCAGACTGCGCGGATTGTCGTAGCCGATCCACGCAATCGCCGCGAGCGTGTGCTGGTAGCCCGCGAACCAGGCGTCGCGCGAATCGTTGGTCGTGCCGGTCTTGCCGCCGAGATCGGTGCGCTTGAGGACGTTCGACTTCGCGCCCGTGCCGCGCTGCGCGACGCTCTGCAGCAGGCTGTTCATGATGTAGGCGTTGCGCGGATCGATCGCGCGCGGCGCGTTTTCGCCCGCCACGAGCGGCTGCGCCTGCGCGACCACCACGCCGCGCTGATCGGTGACTTCGGCGATCAGATACGGATTCACGCGATAGCCGCCATTGGCGAACACCGCGTAGCCGCCCGCCATCTGCAGCGGCGTGACGAGGCCCGCGCCCAGCGCCATCGGCAGATAGGCCGGATGACGGTCCGCGTCGAAGCCGAAGTGCGTGATGTACTGCTGCGCGTACTTCGTGCCGATGTGGTTGAGGATGCGAATCGACACGAGGTTCTTCGACTTCATGAGTGCGGTGCGCATGCTCATCGGGCCGTCGAAACCGCCGCCGTAGTTCTTCGGCTCCCACGCCTGACCGCCGGTTTCGGCCGCGCTGAAAAAGAGCGGCGCGTCGTTGATGACGGTGGCCGGCCCGAGACCCTTGTCGAGCGAAGCCGAATAGATGAACGGCTTGAAGCTCGAACCCGGCTGGCGCCACGCCTGGGTGACGTGGTTGAACTTGTTCTTGTTGAAGTCGAAGCCGCCCACCAGCGCGCGGATCGCGCCGTCCTGCGGCACCACCGAAACGAACGCGCCTTCGATCTGCGGCAACTGCGTGATCGACCATTCGCCCGCGTTGTTACGCGCCACGCGGATGATCGCGCCGGGGCGGATCTTCTGGCTCGGCTGCGCGCGCGTGCTCAGGTTGTACTGCGCGAAGCGCAGCCCGTCACCGACGATGCTGGCGGTATTGCCGTCCATGAACGTCGCTTTCACTTCCTTCGGGCTGGCAGCCGTGACCACGGCCGCGACCAGTTCGCCGTTGTCCGGGTGTTCGAGCAGGGCGTCGTCGATGGCCTGTTCGCGGTCGTCGGTGTCGGTGGGCAGATCGATGAAGGCTTCCGGTCCGCGATAGCCGTGGCGGCGCTCGTAGTCCATCAGCCCCTTGCGCAGCGCGCGATAGGCGACGTCCTGATCGGCCGAATCGATCGTCGTGACGACGTTCAGACCACGCGTGTAGGCCTCTTCGTGGTACTGCGCGTACATCATCTGACGCACCATTTCCGCGACGTATTCCGCGTGGACGCTGAATTCCTTGCCCTGGCCCTTGACCACGAGCGGTTGCGCGGCGGCTTCCTCGTACTGTTCCTGCGTGATGTAACGCAGTTCCAGCATGCGCTCCAGAATGTATTCCTGGCGCACCTTGGCGCGCTTCGGATTCACCACCGGGTTGTACGCCGACGGCGCCTTGGGTAGCCCGGCGAGCATCGCGCATTCGGCCAGCGTCAGATCCTTCAGATCCTTGCCGAAGTACACGCGCGCGGCACTGGCGAAGCCGTAGGCGCGCTGACCCAGATAGATCTGGTTCATATAGACCTCGAGGATCTGGTCCTTCGAGAGCTTCGACTCGATCTTGTAGGCGAGCAGCATCTCGTAGACCTTACGCGTGTAGGTCTTTTCGCTCGACAGGAAGAAGTTGCGCGCCACCTGCATGGTGATCGTGCTCGCGCCCTGCGACGCGTGGCCGTTGGTCAGCGCGACGATGCCCGCGCGCGCAATGCCGGTCAGATCGACGCCGCCGTGCTCGTAAAAGCGCGCGTCTTCGATCGCCAGAATCGCGTTCTTGAGGTTGCCCGGTACATCCTGGAAATGGACGATGTCGCGCCGCTCCTCGCCGAATTCGCCGATCAGCACATGGTCGCGCGTATAGATGCGCAGCGGCACCTTGGGCCGATAGTCGGTGAGCGCGTCGAGCGAAGGCAGGTTCGGCGTGGCGACGATCAGCGCATAGCCGAGCATCAGCGCCACGCAGACCGCGCCGCCCGCGATCAGTACGAAGAAGCCGATCAGCAGCCGCGCCCACCAGGGCCGGCGACGCTTTTTCGGCGCGGCGGGTTCGGGCGGCGTGGACGGCGGAACGGACGAGGGAGGCTGGGCTTCTTGCATACGGACACCGAAAAAACAGTCCCGCGATTATAGCCGCCCACCTTCGCGCGCTTTCGGAATGCTTACGTATGACGAGGCGGGCTGGGGTGGGCGCAGAGCTGCGGGGACTGCGCGAAAGCGAGGGTACAGAAGCACTCTAGCCGCGTCTCGAATGCGCGAGAAGGCCGACGCTCAAGCTGGCCGCAAACATTGGCCATCTGGCCGAGTGTTCGGCAACGGTGCCGCTTCGCACAATTTCTCCCAGGGCGCGCCGCGAATCGTTCGCGGCGCCACGCACAAGGGAGAATGGCGATGAGCCTGCTCAATCCGCTGTTGTTGGGGGCGCGCCGTTACGCGGCGGGCGTCGATGTGCACGCGCGCGGCGTCACGCTGGTCGTGCTGAGCCAGCGCGTATTCGGCGGCGGACCGCTGCGCATCGAATGGCTGGGCCGCGTGCCGCTGGCGAACGAAGTGCTGGCGGGCGCGGAAATCGTCGATCGTGCGGCGCTGGTGGCGGCGCTGCAGGCTGCCTTCGGCGCGATGCCGCGCGTGTGCGCCGAAGCCTCGCTGCGCTGCGCGATGGCGCTGCCCGCGGGCGCTACCTTGATGGCGTCCGTGCCGTTCGGGCGGCTCGTGCCGAAGGTGCCAACGCTGCCGGGTGGTTCCGGTGCGGCGGGAGCGACGGACCCGTCGGGGCTGTTCACGCAACTGGAGCCGCTGGTGCTGGCCGAAGCGGAGCGCGTGGCCGGCATCGAGCGCCACGAGCTGGCGGTGGACTGGCGCGTCGGGCCGCTTGCGCTCGACTGCGGCGTGGCGGGTACGCAGGAGGCGCGCGTCATGATCGCTGCGACGGCGCGCGCCTATCTCGAATCGCGGATCGAATGCGCGGCGATGGCGGGCGTGGCGCTTTGCGCGCTCGACGACGAAGGCCACGCCGCCCTGCGCGCGATGCGTCACGCGGCGAGCTTCGAGCTGCCGCCGCACGAACCGTGGGTCGCGCTCTGGGTGGGCACGGACGGCGTGCACGGCTGGTTTGTCGACGACGATTCCATCACCCGCACGATGCGTTTCCCGGCGCTGGAACATGCCGATCTTGTCGAAGCGCTGCGCGATCTGGCGGACGGCGATCAGGCCGGTTGCGCGCTGGTGGCGGGCGACCTTGCCTTGCTGCATGGCGTGCACTTTTCGCTGGCCGATATTGGCGATGTGCTCGGCTGCCCGGTGCTGCCGTTCGAATGCGCGCCGCTCGCCGATGCCGATATCGGCATCGCGCTCGACGGCCATCTGTTGCACGACCCGGCGTGTGCCGTGGCGTTTGGACTTGCCATGCGCGGGGTGCACGAATGAACGCGATCGCTTGGGAGGGCTTCAATCTGCTGCCGTGGCGGCTTGGGGCGGTGCGCCGGTTGCGCAGGCGGCGTGCGTTCGAATGGCTGGCCGCGCTGGTGATCGGCTGTGCGCTGGGTTCGCTGGCGGCGGGCTGGCAAACGTTCGAGCGCAATCGCGCCGAGGCGCGCCGCGCAGCCATCGAGCAGCAGCTTGCGCAACTGGGCGCGCCGCTTACGCAGGCCAGGCGTCTTGCGCGTGAAGCGGACGAACGCGCCGCTGCGCTGCGCGAGGCGCAGCAAAAGGCCCGGCCGCTCACGCGTCTATTCGTGCTGGTCGAGGCGCTGGCGCGGGCGCGTACGGAAGGCATCGTGCTCGATCAACTCGTCCAGCACGCCGATGAAACCGAACTCCAGGCCAGCGCCACCGACGAAGCCGCGGCGGCGGCGTGGCTCGAGCGCCTGCATGCGATCCGGGATATCGCGGCGGGCCACGTGCGCGAGATGACGCGTGCGAGCCAGGCGGGCGGCAAGCGCGTTGCCGCGCGTGAAGGCGCAGCGCACAACGAGCCGATTCACGTCGCTGCCCGGCTTGTCTGGAAGGGCGCGGTGGATAAGTTGGTGGATAACGTAGTTGATAAGGCGGTGCATAAGCCGGTGGATAAAACGGGCGGCGTGCGTGAAGCCAGCGCGAAGGGGGTGAAATGACTGAATTCGGCTCAAGTGTGCTGACCTTGCCCCGCGCTAATCGCGGTGATCTCGGCTCAGCCATGTTGCGCGGCTGGCGGCCTTTGCATGGCTGGAGCGCGCGTCGTCGCCTGGCGGTGGGATTGGCGCTCGTGATGTTGGCCGCCGGGTTGAGCGCCGCCGCGTGTATCACGATGGACCTGGGCGGACGCGAGACCGCGCACGTTGCACTCGCCGATGCCGAAGGGCGCCTTGTCAGC
Organism: Paraburkholderia sp. J69-1; assembly: GCF_905220255.1. NCBI lineage: Bacteria > Pseudomonadati > Pseudomonadota > Betaproteobacteria > Burkholderiales > Burkholderiaceae > Paraburkholderia > Paraburkholderia sp. J69-1. The sequence goes on along the minus strand of NZ_CAJMZG010000023.1, from coordinate 98,137 downwards.
GCGCGTCAGACGCTGGCGCGACTGCCCACCTTGCGGCGTGACGCGCAGGACTGGCCGCAGCGCCTGCATCCCGGCAACGCCGCCGACGACATCCGCAATGTCTCGCAACTCGCCGCGCAGGCCGGGCTCGCCTTGATCGCGCTTGAACCTGCGCCGTCGGGCGGCGCAAAAGCGCAGGCCTTTCGCACGACGAAGCTCGTGGCGCAGGGCGGTTTCGCGCAGTTACGCGATTTTCTCGACGGCCTTGCGGAGTTGCCCGAACTCGCGGTTCCGATGGACCTGTCGCTCAGGCGCGGCGTGGGCGGCCTGGCCATCGCCGCGCAATTGCAGGTGTTCGACGGCTTGCCGGCGATCGCCATCGCGCAAGGCACGGACGTAAGCGATGCCTCCGCCGATCCGTTCGCCGCCCGCTTCGGCGGCATGCCGGGCGGAAAGGGCGACGAAGCGATACGCCTCGCAGGCATGCTGATCGAGCGTGGCCGCGCCGTCGCGCTGCTGGAAACCGCCGACGGCACCACGGCCGTGCAGGCGGGCAGCACGATCGCGGGCGCGCGCGTGCTCGAGGTGAATCCCGGGCGCGTGCTGCTGTCGATGGACGGCACGACCCAGACCTTGAACTGGACGCAGGAGGGCAAATGATGCGTCGCGCGTTCGCTCTCGTTATGACGCTGTTTATCGCGGCCGCACAGGCTACCGTGCCGCCGCCGCTTCCCGCCTGGCAAGGGGCGGCGGTCAAGACCGCGCTCGCTCAATACGATGTGCCGCCTTTGCCGGAAGGCGCGCCGGAGGCGCCCGCGAACTGGGTCGCGAATCCATTCCTGCCCGACAACGGCGGCGCCGATAAGACAAACGCGGCAAACGCGGCAAATGAAACCGCGCCGCCGAATCCTGCATCGGCCGCAGCGCTCGCCGAGCCGCTCGAAGGCCCGCCAACGCCGCTGCCCGCAATGGCGCGTCTGAGCGATGTCCGGCCTGGCGACGACGGCCTGCCACCGGACCGTCCCATATCGCTGAACTTCCAGCGCGCCGAACTCACGGCGGTCCTGCACGCCTTCGCGCAGTTCACGAAGCTCAATATCGTCGCGAGCGAGCGCGTGCGCGGCTAGGTCACGCTGCGGCTCGACCGCGTGCCGTGGCGTGCGGCCTTCGACCTGCTGCTGGCCTCGAACGGCCTTGCGCTCGAACGCACCGGAAACGTGCTCTGGGTCGCGCCCGCCGCCGATCTGGCCGCGCGCGAGCGGCAGCGCTACGAGGCGCATGCGCGTGCCGCCGACCTCGAACCGCTCGCCAGCCGCGCGTTCGAGCTTCAATACGCCCGCGCCGAAGACCTGCGCAAGCTGCTGACCGGCTCAGGCACGCAACGCGCGCTCTCGAAACGCGGCGCCGCCGTCGCCGATACACGCACGAACCTGCTCTTTGTCACCGATCTGCCCGCGCGGCTCGACCAGATCGCCGCGCTGATCCATCGGTTCGACGCGCCCGCGCGCCAGGTGCTGATCGAGGCGCGCATCGTCGAAGGCGACGAAGGGCTGTCGCGCGAACTGGGTGTGAGGCTCGGCGTGACGCCCTACACCGGCGACGATGCGACCCGGGGCCTGCGCGGCGGCACAGGGGACAGCAGCGCTGACAGTACAGGCAGCACGAGCAGCGCCGGCAAGATATTCGACCTGGGCGCGGGCGCGCTCAACGGTTTCGGCGCCGCGCAACTCGGCCTGACGCTGCTGGCCGCGCGCGCGACGCGGCGGCTCGACATCGAATTGAGCGCGCTGGAGGCGCAGGGGCGCGGCCGCGTGGTGTCGAGCCCGCGCGTCGTGACCGCCGACCGCACCAAGGCCGTGGTCGAGCAGGGCACTGAATTGCCGTATCAGGCCAAGGTCGGGCAGGGTGTATCGGGCGTGCAATTTCGGCGCGCGAGCCTGAAACTGGAGGTCGAGCCACAGATCACGCCCGATGGCCGCGTGATTCTCGATCTCGATGTCGCCAAGGACAGCGTGGGCGAACAGACGGCCGCGGGACCGGCGATCAACACCAAACATGTGCAGACGCGCGTGGAAATCGAGGACGGCGGAACGGTCTCGATTGGCGGTATCGACGCAAGCGATGACAGGGATGATGTGACGCGCGTGCCGCTCCTGGGCAAAATACCGCTTTTGGGCGCACTTTTTTCGCATCGCGCACACTGGGACAAACGCAGCGAACTGGTCGTATTCATCACGCCGCGCGTCGTCAGTGCGGATTGACCGGATTTCGTGCGCAGACCGCGCAGGAATTGGCCCCAAAAGAGTGAAAAACTGCGCAGGACGGCCGAAAGGGGCCTGAGCGCGTGGTCCGCAGGCTCGACAACGCCGCTGCTTTGCCAGTAAGCTGCTGCACCAATCTTTTGTAGGAAACGCTGCAAGTGCGGGACGCAAACGCCAATGTATTTTTCGTAGGGCTCATGGGCGCCGGTAAGACGACCGTGGGCCGGGCGGTCGCGCGCCGGCTTGAGCGTCCGTTTTTCGATTCCGATCACGAGGTCGAAGCGCGCACCGGCGCGCGTATCCCGGTGATCTTCGAACTCGAAGGCGAGTCGGGTTTCCGCGACCGCGAAGCCCAGATGATCGACGAGCTGAGCGCGCGCGAAGGCATCGTGCTGGCCACGGGCGGCGGCGCGGTGCTGCGGCCCGAGAACCGCGCGGCGCTCAAGGAGCGCGGCTTCGTCGTCTATCTGCGCGCCCATCCGCACGACCTGTGGCTGCGCACGCGCCGCGACAAGAACCGGCCGCTGCTACAGACCGAAGATCCGAAAGGACGCCTCGAAGCGCTTTACGAACAACGCGACCCGCTTTATCGCGAAGTCGCGGATTTCGTCATTGAGACGGGCCGGCCTTCGGTGAACGGCCTCGTCAATATGGTGCTGATGCAGCTCGACATGGCCGGCGTGCTGCGTTCTCCGGCGAGCGAGTAGTTTTTCCCGCGCCCGGCACGCGGCGCGGTTTCACCGCATCGTTTCAGTGAAGCGTCCCCACACTTTGAACTACTGCCTGGCATGATTACCGTCAACGTCGAACTGGGCGATCGCGCCTACCCCATCCACATCGGCTCCGACCTGATCGGCCAGACGGCGCTGTTCGCGCCGCATATCGCCGGCAAGTCGGTGACGATCGTCACCAATACCGTCGTCGAGCCGCTGTATGGCGAAAAGCTGCGCGCCGCGCTCGCGCCGCTCGGCAAGGACGTCCACACCGTCGTGCTGCCCGACGGCGAAGCGCACAAGAACTGGGAAACGCTCAACCAGATCTTCGACGCGCTGCTCACCTCGCGCGCCGACCGCAAAACCACGCTGATCGCGCTGGGCGGCGGCGTGACCGGCGACATGACCGGTTTCGCGGCGGCCTGCTACATGCGCGGCGTGCCGTTCATCCAGGTGCCGACCACGCTGCTTTCGCAGGTCGATTCGTCGGTGGGCGGCAAGACCGGCATCAATCACCCGCTCGGCAAGAACATGATCGGCGCGTTCTACCAGCCGCAGGCCGTGATCGCCGATATCGCCGCGCTGCGCACGCTGCCCGCGCGCGAACTGGCGGCGGGCGTGGCCGAAGTCATCAAGACCGGCGCGATCGCCGACGCCGAATTCTTCGACTGGATCGAAGCGAACGTCGAAGCGCTCAATCGTTGCGAGCCCGAGGCGCTGGCTCACGCGGTCAAGCGCTCGTGCGAGATCAAGGCATCGGTGGTGGCCGCCGACGAACGCGAAGGCGGTCTGCGCGCGATTCTGAACTTCGGTCACACCTTCGGTCACGCGATTGAAGCGGGCCTCGGTTACGGTGAGTGGCTGCACGGCGAGGCCGTCGGCTGCGGCATGGTGATGGCGGCGGATCTTTCGGTGCGCATGGGCATGCTCGACGAAGCCTCGCGCGCGCGGCTCGTGAAGGTCGTGAAGGCCGCCCATCTGCCGGACGTCGGGCCCGCGTTGGGCGCAGACCGCTACGTCGAACTGATGCAGGTCGACAAGAAAGCCGAAGGCGGCGCGATCAAGTTCATCCTGCTCAAGCGCTTTGGCGAAACGCATATCGGCAGCGCGCCGGATGAAGCCGTGCAGGCCACGCTGGCGGCCACGGTCGAGGGCTGATGCGCCCGCGCCGTGCCGCGTGCGTACTACGCGATACGGCGCAAAGCATGGTAGTGCCGATGTTGAGCTGAACGGCGGCCCACGCCCACGAGGCCGCGGCCGTCTACTTTGCGATCCGTGCGGAGGACCCGTTGAGCGACACCCGCAGCGACACTCACGGCGCGCCGGCTGAAGAAGCGCGCGCCGCAGGCATCAAGACCGACTCACTGACATCCGCGTCGCAGGCAAGCGAAGCCACGCAGGAAGCCGAACTCGAAGCCGCGCTGGTGGCCGAGCTGGACGCCGGCCTCGCGCCTTACGCGGCGCACTCCTCGCAATCGCGCGGCCGCCGCTTCGCGGAACCGCCGCCTTCGGCGCGCAGCGAATTCCAGCGCGACCGCGACCGCATCGTCCATTCCACGGCATTCCGCCGGCTCGAATACAAAACCCAGGTGTTCGTGAACCACGAAGGCGATCTCTTTCGCACGCGGCTCACCCATAGCCTCGAAGTCGCGCAGATCGCGCGTTCGGTGGCGCGCAACCTGCGTCTGAACGAAGACCTCGTCGAAGCGATTTCGCTGGCGCACGATCTCGGCCATACGCCGTTCGGCCATGCGGGCCAGGACGCGCTCAACGAATGCATGCGCGGCCACGGTGGTTTCGAGCACAACCTGCAAAGCCTGGCCGTGGTGGACGAGCTGGAGGAGCACTACGGCGCGTTCGACGGGCTGAATCTCTGCTTCGAAACACGCGAGGGCATTCTCAAGCACTGTTCGCGCGAGCATGCGCGGCAGCTTGGCGAACTCGGCGAGCGCTTTCTGCACGGGCGTCAGCCGTCGCTCGAAGCGCAGATCGCCAATATCGCCGATGAAATCGCCTACAACAATCACGACGTCGACGACGGGCTGCGCTCCGGTCTGCTGACCATCGAGCAGCTCGCCGAAGTCGAACTCTGGCAGAGCCATTACGAAGCCGCGCGCGCCGAGTATCCGCAGATCGAAGGGCGGCGGCTCGTGCACGAGACCGTGCGGCGCATCATCAACACGCTGATCGTCGATCTGATCGGGCAGACGCGCCGCAATCTGGCCGCGCACGCGCCGCAATCGCTCGACGACGTGCGCGCGGCGCCGCCGCTCGTCGCGCACAGCGAGCGTATCGCCGCGCAGGCTGCGGCGCTCAAGCGTTTTCTCTATCGCAATCTGTATCGCCACTATCGCGTGATGCGCATGGCGAACAAGGCGCAGCGCGTCGTGAAGGGGCTGTTCGAAGCGTTCAGCGACGATCCGCGCCTGCTGCCGCCGGCGTACCAGACGCAGGACGCCCAGACGCAGCCGCGCCTGATCGCGCATTACATCGCGGGCATGACCGACCGCTACGCGCTCAAGGAGTACCGGCGTCTGTTCGTCGTGAGCGACGAGGTCTGAAGCTCACGCGCCGTTCACCTGCAGTCCACCGTTTTTCTGGAGTTTTTCGATGACAAGCTGGCCGTATCCGCGCGTCGCCGCTCACCGTGGCGGCGGCGCGCTCGCGCCTGAAAACACGCTCGCGGCCCTGTGCGTGGGCGCGGGTTTCGGGCACACGATGGTGGAATTCGACGCCAAACTGTCCGCCGATAACATCGCCTTCCTGCTGCACGACGACACCGTCGATCGCACCTCGAACGGGCGCGGCGCCGCAGCGCAGTTGCGCTATGCGCAGATTGCGGCGTTCGATGCCGGTAGCTGGTGCGATCCGCGTTTCGAAGAGGAGCACATGCCGACGCTCGCCGAGGCCGCGCAATGCTGCCGCGAGGAAGGGCTGATGGCGAACGTGGAGATCAAGCCGTGTCCGGGGCGGGAGAAGGACACAGGGCGCATCGTCGGGGCGGAAACGGCGAAGCTCTGGCTGGGCAAGAAGGCCGCTGGCGTGCCGCCGCTGCTGTCGTCGTTTTCGTTCGAAGCGCTCGAAGCCGCGCGCGAGGCCGCGCCCGATCTGCCGCGCGGCCTTTTGTTCGAGCGTGTGCCCGACGACTGGCGCGAGCAGACTGCCGCGCTCGGCTGCGTGTCGCTGCATGCGAGCCATCGGCATCTGGATCAAGCGCTGGTCGCCCGCATCAAGGAAGCGGGGCTGTTCGTGCTGGCCTATACGGTCAACGAACTGGAGCGCGCGCGCGAACTGGCGAGCTGGGGCGTGGCCACGATCTGCACCGACCGTATCGATCTGATCGGGCCGCACGCGCTCGACGGTTGAGCGCCGAGGCGCGGCGGACCAGGCTCATCGCGTTGGCAACGTTGAGCCTGCGCGACGAGCCAGCGATTAGCAGCCTTTAGCGGCAGCGCGCGAGAATCGCGCCCGCGACCAGCGCGACGCCGCCCACGATGGCAATTGCCTGCCACGGATTGGCGTGCACGTAGTCGTCGGCGTTGTCCATGGCCACGCCAGCGCGCTCGCGGGTGGCGGCCCGGGCGACTTCCAGACGTTCGCGTGCGGCGTCGAGGCGCTTGCGCACATCGGCGCGCAGCGCTTGGGCATCGGCTTGCGTGCCTTCGCCCAGCGTGGTTTCCAGTTCGCCGAGCAGGTCTCGCAATTCGTCGGCGATATCGGCGGCGGCACTGCGGCCGCGGCGCGCAATGCGCTTTGCATGGCGGCCCGTGCGGGTCCAGGATTCTCCGAGGGCGTCTCGCGTGTTCGGGAATGCGCTCATGAATGGCTCCGTTTTGGCAATCTCAGGTTCGGGGCTCGTGGCGTCCGCGCGAAAAAGGGCAGGACGCTCGAGAAGGAGTCGAGTATTGCGCAAATCGGGTGCCCGAAGCGGCAAGGTGCGCAGCGAAAAAATATTGGAGCCCCGTCTGGCGCGGCTGCGCGGCCGATACGGCGGGCATTTCCGGGCTTGCGTATTGCCGTGTTTGCGACAAATGATTACGGGGACAGCACGGTTTTTCCCAGAAGCATAGAATCAGGAAAAGCCAGTCGGTTTGTCAGGAACAACCGGTGCTGAAGTAGGTGGCTGGGATTGAGCGGGAGTGGGAGCGGGAAGGGAGACGCCGCACTCCGTCGGATGCCGCGAGGGCGCGACGGAGGCGGATGAAGAAGGGAGAGGGTGATGCCGCAAGCGCAGAGCGCTTTAGAACATGTAACCGACCTTCAGATACGTCACGAGCGGATTCAGGTGAATCTTCGCTTCGGCCTTCTGCGAGACCGTGCCCACCTGCGTCTCCTTCTGGGTGTTGAGCGTCGCAATCACGCTGACCGGAATGTACGAGAGCGAGAAGCCCGCGAACCAGTGCTTCGTGAAGTTGTAGTTAAAACCGACGTTGAACACCGGCGCCCAGGAACTGTCCGTCGAAACGCTGGTCGGACCCCCAAGTGCGGAACTGTTGATGAAGTTCTGGTTGGTGATCTTCGCGTCCGAGAACGAAATGTGCGTGACGCCCAGACCGACGTACGGATGGAACTTCGCTTCAGGCTTGTTGAAGTAGTACTTGAAGATCAGCGCCGGGCTCCAGAGTTTCGCCTCGCCAATCTTGCCGTACGCACCGAGCGAGCCTTCGCCGTTCAGGTCGAATTTGGGCGGAATGCCCAGTTCGACTTCAGTGGCCAGGTGATCGGTGATGAAGTAACCAAGGCTGAAACCCAGCGTATCGGAAGTGCCGATGCCGGCACCCGTACCCGGGAAGGCCTGGTTGACGGACCGCCCGGCGACATCATCGATCTTCAGCGGATCGCTGCCGTCCTGCGGCATGAAATGGAACCACCCCGTTGTAACGTAGAAGGTGTTGGCCGATTGCGCGTGAGCCCCCGACATGCAGGCGAGCGCGGCGACTGCTGCCAGCGCCTGTTTTAATTTCATATATGTGCTCCTCCATTAAAGGCCTGCTCATTATGAACACAACGTTTGCAACAAACCATATGCGACCGTTAGAGCTTTTTCCCTAAGCGCCGCGAGGTCTCCGCCCGAGTCGCAACGCCCGCGAGAACAAGCGCTGGCGCGGCCCTGGCGGGTCTGCGGGTATTCACCAACGGACCAGGAAAATCGAGCATGGCACGGCTTGCACGTCTTTATGTCCCCGACCAGCCGCAGCATGTGATTCTGCGCGGACTGGATCAGCAGCCCGCATTCGTCGACGACCAGGACTACGAACTGTTCATCGACTGCCTGAAGGCAGCGGCGCGCGATCACCACCTTGCGGTGCATGCCTGGGTTTTGATGCCCGGCGCGGTGCAACTGCTCGTCACGCCATCCGACGAATCGAGCCTTCCCAAGGCCATGCAGGCGGTCGGCAGACGCTACGTGGCGCACTTCAACCGCCGTTACGCGCGGCGCGGCACGCTCTGGGAAGGGCGTTACCGCGCGACCGTCATCGAGGGCGAGCGCTTCTTTCTGCTGGCGAGCCGCGTCGTCGAAATGGCGCCGGTGCGCAACGGCCTCGTGGCGGCGGCGGAGGACTATCGCTGGTCGAGTTACCGGCATCACATCGGGCTCACCGTCGATAGCCTCATCACCGATCACCCGCTGTATTGGGCGCTCGGCAATACGCCGTTCGAGCGCCAGCGCGCCTATCGCGAGCTGTGCGAGCAGCCGTTCGACGAGCGCGAAACCAATCAGCTGATGCAGGCCACGCTCAAGGGCTGGGTGCTGGGCAGCGATACCTATCGCGACTGGGCTTCGCGTTCGGCGAACCGGCGCGTTTCGCCGCTGCCGCGCGGGCGGCCGCGCAAGGTGAGGGAAGCGCCGGGCGCGACGGCCGCGCCCGCAGGACCGGCTGGCGTAGCCGGCGCGCTGGGTGCGGCACCGACGGCGACGGCCGGCACGGTGAGCGCGGGCACGGTCGCGCCGGGCGGGAATGCAGGCGGTCACACCGCCGGTCATGCGCCGCAATCCGGCCCCTTTTCATCGCCGAGCACCGCTTCGCAGCCCGGATCGAACGCGGCAGGCCATGCCGGAACCGCTTCGAGTAGTGGTAGCAGCGCAACGCCAGGGGCAAATACGGGTGGTTCGAGCGGCCATTCTGCGGGTTCGCCGGGTTCGGGGTCGAGCGGCGGTTCGGGATCGACATCGGGCCATCACGAGCACAAACCCGGCACCGGTACGCACTGACTGCGTTACTAATCAGATACTTACGAGATAAAACGGCATCTTCGGGTGCCGTTTTTATTTGCCCGATTATGATGCGGCCCCAATAAAAAAGCGCCGCAATGCACCATGACGATAATTGGGGTCTAAACATGCACATTTATTTGCATGCCCTTGATTCGTCGCGTATATTCGCCTTTCGGCTCTCCTGGACGCACAACGCGGGAAGCCAGCATCGCCCGCGCAACGCCGTACAGCGGTCACGCAAGCGGCGGGAAAACAAAGTACGGAATCAACGGCCATCCCCCGGCCCCTCTTGGACGGTGTCCCCATGAACGATCACCTGCAGCGCGCCGCGGTGCCCGCCGCGCAAGGTCTGTATGACCCGCAAAACGAACACGACGCTTGTGGCGTCGGCTTCGTCGCCCACATCAAGGGCAAGAAGAGCCACGAAATCATTCAGCAAGGCCTGAAGATTCTCGAAAACCTCGACCACCGGGGCGCCGTCGGCGCCGATCCGCTGATGGGCGACGGCGCGGGCATCCTGATCCAGATTCCGGACGCGTTCTATCGCGAAGAAATGGCTCGTCAGGGCGTGACGCTGCCGCCGTTCGGCGAGTACGGCGTCGGCATGGTCTTCCTGCCGAAGGAACACGCTTCGCGTCTCGCCTGCGAGCAGGAACTCGAGCGCACGGTGCGTGCAGAAGGCCAGGTCGTGCTGGGCTGGCGCGATGTGCCGGTCGACCACACGATGCCGATCTCGCCCACGGTCAAGGCCAGCGAGCCGCTGATCCGCCAGATCTTCATCGGCCGCGGCAAGGACGTGATGGTGACGGACGCGCTCGAGCGCAAGCTGTACATCATCCGCAAGACTGCAAGCCACCGCATTCAGGCGCTCAAGCTCAAGCACGGCAAGGAATACTTCGTGCCGTCGTGCTCGGCGCGCACGATTGTCTACAAGGGTCTGCTGCTCGCAGGTCAGGTTGGCGTGTACTACCGCGACCTGCAGGACGAGCGCGTGGTTTCGGCGCTGGCGCTCGTGCACCAGCGCTTCTCCACGAACACGTTCCCGGCGTGGGAACTGGCTCACCCGTACCGCATGATCGCCCACAACGGTGAAATCAACACCGTGAAGGGCAACGTGAACTGGCTGAACGCCCGTACCGGCGCGATCGCCTCGCACGTGCTGGGCGACGACCTGCCCAAGCTCTGGCCGCTGATCTACCCGGGCCAGTCGGACACGGCATCGTTCGACAACTGTCTCGAACTGCTGGTGATGGCAGGCTACCCGCTCGTCCACGCGATGATGATGATGATCCCGGAAGCCTGGGAACAGCACACGCTGATGGACGAGAACCGCAAGGCGTTCTACGAATACCACGCAGCGATGATGGAGCCGTGGGACGGCCCCGCGGCGATCGCCTTCACGGACGGCCGCCAGATCGGCGCGACGCTCGACCGTAACGGTCTGCGTCCGGCGCGCTACATCGTCACGGACGACGACCTGGTCATCATGGCGTCGGAAGCCGGCACGCTGCCGATTCCCGAATCCAAGATCGTCAAGAAGTGGCGTCTGCAGCCGGGCAAGATGTTCCTGATCGACATGGAACACGGCCGCATCATCGACGACAAGGAACTGAAGGACAACCTCGCCAACGCCAAGCCGTACAAGAGCTGGATCGACGCCGTGCGCATCAAGCTCGACGAGATCGAGCCGAAGGCGGAAGACGTCGCGACCGCGCGCGCTGAAGCCGCTGTGCTGCTCGACCGTCAGCAGGCGTTCGGTTACACGCAGGAAGACCTGAAGTTCCTGATGGCGCCGATGGCGATGTCGGGTGAAGAGGCCGTCGGTTCGATGGGCAACGACTCGCCGCTGGCGGTCATGTCCAACAAGAACAAGACGCTCTACAACTACTTCAAGCAGCTGTTCGCGCAGGTCACCAACCCGCCGATCGACCCGATCCGCGAAAACATGGTGATGTCGCTTGTGTCGTTCATCGGCCCGAAGCCGAACCTGCTCGACACCAACAACATCAACCCGCCGATGCGTCTCGAAGTGTCTCAGCCGGTGCTCGACTTCAAGGACATCGCGAAGATCCGCGCGATCGAGCAGTACACGGGCGGCAAGTTCAGCAGCTACGAGCTGAACATCTGCTATCCGGTGGCCTGGGGCAAGGAAGGTATCGAAGCGCGTCTGGCGTCGCTGTGCGCGGAAGCCGTCGATGCGGTGAAGTCGGGCTACAACATCCTGATCGTGTCGGACCGCAAGGCCGACCGCGACAATGTGGCGATTCCGGCGCTGCTCGCCACCTCGGCGATCCACTCGCACCTCGTCCAGCACGGCCTGCGCACGAGCACGGGTCTGGTCGTGGAAACGGGTTCGGCGCGTGAAACGCACCACTTCGCGCTGCTCGCGGGCTTCGGCGCAGAAGCCGTGCACCCGTACCTCGCGATGGAATCGCTCGCGCAGATGGCGCAGGGCCTGAAGGGCGACCTGTCGGCGGACAAGGCTGTCTACAACTTCACCAAGGCAGTGGGCAAGGGCCTGCTCAAGGTGATGTCGAAGATGGGCATCTCCACGTACATGTCGTACACGGGCGCACAGATTTTCGAAGCCGTCGGTCTGGCTGACGACCTCATCGCCAAGTACTTCAAGGGCACGGCGTCGAAGGTCGGCGGTATCGGCCTGTTCGAAGTGGCGGAAGAAGCGATCCGTCTGCACCACGACGCATTCGGCGACAACCCGGTTCTCGCCAACATGCTCGACGCAGGCGGCGAGTACGCGTTCCGCGTGCGCGGCGAAGACCACATGTGGACGCCGGACGCGATCGCCAAGCTCCAGCACTCGGCACGCAGCAACTCGTACCAGACGTACAAGGAATACGCGCACCTGATCAACGATCAGACGAAGCGCCACATGACCTTCCGCGGTCTGTTCGAATTCCGCATCAACCCGTCGAGCGCGATCTCGATCGACGACGTCGAACCGGCCAAGGAAATCGTCAAGCGCTTTGCGACTGGCGCGATGTCGCTCGGCTCGATCAGCACGGAAGCGCACGCCACGCTGGCTGTCGCGATGAACCGTATCGGCGGCAAGTCGAACACGGGTGAAGGCGGCGAAGACGAGAAGCGTTATCGCAACGAGCTGCGCGGCATTCCGATCAAGAACGGCGACACGATGCGTTCGATCATCGGCGAAGAAGTCGTCAAGGACATCCCGCTGAAGGATGGCGACTCGCTGCGTTCGAAGATCAAGCAGGTCGCGTCGGGCCGTTTCGGCGTGTCGGCGGAGTATCTGTCGTCGGCTGACCAGATCCAGATCAAGATGGCGCAGGGCGCGAAGCCGGGCGAAGGCGGTCAGCTGCCGGGTCACAAGGTTTCGGAGTACATCGGCAAGCTGCGTTACTCGGTGCCGGGCGTGGGCCTCATTTCGCCGCCGCCGCACCACGACATCTACTCGATCGAAGATTTGGCACAGCTGATTCACGATCTGAAGAACGTGAACCCGGTTTCGTCGATCTCGGTGAAGCTGGTGTCGGAAGTGGGCGTGGGCACGGTGGCAGCCGGCGTGGCGAAGGCCAAGGCCGACCACGTCGTGATCGCCGGTCACGACGGCGGCACGGGCGCATCGCCGCTGTCGTCGCTCAAGCACGCAGGCACGCCGTGGGAACTGGGTCTGGCGGAAACGCAGCAGACCCTGGTGCTGAACCAGCTGCGCGGCCGTATCCGCGTGCAGGCCGACGGTCAGATGAAGACCGGCCGCGACGTGGTGATCGGCGCGCTGCTCGGCGCGGACGAATTCGGCTTTGCGACGGCGCCGCTCGTCGTGCAGGGCTGCATCATGATGCGCAAGTGCCATCTGAACACCTGCCCGGTCGGCGTTGCGACGCAAGATCCGGTGCTGCGCGCGAAGTTCTCGGGCCAGCCCGAGCACGTCGTCAACTTCTTCTTCTTCATCGCTGAAGAAGTGCGCGAAATCATGGCGCAACTGGGTATCCGCAAGTTCGACGATCTGGTCGGCCGCGCGGATCTGCTCGACACGCGCCGTGGCGTGGAACACTGGAAGGCCAAGGGTCTGGACTTCTCGCGCGTGTTCTACCAGCCGCTGGTTGGCGAAGACGTGGCACGCAAGCACGTCGACACGCAGGACCACGGTCTGGACCGCGCGCTCGATCACACGCTGATCGAGAAGGCGAAGGCTGCGATCGACAAGGGCGAGCACGTCTCGTTCATCCAGCCGGTGCGCAACGTCAACCGTACGGTCGGCGCGATGCTCTCGGGCATGGTCGCGAAGAAGTACGGCCACGACGGTCTGCCGGAAGATTCGATCCACATCCAGCTCAAGGGCACGGCGGGTCAGAGCTTCGGCGCGTTCCTCGCACGCGGCATCACGCTGGACCTCGTGGGCGACGGTAACGACTACGTGGGCAAGGGCCTGTCGGGTGGCCGCATCATCATCCGTCCGACCAACGACTTCCGCGGCAAGTCCGAAGAAAACATCATCTGCGGCAACACGGTGATGTACGGCGCACTCGAAGGCGAAGCCTTCCTGCGCGGCGTGGCGGGCGAGCGTTTCGCGGTGCGTAACTCGGGCGCGACGGCGATCGTCGAAGGCACGGGCGACCACGGCTGCGAATACATGACGGGCGGCACGGTGGTGGTGCTCGGCGAAACGGGCCGTAACTTCGCGGCGGGCATGTCGGGCGGTATCGCCTACGTGTACGACCCGGAAGGCACCTTCGCCGGCAAGTGCAACAAGTCGATGGTCACGCTCGATCCGGTGCTGCAACAGGCCGAACAGGAGCGCACGGTCGACCGCACGCTGTGGCACGCAGGCCAGACCGACGAAGCGCTGCTCAAGGGACTCGTCGAGCGTCACTTCCAGTTCACCGGCTCGCCGCGTGCGAAGGCGCTGCTGGAAAACTGGGATGCGGCACGCCGCCAGTTCGTGAAGGTGTTCCCGACGGAATACAAGCGCGCACTGGGTGAAATCGGCGCGAAGAAGGCGAACCAGGAAGTACTGGCCGCTTAAGCGTCGAGACGACTCCAAGACGAAGCGCCCGCTGCGCACTTTAGTGATGCAGCGGCGGGCGCGGTCCCCCTCACTGAATAGATTAGATAGACGAGAGCCACATGGGTAAGGCAACCGGTTTTCTCGAGTTCGAGCGCCAGCATGAGGCGTACGAAGCACCGCTCACGCGCGTGAAGCACTACAAGGAATTCGTCGCGGCGCTCTCCGACGCCGACGCGAAGGTCCAGGGCGCACGCTGCATGGACTGCGGCATCCCGTTCTGCAACAACGGCTGCCCGGTCAACAACATCATTCCGGACTTCAACGACCTCGTGTTCCGCCAGGACTGGAAGAACGCGATCGAAGTCCTGCACTCGACCAACAACTTCCCCGAGTTCACGGGCCGTATCTGCCCGGCGCCCTGCGAAGCGGCGTGTACGCTCGGCATCAACAACGATCCGGTCGGCATCAAGTCGATCGAGCACGCGATCATCGACAAGGCCTGGGCCGAAGGCTGGGTCGCGCCGCAAGTCGCGAAGCACAAGACGGGCAAGAAGGTTGCCGTCGTCGGTTCGGGTCCTGCGGGTCTGGCCACGGCGCAGCAACTCGCGCGCGCCGGTCATGACGTGACGGTGTTCGAAAAGAACGATCGCATCGGCGGCCTGCTGCGTTACGGCATCCCCGACTTCAAGCTGGAAAAGTGGCTGATCGATCGCCGCATGCGCCAGATGGAAGCCGAAGGCGTGACGTTCCGCACCAACGTGTTCATCGGCAAGGGTGAACTGCCGGCGTACATCGGCAACACGGCCAAGGAAACCATTTCGCCGGACGAGCTGAAGGAACAGTTCGACGCCGTGGTGATCGCGGGCGGTTCGGAAACGCCGCGCGACCTGCCGGTGCCGGGCCGCGAACTCGAAGGCGTGTACTACGCCATGGACTTCCTGCCGCAGCAGAACAAGGTCAACGCCGGCGACAAGCTGCCGAACCAGCTGCTGGCCAAGGGCAAGCACGTGGTCGTGATCGGCGGCGGCGATACGGGTTCCGACTGCGTCGGCACCTCGAACCGTCACGGCGCGAAGAACGTCACGCAGTTCGAACTGCTGCCGCAACCGCCGGAAGAAGAGAACAAGCCGCTCGTGTGGCCGTACTGGCCGGTCAAGCTGCGCACGTCGTCGTCGCACGAAGAAGGCTGCTCGCGTGACTGGGCAGTCGCTACCAAGCGCCTCGAAGGCAAGAACGGCAAGGTCGAGAAGCTGATCGCCGCGCGCGTCGAGTGGAAGGACGGCAAGATGGTCGAAGTGCCGGATTCGGAATTCGAAATGAAGGCCGATCTGGTGCTGCTGGCGATGGGCTTCACGCAGCCGGTTTCGCCGGTGCTGGAAGCGTTCGGCGTCGACAAGGATGCGCGCGGCAACGTGCGCGCCGCGACCGAAGGCGACAAGGCGTACTACACGTCGGTGGACAAGGTGTTCACGGCAGGCGACATGCGCCGTGGCCAGTCGCTCGTCGTGTGGGCGATCCGTGAAGGCCGTCAATGCGCGCGCTCCGTCGACGCGTTCCTGATGGGCAGCACCGAACTGCCGCGCTAAGTTTTCTTGTGCGTCCCGCCGGTTGCGGCGGAACGCATGGGAGACGGCAGGAGACACTTGCTTGAGAAGCCGGGCATCCGCAAGGATGACCCGGCTTTTTTACGTCGGGCTTTTTTACGTCGCTACGTCGGGCGAGCGGCGTACCATGACCCGATTGCCTGACGATTCAAGGCTCGCGATCATGTCCGAAGCCCGCGAAAACGTGCAGCAAAGCGATCAGTGGAAACGCTGTTTCATCGCGCTCGCGCCCGATGCGCCATCGCGCGACGCACTCGCCGCGCTCGACGTGCCGCCCAACGCGCGGCGCGTGCCGACTACGCAATTGCATCTGACCGTGACGTTCATTGGCGCGATGTCGTTCGCGCAGGGCGAGGCGCTGGCCGGGCGGCTTGCGCAGCAGGCGGCGTCGCTGGCCTCGCCGTTTCCGGCGGCATCCGTCACGCAGATCGAATGCTGGCCAGGCCGCGCGCAGCCGCGCCTGATGGTGGCGGTGCTCGCGATGTCCGATGCGTTCACGGCGCTCGACTGGGGAGTGCGTTCGTCGATGGGCGAAGTGGGCTTGCCGCTCGATGCGCGCGCGTTTCGTCCGCATGTGACGCTCGCGCGCTTCACCCGCGATGCGCGCGGCGCGCCGCCGGTTATGTCGGGCGACAGCTTGCCGCCGCTGAGGTTCACGTCGCTCGTGCTGTATTCGAGCACGCTCGCGAAGCAGGGCGCGAAGTATGAGGCGCTGGCGAGTGTGGCGCTCTAAAGCTTGGCTCATTGCCGTCGCTTATTGACGTCGCTCATTGCCGCCGATATCGCGCCAAAGTCAGCCCATCCAGATCGATTTCCGGCGCGCGCTGCGTGACGAGATCGGCGATCACGCGTCCCGAGCCCATCGACATCGCCCAGCCCGTCGAGCCGTGGCCGACGTTGAGCCATAAACCGTCGACGCCCGACGTGCCCAGCAGCGGCGCGCCGTCCGGCACCATCGGCCGGCGTCCGACCCAGAATTGCGCCGACGAAGGCGTCGCCGCATGCGGGAACCAGTCGTCGAGCACTTTCATGAGCGTCTGCAAGGCCTGCTCGCGCAGCGTCGTGCGATGGTTGCCGAGTTCCGCCGTGCCCGCCACGCGCAGATACGGCCCGAAGCG
Organism: Paraburkholderia sp. J69-1; assembly: GCF_905220255.1. NCBI lineage: Bacteria > Pseudomonadati > Pseudomonadota > Betaproteobacteria > Burkholderiales > Burkholderiaceae > Paraburkholderia > Paraburkholderia sp. J69-1. The sequence continues at coordinate 81,258 of NZ_CAJMZG010000023.1, read as the reverse complement.
CGTGATCGCGGTCTTGAGCGACTCGTCCATGAGCGCGGCGCGCGGCGCTTTTTGTTCGTCGACGACCGGCAGCGTGGCCGAATACCCCTTCACCGGATACAGCGGCACGCGCACGCCCAGCGGCGCGACCAGCGCGGCGCTTTCCACGCCCAGCGCGACCACCACGGTGTCCGCGGCGAGCGACTGCGGCGCGGCATTGGCCGCCGGTTCGCTGAGATCGGCCGGGCGCAGCACTTCGGCGGGCGCGCGGCGCTGCTCGCGGCGATTGCGCGCCTCGCGTCCCGGCACGGGCCGCACGCGCACGCCCGTGATCTTGCCGCCCGCGGCTTCGAGCGCGAGCACTTCGGTATCGAAGACGAACTTCACGCCCTTGCTCTCGCACACGGCGCGCAACTCGCGCGTGAAGCGGGCGCAGTCGCCGGCTTCGTCGTCGGGCAGATAGATGCCGGCGACGGGTTTTGTGCGCGACCACGCGAGGCCCGGTTCGACCTGCGCGCAGGCCACGGCATCCAGTTCGCGCCAGGCGATGCCCGCGTCGCGCAGCACGGCCAGCGCCGGTTGCGCGAGTTCGACGTCGTAGTCGCTGCGAAAGAGTTGCAGATAGCCCTGGCTGCGTCCGTACTCGAACGCATGCTGCGCGCGAAACGCGTGCAGACACTCGCGGCTGTAGTACGCGATGCGCTGCATCCGCTGCTTGTTGACGCGAAAACGCGCAAGGTCGCATTCGCGCAGCCAGCGCGCGATCCAGCGCCACTGCGCGGTGTCGAGCGCAGGCCGGAAGATCAGCGGCGAAGTGGGCTTGAGCAGGTATTGGATGAGCTTGCCCGGCATGCCCGGCGCCGCCCACGGCGTAACGTAGCCCGGCGCGATCACGCCCGCGTTGCCGAAGCTCGTGCCGAGCGCGACACCAGGCTCGCGCTCGATGACCGTGACGTCGCAGCCTCGTTCGCTCAAATAATAAGCAGTGGCGACACCGATAACACCGGCGCCGAGGACGATCGTTTTCATGCCGGACGTAGCGGTCGGAGCCGTGGTTGCATTGGGGACAGACGATATTGCAGCACGTTCAGACTCATTGTGCAGTGGAATCGGCAGAAGGTTGAGCGGGCGCAGGCAGGCGGTTTTTGTCGCTGGCGGGCTCCAGCACCTTGCCTTTGGTTTCGGGCAGGCACAGTGCGGAAACGATCACGAGCAGATAACCCGCACCGGCCACTGTGCCGCTTGCTTTGTGGAGTCGAACGCGGCCACGGCATCGCCGCGGGAACCGGCGTCGAGCAGGCGGCGCTCGTGGTTGTTCAGTCTACTGAACCATTGGAATGAGCGCATCGCGCTTCGTCTCCCCCTCGTTTGTTGTGCGGGCCACGACCGGTGGGGCGGTGGGTGGCCGATCTTTGCCTGACAGCGCGCGATGCGACGTCCGTCAGAATGCCGGCTATTTTACGGTGCGATGCGCCGTCGAGGCGAGGGGCGTTGAAAGCGGGGTGTCGGCGAACGCCGTGGCCGCGTGCGGGCCGGGGAGGGAAGCTGGATCGCGAGCGAACGCGTGTCGCTCGCTGCTTGCGCTCAACCGCGTGTGGTTGAGCGCAAATGGGTTTTTCGCAGGAACGCCGGGCGCTCCACTTACGTATCGATCACGCGGCGACGCGCTCTTCCGGCGAGCGCTCGATTTCGAGCGTTTCGTGGTGATACGCCGAAAGCGATTCGCGATGCGCGACGCTCACGATCGCCGCCTTCGGCAGACGCTCGACGAAGAGCTTGTACAGACGCCCTTCGTTATCGGGATCGAGCGCGCTGGTCGCTTCGTCGAGGAACAGATAGTCGGGCTTGTGCAGCAGCACGCGCGCGCCGGCGAGGCGTTGCTGTTCGCCCGGCGAGAGCACGCGCGACCAGTGCGCAGACTCGCCCAGACGCTCTGCGTACTCTTCCAGGCGGCAGGCGCGCAGCGCTTCGCGGCAGTCTTCGTCGCTGTAATCGTCGGCGGGCGAGGGGTAGGTGAGCGCCGCCTTGAGCGAGCCGATCGGCAGATAGCTTTGCTGCGGGATGAACATCATGCGCGCATCCACCGGCGCGTCGATCGAGCCTTCGCCGAACGGCCAGAGACCCGCGAGCGCGCGCATCAGCGTGCTCTTGCCCGCGCCCGACGGACCGCGCACGAGCCAGCGCGAACCCGGCTTGATGGCGATGTCGCGCACTTCCGAAAGCGGCTTGCCGTTGGGCAGCGCGAGCTTCAGATGTTCAGTGCTGAGCTGGCTCGCATCGACGAAATGCAGGTTGATGCCGCCGTGTTCCGTGGCCGGCGAGACGGTTTCTTTCAGACGCGGCGAATGCACCACGCGCACGAATTCGCGCAGACGGTTCACAGTAGCGCGCCATTCGACGAGGGTCGCGTAACTATTGATGAACCACGAGAACGAATCGCTCACGGTGCCGAAGGCCTGCGAGATCTGCATCAGCACGCCGAAGGTGAAGGCGCCCGCGAAGTAGCGCGGCGCGGCCACCACGAGCGGGAAAATGATGGCGATCTGGCCGTAGAAGCTCAGCACGAAGGTGAGGCGCTTGGTGTACTTCATCACGCGCCACCAGTTTTCGCGGATGTGCGCGAACAGGCCCTGCGCGTTGCTGCGCTCGGTGTTCATGCCGTCATACAGCGCGATCTGCTCGGCGTTTTCGCGCAGGCGGATCAGGCCGAAGCGGAAGTCCGCTTCCACCTTCTGTTGCTGATAGTTGATCGACACGAGCGGATGGCCGACCTTCTGGATCACGAGCGAACCGAACACGGCGTAGAGCGCGGCGGCCCAGACCATGTAGCCCGGAATCGTGATGGGCGTGGCGCCCAGCGAGAAAGTCAGTGCGCCGGCGAGCGACCACAGGATCGTGATGAACGACACCAGCGTGACGACCGTCGAAAGCAGATCGAGCGTGAGCGACAGCGTGGTGGTGGCGAACGACTGCAGGTCGTCGCTGATCCGCTGGTCGGGGTTATCGGCGAGACGGTCGCGCTCGATGCGGTAGAACGCGCCCTGGCCGAGCCACTCGTTCAGAAAGCGCGTGGTGAGCCACTGGCGCCAGCGGAAGCCGAGCATCTGGCGCAGATAGCGCCCGTACACCGCGAGGATGATGAAGCCGAACGCGAGCACGGTGAAGATCATCAGCAGATGCGGGAACTGCTTGACGTCCTTGTTCTGCAGCGCGTTGTAGAAGTCCGCGTTCCAGCTATTGAGCCGCACGTTGATCCACACGACGAGCAGGTTCATCACGATGATCGCGACGAGCAGGCTCCATGCGATCCAGCGTTCCTCGGAGACCCAGTAGGGCTTGATCAGGCTCCAGGCCGTGATCTTGTGATGCTCGTTCTGATCCGGCGTGGCGCGGGGAGTGGAGTTGGTCATGTGCGTCCTGATGTTGTACCGGCCCGCGGCCGGAATCGACGATGCCCGCCATCGCTGGTGTGATGCGGTGGCATGCTGCCGTGCGCGTGTTGTTCAACAGCGCTGGGATTCTGTCCCGCAGCGCTTAAACGAGTCTTAACCGTGCAGCAATCTCGCCCCTTGAGGCCTTGCTGCGCAATGCGATCCGGCACTCGCGCCGGCTCAGCGCATTGTGCCAGAGCGGTGATTGTGCGCCTGCCCCGGCGGTTTGCGGCGCGCGCGGCTTTTGTGGTCTAATGGCCGTTGACGAAACAGGGGTGCTTCACCGGTATGCCGGGCATGCCACAGTGAGGCTGAGAGAGACCCTTCGCACCCGATCCGGGTAATACCGGCGCGGGAAGTTTCCGGAAAGTCTTGCTGGCGCTATTTTTCAGCCGATCCACGCAGGCCCATGCAGCGGCCACGGTATTCGTCGGTTGAAAACGATTTATTCAGGCGTCCAGATTCCCGCCGGGCAATCTTCGCGGCGCAGCGCGTTCGATATACGTCATCGCGCTCCATCGCGGTTGCACGGCCGGCTTTGCCAGCCGGTTTCGTCCTTGGGTACGCATGCTTCTTGCCGTACGGAAAGGATACGATGACCGCCGCTTCTAACTTACATTCCGATCGCTCCCTGGTTTCTGGCGCACGCGCGTCCGCACCGGCTATGCCCGATTTCGCCGTTCTTGGCGGCGGGTTGAGCGGGCGTCTGGTCGCCTGGCGTCTTGCGGGCGCAGGGCATCGCGTGGCGCTCTATGAGCGCGGCGGACCCGAAGGCGGGGAAGCCGCCGCGTGGGTCGCGGCCGCCATGCTGGCGCCGCTCGCGGAAGCGGCCGTCGCCGAATTGCTGATCACCGAACTGGGCGTCGCCTCGCTCGACACCTGGCCGCAAATCCTGGCCGAACTGCCCGAACCCGTCTTCTTCCAGCGCAACGGCACGCTCGTGGTCTGGCATCACGCCGATCGCACCGAAGCGCCGCTGTTCGAGCGCCGCGTGCGCGCCAACGCGCCGCGCGAACTCGCCGATGCCCACTTCACGACGCTGCAGGGCGCGCAACTCGACGCGGCCGAACCGGCGCTCGCCGGGCGTTTCGCGCGCGGCTGGCTGCTCGACGGCGAAGGCCAGCTCGATAACCGCCAGGCGCTGGCCGCACTCGCTGCGGGTCTCGCGCAACGCGGCGTGCAGACGCACTGGAACACGAGCGTCGATGACGCCAACCTGCCGCCCGCGCGCGTGACGATCGATTGCCGCGGTCTGGGCGCCAAGCCCGCGCTGCCCGCGCTGCGCGGCATTCGCGGGGAAGTGGCGCGCGTGCACGCGCCGGGCATCGGCCTGACGCGGCCGGTGCGCCTGCTGCATCCGCGCTATCCGCTCTATATCGCGCCCAAGCAGAACGATCTCTATGTGATCGGCGCGACCGAAATCGAAGGCGAGGACCGCTCGCCGGTCAGCGTGCGTTCGGCGCTGGAACTGCTGAGCGCGGCGTTCGCCGTGCATCCGGCGTTCGGCGAGGCGCGCATCCTCGAACTCAACTCGCAGTGCCGCCCGACGTTGCCCGACCATCGCCCCGCGTTGTTCTGGGACGGCGCCGCGACGCTGCGCGTGAACGGCCTGTATCGCCACGGTTTCATGATCGCGCCCGCCGTCGCCGACGAAGCCGTGCGCGTGGCCGAAGCCATGCTGGCGGGCCATGTCGCCGATGCCGACGCCTTCGAAGCGCTGCGCGCCGGATCGCGCTGGGCCTCGATGCTGCACATCGCGCAGTCCCAGCACAGCAACGCCGCGCCCGCGCACGCCTGAGCGCCGCGAACACATACATCGGGGCGCGCTGCTTGCTGCCTCGCACGATTCAACCGTAGTCAGACGCCGTTACACGGCTAGTGAAAGATTCGCCATGGACATCCAGATCAACCAGAAGCCGCTCACGCTGCCCGAGGGCGCGACCGTCGCCGATGCGCTTGCCGCATTTGGCGCGCAGCCGCCGTTCGCGGTCGCCGTGAATGGCGATTTCGTCGCGCGCGGCCAGCATGGCGCGCGCACGCTGTCGGCGGGCGACCGCCTCGACGTCGTGAGCCCGGTGGCCGGCGGCTGATCGCACGGCTCGCGCCAGACGATCTGCCCACGCCACCCGCCAAGGAATACACGCCATGACCACCCAACACACCGCCGACGCGCTCACGCTCTACGGCGAAACCTTCCAGAGCCGCGTGCTGCTCGGCACCTCGCGCTATCCGTCGCTGCAATCGCTGTCCGATTCGATGCAAGCTGCGCGCCCCGGCATGATCACCGTCGCGCTGCGCCGCCAGATGAACGACGGCACGGCCGAAGCCGGCTTCTTCGATCTGCTCAAGCGCCATGGCGTGCCGCTGCTGCCGAACACGGCCGGCTGCCTGACCGTCAACGAAGCCGTGACCACGGCCCACATGGCGCGCGAAGTCTTCGACACCGACTGGATCAAGCTCGAACTGATCGGCGACGACTACACGCTGCAGCCCGATCCGGTCGGCCTGATCGAAGCGGCCGCGCGTCTCGTGAAAGACGGCTTCAAGGTGCTGCCGTATTGCACCGAAGACCTCGTGATCGGCCGCCGCCTGCTCGACGCCGGTTGCGAAGCGCTGATGCCGTGGGGCGCGCCCATCGGCACCGGCAAGGGCGTGATCAATCCCTACGGCCTGCGCGTGCTGCGCGAGCGTCTGCCCGACGTGCCGCTGATCGTCGATGCGGGTCTGGGCCTGCCGTCGCACGCGGCGCAGGTGATGGAGTGGGGCTTCGACGGCGTGCTGCTCAATACGGCCGTGGCGCAGGCGACGCACCCGGAAGCGATGGCGCGCGCCTTCGCGCTGGGCGTGGAAGCGGGCCGCACGGCGTATCTCGCCGGGCCGATGGCCGAACGCGAAGCCGCGGTGGCGAGCACGCCGGTCGTCGGCATGCCGTTCTGGCACCAGGATGGAGGCAAGTAATGACCAATACGTTGAAACTGAAAGACCGCGAACTGTTCTGGCCGCCCGCCGATGAACTCGCCGAGACCGCCGAAGGCATCCGCGCGAAGCTGGGCGATTGGCCGGCGACGCACGCGCCGTGGCGCCTGTGCCTCACGCCGCCGGACGCGCCCAACGGCGGCGATCTGATCGTCGTGACCGATGCCGCGCCGCATCTGGAAAACATCGCGCGCTGGATGACCGAAGGCGCGGGCGTGATCGAGGCGAAAGGCGACGATCCTGCCGCCGCGCTCGTGACGCTGCATCTGGGCGGCGAGCGCTACGCGCTGCAAGGCTCGCTGGCCGAAGACTGGATTGCCGCGCTGGCGGCTTTCCTCGACTGCGGTTTCGATCCGCACGACGCGCTCGTGCTGGCGCTCGCCTGGCGTGACGGCGACGAACAGAAAGACGACGCCTGGCCCGTCGATATCGCACGTTTCCCGCGCGTGCTGGGCCTGCCGGACGCGCCTGCGCGCCCGTTCGCGACCTGCCCGCAAAAGCTCGGCCTGTACCCCGTGCTGCCGAGCGCCGACTGGGTCGAGCGCGTGCTCGACTTCGGCGTGAAGACCGTGCAGTTGCGCAGCAAGAAGACGGCCTCGGCGGAACTCACGCACGAGATCGAGCGCTGCGTCGCGGCTGGCCGCAAGCACGATGCGCAACTGTTCATCAACGATCACTGGCAGGCGGCGATGGCGGCGGGCGCTTACGGCGTCCACCTCGGCCAGGAAGATCTGCGCGAAGCCGATCTGTACGCGCTGGCGGCATCGGGCATTCGCCTCGGCCTGTCCACGCACGGGTACTTCGAAATGCTCACGGCGCTGCACTTCCGCCCGAGCTACATCGCGTGCGGCGCGGTGTTCGCCACCACGACCAAGGAAATGCCCACGGCCCCGCAAGGCATGAAGCGCCTCAAGCGCTACGTGCAACTGCTCGAAGGCGTGGTGCCGATGGTCGCGATCGGCGGCATCGACGGTGCCGTCCTGCCGGAAGTGCTCGCCACCGGCGCGGGCAGTGCGGCGGTCGTGCGCGCCGTCACCGAGGCGGCCGAACCGGCTGCCGCCGTTGCTGCGCTGCGCAAAGCGTTTACGCAATAATGCCCCGGCCTCGCCGCGCTTCGCTCCTCGACAGAATCGGGGCGCGAAGCGGCGGGGAATGAGCGGCAGCAGGCGTCCTACGGCGCTGCTGCGTCAAGAAACGGTCATGGGCGCATCGCGGCATCAATTTCACGATGGCCCTATAATCCCGCCTTCGTGTAAATGGACTTGTCAGCTTACGTGCCCTCATCCTCTGAGACCCTTCTGGAGCTGCGCGACGTCGACTTCGGCTATAGCGACCGGCTCGTCCTGTCCGGACTGAACATGCGCTTTGGCCGCGGTCAGGTGGTCGCGGTCATGGGCGGCTCGGGCGGCGGCAAGACTACGGTGCTGCGCCTGATCGGCGGACTGGTGCGCGCGCAGCGCGGCCAGGTGCTATTTCAGGGCCAGGACGTCGGCGCGCAGACGCGCGAAGGCCTTTACGCGCTGCGCCGCAAAATGGGCATGCTGTTCCAGTTCGGCGCACTGTTCACGGATATGTCGGTGTTCGACAACGTGGCCTTCGCCCTGCGCGAACACACCGATCTCCCCGAAGAACTGATCCGCGACCTCGTGCTCATGAAGCTCAACGCCGTGGGTCTGCGCGGCGCGCGCGATCTCGCGCCGTCGGAGATTTCGGGCGGCATGGCGCGCCGCGTGGCGCTTGCGCGCGCGATCGCGCTCGATCCGCAACTCATGATGTACGACGAGCCTTTCGCCGGGCTCGACCCGATTTCCCTCGGCATTACCGCGAACCTCATCCGCACGCTGAACGACGCGCTGGGCGCGACGTCCATCCTCGTTACGCATGACGTGCCGGAGTCGTTCGCCATCGCCGATTACGTGTATTTCGTCGCGAACGGCAAAGTGCAGGCGCAAGGCACTCCGGCTGAGCTGCGCGCCTCGACCGATCCGATCGTGCGCCAGTTCATCGACGGCGCGCCGGACGGTCCGTTCCGCTTTCATTACCCGACGAATGTGCCGCTCGATGCGGACTTCGGCATTGGCGGAGGCCGTTCATGATCGGCGCTATCAGTTCGGTCGGGCGCGGTGTGCTCGACTCGATTACGCGCGCGGGCCACGCCACGCGTTTCTTCGTGCGCCTCGTGCTGGAATTTTTCCCGCTGCTGCGCCGTCCGCGTCTTGTCACGAAGCAGATCCACTTCGTCGGTAATTATTCGCTGCTGATCATTGCGGTGTCGGGGCTGTTTGTCGGCTTCGTGCTGGGTCTGCAGGGCTATTACACGCTCAACCGTTATGGTTCGGAGCAGGCGCTCGGTCTGCTGGTGGCGCTGTCGCTGGTGCGCGAACTCGGTCCGGTGGTCACGGCGCTGCTGTTCGCGGGCCGCGCGGGCACGTCGCTTACCGCTGAAATCGGCTTGATGAAGGCGGGCGAGCAGCTGACGGCCATGGAAATGATGGCGGTCGACCCCGTGCGCATCGTGGTGGCGCCGCGCATGTGGGCGGGCGTGGTCGCCATGCCCATTCTGGCGGCCATCTTCAGCGCGGTCGGCATTCTGGGCGGCTATGTGGTGGGCGTGCTGCTGATCGGCGTGGATTCCGGCGCGTTCTGGTCGCAGATGCAGGGCGGCGTCGATGTCTGGACCGACGTGGGCAACGGCGTGATCAAGAGCATCGTGTTCGGCTTTGCCGTGACGTTCACCGCGCTGTACCAGGGTTACGAAGCGAAGCCCACGCCCGAAGGCGTGTCGCGCGCAACCACCAAGACCGTCGTGTACGCATCGCTTGCGGTGCTCGGCCTCGACTTCCTGCTTACCGCGCTGATGTTCAGCTAAAGGCTTCGGCCCGCGGCGCGCCGGTCCTCTTCAGGCGGCGCGTCAGGGCCACGCGGCAGGCGCCTTGGGGCGCCGCCGCAACGGATTCTCATTGGGATGACGATGAAAAAGACTGCTCTCGACTTCTGGGTCGGCTTGTTCGTGGTGCTGGGCTTCGTTGCGCTGCTGTTTCTCGCGCTGAAGGCCGGCAATATGAGCTCGCTCTCGTTCCAGCAGACCTACACCGTGAAGCTCAAATTCGACAACATCGGCGGTCTCAAGCCGCGCGCGCCCGTCAAGAGCGCGGGCGTGACGGTGGGCCGCGTGGCGTCGATCGGCTTCGATACCAACACCTATCAGGCGCTCGTGACGCTCAATCTGGACCAGCAGTACCCGTTCCCGAAGGACACGTCAGCGAAGATCCTGACGTCGGGTCTGCTCGGCGAGCAGTACATCGGGCTGGAGCCGGGCGGCGACACCGACATGCTCAAGAACGGCGACACGATTGCGATGACGCAGTCGGCAATCGTGCTCGAGAATCTGATCAGTCAGTTCCTGTACAGCAAGGCGGCCGATTCGGGCGCCGCGAAATCTGGCAGCAGCGCGGGTAGCAGCGCAGGCAGCGGGGCCGCGAACGGGGCGGCCGGTGGGGCAGCGGGCGGCGAGAATGCCGCACCCGTCCCGGCGCCAGCGCAGGCAGGCTCCGGCGCGGCGGCCCAATAAGGAGAATAAAGATGATCACCACACGCATGCGCGCCATCACGATCGGCGTCGCGGCGCTCGCGCTGACGGCATGCTCGACGGTGCAGACGCCGTCGAAGGACGATCCGTGGGAAGGCTTCAACCGCACGGTCTACACCTTCAACGACAAGGTGGACCAGTACGCGCTCAAGCCGGTCGCGAAGGGTTACGTGAAGGTCACGCCGCAGCCGGTGCGTGACAGCGTGACGAACTTCTTCGCCAATATCGGTGATGTCTACAACGCGGCCAACAACTTCCTGCAGCTGAAGATCACCGATGGTGTCGAAGACATCATGCGGATCGTGATCAACACGGTTTTCGGCGTGGGCGGTCTGTTCGACGTGGCGACGCTCGCTAAGCTGCCCAAGCACAACCAGGACTTCGGCCTGACGCTCGGTCACTACGGCGTGCCGGCCGGCCCGTATCTCGTGCTGCCGCTGTTCGGGCCGAGCACGGTGCGTGACGGTGTGGGTCTTGTCGGCAACTACTTCATCAATCCGGTCAGCTATGTCGATCCGGCGGCGCTGTCGTGGGGCCTCTACGGCCTGAACGTCGTCAGCACGCGTGCGAACCTGCTGGGTGCGAGCGACCTGCTCGAAGGCGCGGCCATCGACAAGTATTCGTTCGTGCGCAACACCTATCTGCAGCGCCGCCGCTATCAGCTTTCGGATGGCCACGCGTCGCAGTCGAGCCTGCCCGATTACGGTGACGGCGCGCCGCCGCCGAACTACGGCGAGCCGGATGACGGCGCTGCGTCTGCGGCTGGCGCGGCTGCTCCGGCTTCGGGCGCGACGGCTGCAGTGCCTGCTTCGGGCACTGCGCGTGCTGCAACGCCTACGGCGGCCAGCATGCCGCCGGCCAGCCCGAATGGCGCTTCGGCTGCGGCGGTGCCGGCAGGCGCATCGGCGGCGGTGGCGCCGGAAGCCGCATCGGGCGCCGAGGCACCGGACGCCGCTTCGGCGACCAGCGTTCCCGGCGATCAGATGATCCCGCCGGCGCGCATCGGCTATCCGGGTCTGCTGCGCCTGCATTAATCAGAAGCCCGGCGCGGCGCGGCCCAGGCGGCCGTGCGCGCCGGCGTCCCACGTCTGACGTAACAGATCGATACGCTTGTCGCAGTTTCCTGGCACTTATTGACTCGGTGCGATAGAACTCGCGTGCTATCTTTGGCGTCCAACGGGGCGTATCTCCCCATCTTGCAGGACTCGATATGAAAAAATTCTTTCTGTTTCCGATTTTTGCCATGTTTTTTGCGTTTGCCGGCTCGGCATCCGCGCAGACGGTGGACACCAGCAACCCTGACGCGATGATCAAGACGATCACGCAGCAGGTCATGGACCAGATCAAGGGCGACAAGTCGATCCAGTCGGGCGACATCTCGAAGATCACGCAACTCGTGAACGAGAAGATCCTGCCGTACACCGACTTCCGCCGCACGACGCAACTGGCGATGGGCCGCAACTGGCGCGCCGCCACGCCGGACCAGCAGCAACAGGTCATCGAGCAGTTCAAGATGCTGCTGATCCGCACGTACTCGGGCGCGCTGGCTCAGGTTCGCGACCAGCAGATCGAATACAAGCCGTTCCGCGCCAACCCGGACGATACCGATGTCGTGGTCCGTTCGACCGTGCTGAACAACGGCCAGCCGATCGAGCTCGACTACCGTCTCTACAAGACGCCGCAAGGCTGGCGCGTGTATGACATCAACGTACTCGGCGCATGGCTGATCCAGGCTTACCAGCAGCAGTTCCAGGAAAAGATCCAGCAGGGCGGTGTGCAAGGCCTGATCTCGTTCCTGACGCAGCGTAACCAGCAACTCGCCGCCGGCAAGGCCGCTTCGTGAGCGAGGGCTTCGCCATCGGCGCTACGCTGACCCACGAGAGCGCGAATGCCGCGCTCTCGGCGGGTCTCGCGCAGATCAAGGCGGGCGTGACCGCCGTCGATTGCGCGCCGCTCAAGCAATTCGATTCGTCGGCGCTTGCCGTACTGATCGCGTGGCAACGCGCCGCGCGTGAACGCGGCGCCACGCTCAGCGTTCTCAATCTGCCCACCGCGCTCGCGGCTCTCGCGCGCGCCTATGGCGTCGATACGCTCCTGCACGAGCGACATTGACGCGCGCCGGTCTCGCGCGTGATCCGCTTTAATCGGCATCAGGCGCGCGCAAACCGGCGCATTTCCCATCTCCCTGTTCAGACCGAGGTCGGGTCGGGCTTTCCGACTTGGCCTATAATCAAACGTTTTTTGGGCGTTGCCCCCGGTTCCGGGAGCGATGATGGCGCTTAAAACCGTCCCCAAATAAGGTTTCCCCGCGGTCTCCCCGCAGCATTGATGCACTTACCGGCCGCACCGTTCAAGACGGGCGGCGTCTGAGTCATGCCAGCCATAGAAATCCGTAACGTCAAGAAGCGCTACAAAGAGCTTCAGGCGCTCAAAGGCGTCAGCTTCACGGTCGAAGAGGGCGAGTTCTTCGGGCTGCTCGGCCCGAACGGCGCGGGCAAAACGACGCTCATCAGCGCGCTTGCCGGCCTCGCGCGAGCCGACGAGGGCACGATCGCCGTGCGCGGTCACGATGTCGTCAGAGACTACCGCAATGCGCGCCGCAATCTCGGCGTGGTGCCCCAGGAACTCGTTTTCGATCCGTTCTTCACGGTGCGCGAGACGCTGCGCATCCAGTCCGGCTACTTCGGTCTGCGCAATAACGACGCGTGGATCGACGAAGTCATGGCCAATCTCGATCTCACCGAGAAAGCCGACGTCAACATGCGTGCGCTCTCGGGCGGCATGAAGCGTCGCGTGCTGGTCGCGCAGGCGCTGGTGCATCGGCCGCCCGTGATCGTGCTCGACGAACCCACCGCCGGCGTGGACGTCGAATTGCGCCAGACGCTCTGGAAGTTCATCGCGCGCCTGAACCGCGAAGGGCACACCATCGTGCTCACGACGCACTATCTGGAAGAAGCGGAAGAGCTGTGCGACCGCATCGCCATGCTGCGTCGCGGCGAGGTGGTCGCGCTCGAACGCACCAGCACGCTGCTGCAACGCTTCGCGGGCACGCAGCTGTATCTGCGCTTCTCGGAAGGCGCGCTGCCCACCGAACTGCGCTCGCTCGCCGTCGATATGTCGAACCTGCCGAACGGCAACGGCAACCAGCATCTGCTGCGTCTGACGAGCTATGACGAAGTCGAGCGCATTCTCGGCCTGTGCCGCGCGAATGGCTGCAAGCTCGAAGAAATGGAAGTACGCAAGGCCGATCTCGAAGACGTCTTCGTGCAGGTGATGAACGGTCCGGAAGTGATCGAGGGGCTCGCATGAGCGGTTTCCGTACGCTGTTTTACAAAGAAGTGCTGCGTTTCTGGAAGGTCGCCTTCCAGACCGTGCTGGCGCCGGTGATTACCGCGCTGCTCTATCTGACGATCTTCGGCCACGCGCTGCGCGGCCACGTCGAGGTCTATCCGGGCGTGGAATACACGAGCTTCCTGATTCCCGGCCTCGTGATGATGAGCGTGCTGCAGAACGCCTTCGCCAATTCGTCGTCTTCGCTGATCCAGTCGAAGATCACGGGCAATCTCGTATTCGTTCTATTGCCGCCGCTCGCCGCCTGGGAGATGTTTGGGGCTTACGTGCTCGCCTCGATCGTGCGCGGCCTCGCCGTTGGCGCGGGCGTGTTCGTCGTGACGATCTGGTTCATCCCGATGAGCTTCGCCGCGCCGCTTTACATCATCGCTTTTGCGGTGCTCGGCTCGGCGATTCTCGGCACGCTCGGCCTGATCGCCGGGATCTGGGCCGAAAAATTCGACCAGCTCGCGGCGTTTCAGAACTTTCTTATCATGCCGCTCACGTTCCTTTCGGGCGTGTTCTATTCGACGCATACGCTGCCGCCGGTCTGGCGCGAGGTGTCGCGGCTTAACCCGTTCTTCTACATGATCGACGGCTTCCGCTACGGGTTCTTCGGGCTTTCCGATATCAACCCGCTGCAAAGTCTGGCGATCGTTTTCGTCTTTTTCGTGGTGCTGGCGACGCTTGCGATGCGTCTGCTCGCAAGCGGCTACAAGCTGCGCCACTAAGCGCAATATCAGGCAGGAGCACTACCCATGTCAGCTACGTTGCCGACTCCGGAACAGGTCAAGCAGTACATCTCGGCAGGTCTCGCGTGCGAGCATCTCGAAGTCGAGGGCGATGGTCAGCACTTCTTCGCGACGATCGTCTCGTCGGCGTTCGACGGCAAGCGTCTGATCCAGCGCCATCAGCTCGTCTATGCGGCGCTCGGCGACCGTATGCGCCAGGAAATTCACGCGCTCAGCATGAAGACGCTCACGCCCGCCGAATGGCAGAACGCATAATCTGGAATCTCAGTGCGAATCACCCAGGATAAAGGCGCCGCAGCCAGCGGCGCCGTTCAACACGACGCAGCGCCGCAAGCCGGCCGCAACGATCAGGAAACTTCAGGCATGGACAAACTCGTCATCGTCGGCGGGCAGAAGCTCGCGGGGGAAGTCATCGTTTCCGGCGCGAAGAATGCCGCGCTGCCGATTTTGTGCGCCGCTCTGCTGAGCGCCGAACCCGTCCAGCTCGACAACGTGCCCGACCTCCAGGACGTGCGCACCACGCTCAAGCTGCTCAACCAGATGGGCGTGCGCACCGAACAGGATGGCGCGCGCGTGCTGCTCGACGCCTCGAACGTGAACAACCTCGTCGCGCCGTATGAGCTGGTCAAGACCATGCGCGCGTCGATTCTCGTGCTCGGCCCGCTGGTGGCGCGCTTCGGCGAAGCCCGCGTGTCGCTGCCGGGCGGCTGCGCAATTGGCGCGCGTCCGGTCGATCAGCACATCAAGGGCCTGCAGGCGATGGGCGCCGAGATCTCGATCGAGCACGGTTTCATCGAAGCCCGCGCGAAGCGCCTGAAGGGCGCGCGCATCGTCACCGACATGATCACGGTCACCGGCACGGAAAACCTGCTGATGGCCGCCGTGCTGGCCGATGGCGAAACCATCATCGAAAACGCCGCGCGCGAGCCGGAAGTGGGCGACCTCGCGCACCTGCTGGTGGCGATGGGCGCGAAGATCGAAGGCATCGGCACGGATCGTCTGGTCATTCAAGGCGTCGAGAAGCTGCACGGCGCCCAGCACACCGTCATTCCCGACCGTATCGAAGCGGGCACGTTCCTGTGCGCGGTGGCGGCGACGGGCGGCGACGTGATCCTGCGCAACGTGCGCCCGAGCACGCTCGACGCGGTCACGGACAAGCTGCGCGAAGCGGGCGTGACGATCGAGGAAGGCGATGACTGGATGCGCGTGACGATGCACGAGCGCGCTCGCGCCGTGAATCTGCGCACCTCCGAATACCCGGCGTTCCCGACCGACATGCAGGCGCAGTTCATGGCGCTCAACACGATCGCGGACGGCACCTCGCAAGTGGTCGAAAACATCTTCGAAAACCGCTTCATGCACGTGCAGGAACTGAACCGTCTGGGCGCGCACATCACGACCGACGGCAAGACCGCACTGATCGCCGGCGTGGAAAAGCTCTCGGGCGCGAAGGTGATGGCCACCGATCTGCGCGCATCGGCCAGCCTCGTGATCGCCGCCATGTGCGCCGAAGGCGAAACGCTGATCGACCGCATTTATCACCTCGACCGCGGCTACGACCGCATGGAAGCCAAGCTGACGAAGCTCGGCGCCAACGTGAAGCGCATCAAGGGGAACGAGGCATGAGCACGGTTCAGACGCAACCCACGCCGGCCGCCGCTGCCGGCGCGCCGCTGACGCTCGCGCTCTCGAAGGGCCGCATCTTCGAAGAAACGATGCCGCTGCTCGCCGCGGCGGGCGTGCATGTGACCGAAGATCCGGAAACCTCGCGCAAGCTGATCCTGCCGACTACGGACCCGAACCTGCGCGTCATCATCGTGCGCGCGACCGACGTGCCCACCTACGTGGAATACGGCGCGGCCGACTTCGGCGTGGCGGGCAAGGACGTGCTCAACGAGCACGGCGGCGGCGGTCTCTATCAGCCGATCGATCTGGACATCGCGCGCTGCCGTCTGTCGGTGGCCGTGAAGAACGGTTTCGACTACGCGAACGCCGTGCGCCAGGGCGCGCGTCTGCGCGTGGCGACCAAGTACACCGAAGCCGCGCGTCAGCATTTCGCGGCCAAGGGCGTGCACGTCGACCTGATCAAGCTGTATGGCTCGATGGAACTCGCGCCGCTGGTCGGTCTCGCCGACGCGATCGTCGACCTGGTCAGCACGGGCGGCACGCTGCGCGCAAACGATCTGGTCGAAGTCGAAGAGATCATGGAGATCTCGTCGCGTCTCGTCGTGAATCAGGCTGCGCTCAAACTGAAGCGCGCCGCACTGCGGCCGTTCCTCGACGCGTTCGAACGCGCGTCGCGCGGCGAACAGGCCGCCTGACTGGCTGTTTAAGGCGTGTTCCGGCGCGAGCGTGCAGCGCTCGCGTCCCGCACGCCAAACCGCGCCTCGCGTATCTCAAAAGGCGCTGCGCGTCACCCGCGCATTACTGACACGGATGGATATCAGCATGGCTATCACGATTCGCAAACTCGACTCCAGCGCGGCAGGCTTCAAGAAGGCGCTGCACGCGGTGCTCGCGTTCGAGGCGAGCGAAGATGAGGCGATCGAGCGCTCGGTGGCGCAGATTCTGGCCGATGTGAAGTCGCGCGGCGACGCCGCCGTGCTCGAGTACACGCAGCGCTTCGACCGCCTGGACGCGAAGAGCGTCGCGGCGCTCGAATTGCCGGTCAGCGAACTCGAAGCGGCCCTCGAAAGCCTGCAGCCGAAGCAGCGCGCCGCGCTCGAAGCGGCAGCGGCGCGCGTGCGCGGCTATCACGAAAAGCAGCGTATCGAGTGCGGCTCGCATAGCTGGCAGTACACGGAATCGGACGGCACGGTGCTTGGCCAGAAGGTCACGCCGCTCGACCGCGTCGGCCTGTATGTGCCGGGCGGCAAGGCGGCGTATCCGTCGTCGGTGCTGATGAACGCGATTCCCGCGCGCGTCGCGGGCGTGCGCGAAATCATCATGGTCGTGCCCACGCCCGACGGCGTGAAGAACCCGCTGGTGCTGGCCGCCGCGCTGATCGCCGGCGTCGATCGCGTGTTCACGATCGGCGGCGCGCAGGCCGTGGCCGCGCTCGCTTACGGCACGGAAACCATTCCGCCGGTCGACAAGATCTGCGGCCCGGGCAACGCGTATGTGGCATCGGCCAAGCGCCGCGTGTTCGGCACGGTCGGCATCGACATGATCGCCGGTCCTTCGGAAATTCTCGTGATCTGCGACGGCACGACCGATCCGCGCTGGGTCGCGATGGACCTGTTCTCGCAGGCCGAGCACGACGAACTCGCGCAATCGATCCTGCTGTGCCCGGACGAAAGCTTCATCAAGCGCGTGGAAGCCGCCATCGACGAATTGCTGCCGACCATGCCGCGCTCCGAAGTGATCGCCACGTCGCTGACCAATCGCGGCGCGCTGGTGAAGGTGCGCGATATGGCCGAAGCCTGCGCGATCGCCAACGACATCGCGCCGGAACACCTGGAAATCTCGGCGCTGGAGCCGCAGAAGTGGGGCGCCGAAATCCGCCACGCGGGCGCGATCTTCCTCGGCCGCTACACCAGCGAAAGCCTGGGCGACTACTGTGCGGGGCCGAATCACGTGCTGCCTACGTCGCGTACCGCACGTTTCTCGTCGCCGCTGGGCGTCTATGATTTCATCAAGCGTTCGAGCCTGATCGAAGTCAGCGCGGAAGGCGCGCAGACGCTTGGCGAGATCGCCGCGGAACTCGCTTATGGCGAAGGTCTGCAGGCACACGCGCGCAGCGCGGAATACCGCATGAAGAACTGATGTGTCGTGCGCCGCGCGGCACAACCGGGCGGCGCGCCTGACGACAGGCAGACGATGCCAGGAAGACCGCAGTTGCGTTTGAGTAGCGTTTGAGTAGCGACGAAGCACGGCAGCACCCACGCGCCTGAGACCAGAGCAAGGCCAGAGCTAGTTCATTCCATGGCCAACAATAACCAGGACGGCCCACGCAGCACTTGAGCCGCCCGATCCGGCTCGCCGCCATTGCACGCGCGAGCCAACCTGACATGACGACACCTCAAGACATCATCCGCTCCGACGTGCTCGCAATGACGAGTTACCCGGTGCCCGACGCGACCGGCTTCGTGAAGCTCGACGCGATGGAGAACCCGTTTTCGCTGCCCGCCGATCTGGCTGCGCGCCTGGGCGAGCATCTCGCCGGCGTGGCGCTCAACCGCTATCCGGCGCCGCGTCCCGAAGCGTTGATGGCGAAGCTCAAGGCCGCGATGCACGTGCCGGCAGAGTGCGATGTGCTGCTCGGCAACGGTTCGGATGAAATCATCAGCATGGTCACGATGGCGTGCGCAAAGCCGGGCGCCAAAGTGCTCGCGCCGGTGCCGGGCTTCGTGATGTACGCGATGTCGGCGAAATTCGCCCAGGTGGAGTTCGTCGGCGTGCCGCTGAACGCCGATTTCACGCTCGACACGGACGCCATGGTGACGGCGATCGGCGAGCATCGGCCGGCCGTGATCTGGCTCGCGTATCCGAATAACCCGACCGGCACGCTGTTCGCCGACGCCGATATCGAGCGCGTGATCGCCGCCGCAGCGGCCGCGAACGGTCTCGTGGTGATCGACGAGGCTTACCAGCCGTTCGCCGAGCGAAGCTGGATGGCGCGCGCCGGCGAGTTCGACAACGTGGTCGTCATGCGCACGATGTCCAAGCTCGGCCTCGCGGGCATCCGTCTGGGCTATCTCGCGGGCCGCGCGGCGTGGCTCAACGAAATCGACAAGGTGCGGCCGCCGTACAACATCAACGTGCTGACCCAGGCCGCCGCCGGTTTCCTGCTCGATCACCTCGACGTGCTCGACGCGCAGGCCGCCGAACTGCGCGCCGGACGTGCCGATCTGGCCGCCGAAGTGGCGAAACTGCCGGACGCCGAAGTATTCGAAAGCGCCGGCAATTTCCTGCTCGTGCGCGTGCCGGATGCGCCCGCTGTGTTCGATACGCTACTCACGGCGCGGGTTCTGGTCAAAAACGTGAGTAAAATGCATCCATTGCTGGCGAATTGTGTGCGCCTGACCGTCGGGACTCCCGGCGAAAACGCGCAGCTGCTCGCCGCCCTGAAGCTTGTCCTCAAGTGAACCGTCCCCACGAGTCCTGAGCGAGCGCCTCTCTAATCCCTCCTGTTACGGGCTGTTTGAAGGAATTTGCCATGCGCGTCGCGCAAGTCGTTCGCAACACCAGCGAAACGCAGATCAGCGTGAAAATCAATCTGGACGGCACCGGTGAGCAAAAGCTCAAGACCGGCGTGCCGTTTCTCGACCACATGCTCGATCAGATCGCACGACACGGTCTGATCGATCTCGAAGTCGAGGCGCATGGCGACACGCATATCGACGACCACCATACGGTGGAAGACGTCGGCATCACGCTCGGCCAGGCGGTGGCGCAGGCCATCGGCGATAAAAAGGGCATCCGCCGCTACGGCCATGCCTATGTGCCGCTCGACGAGGCGCTCTCGCGCGTGGTGGTGGACTTCTCGGGCCGTCCGGGTCTGGAGTTCCACGTGCCGTTCACGCGTGCGCGCATCGGCAGCTTCGACGTCGATCTGTCGATCGAATTCTTCCGCGGCTTCGTCAATCATGCCGGCGTGACGCTGCATATCGACAATCTGCGCGGCCTGAACGCTCACCATCAGCTGGAAACCGTATTCAAGGCCTTCGGTCGCGCGCTGCGCCAGGCCGCCGAGTTCGACGAGCGTCAGGCGGGCAAGATTCCGTCGACGAAGGGCAGCCTTTAATCAGCCAGACGCTCAGTCAACGGCGCGGCCAGTTCGCGATGTGCGATGCGTACCGTCAGGTGCGCGCATGCGACTTGCGCAACGCCGTCATGACGGGCCTCGGACAGATTGCCAGATAGCAGGACGGACGGTCCTGAATCGAGATGACTACTTCAATTGCGATTGTGGATTATGGGATGGGCAACCTGCGTTCGGTCGCCCAGGCGCTGAAACAGGCGGCTCCCGAAGCCGACGTGCAGATCGTCGAGCGCCCGGAAGCGATCCGCGCGGCTGACCGCGTGGTGCTGCCGGGGCAGGGCGCGATGCCCGACTGCATGCGTAGCCTCGCGGAATCGGGCCTGCAGGACGCCGTGATCGAAGCTTCGCGCAGCAAGCCGCTGATGGGCGTGTGCGTGGGCGAGCAGATGCTGTTCGACTGGAGCGCCGAAGGCGATACGCCGGGTCTCGGCCTGCTGCCGGGCAAAGTGGTGCGTTTCGAGCTGCAAGGCCAGTTGCAGGACGACGGCTCGCGCTTCAAGGTGCCGCAGATGGGCTGGAACCGTGTGCGCCAGTCGCGCGCCCATGCGCTCTGGGACGGCGTGCCGGACGACAGCTACTTCTACTTCGTCCACAGCTACTACGTGGTGCCCGCCGATGCGGCGCACACCGTTGGCGAAACGCCGTACGGCGCTGCCTTTACCTCGGCGGTGGCGCGGGATAACATCTTCGCCACCCAATTCCACCCGGAGAAGAGCGCCGCAGCCGGTCTGCGCGTGTATCGCAACTTCGTCCACTGGAACCCGTAAGTCCCTGGCGGCCGCGCCGACTGGTATCGGCAAGGCCGTCGAAAGAGTTGTACTAAACTAGCGAAACGGCGTCGGATCGGGTCTTTTTTCCGCCGATGCCTGCTGATTCCAACCCCTTCCAGATATCACCCGTTAGCTATGCTGCTGATTCCGGCCATCGATCTCAAAGACGGTCACTGTGTACGCCTGAAACAAGGCGATATGGACCAGGCGACTATTTTCTCCGAGGAACCGGCGGCCATGGCCCGACATTGGGTCGAGCGCGGCGCACGCCGTCTGCACCTCGTCGACCTGAATGGCGCCTTCGCGGGCAAGCCGAAGAACGAAGACGCGATCCGCGAAATCATTCGCGAAGTCGGCGACAAGATTCCCGTCCAGCTGGGCGGCGGTATCCGTGACCTCGACACGATCGAGCGTTACCTCGACGACGGTCTCTCTTACGTCATCATCGGCACGGCTGCGGTGAAGAACCCGGGCTTCCTCCAGGAAGCGTGCACGGCGTTCGGGGGCCACATCATCGTCGGCCTGGACGCGAAGGACGGCAAGGTTGCCACCGACGGCTGGAGCAAGCTCACCGGCCACGAAGTCGTGGATCTCGCGCGCAAGTTCGAGGACTACGGCGCCGAATCGATCATCTACACCGACATCGGCCGCGACGGCATGCTGCAAGGCATCAACATCGAAGCGACGGTGCGCCTTGCGCGCGCGGTGAAGATTCCGGTGATCGCGAGCGGCGGCCTGTCGAACCTCGCCGATATCGACGCGCTGTGCGAAGTCGAAGACGAAGGCGTCGAAGGCGTGATCTGCGGCCGTGCGATCTACTCGGGCGACCTCGATTTCGCGGCGGCGCAAACGCGCGCGGACAGCCTGCGCGAATCCGACGACGCGTAAGCGTCGCGCACATGGCCTCCGTCACTGGAGGCCTTTTGCTTTCTGGCGGCCGCGCATGGTGGACGCTACGCGCGAATTTCGCGACAAGCGCTCGCTGCCGTGTCTGGCAGACCGCACCGATAGACATTCACCGACCGGCATCATCGGCAAGATCATGGCTCTACCCAAACGCATCATCCCCTGTCTCGACGTGACCGCCGGACGGGTCGTCAAGGGCGTCAATTTCGTCGAGCTGCGCGACGCGGGCGACCCCGTCGAAATCGCGCGCCGCTATGACGAGCAGGGCGCGGACGAACTCACCTTCCTCGACATCACCGCGACCTCCGACGGGCGCGATCTGATCCTGCCGATCATCGAAGAGGTGGCCTCGCAGGTCTTCATTCCGCTGACGGTCGGCGGCGGCGTGCGCGCCGTCACCGATGTGCGCCGCCTGCTCAACGCGGGCGCGGACAAGATCGGCATGAACTCGTCGGCGGTGGCGAATCCGCAACTCGTGCGCGATGCGGCGGACAAGTACGGCTCGCAGTGCATCGTCGTGGCGATCGACGCCAAGCGCACCTCGGCGCCCGGCGAACCGGCGCGCTGGGAAGTGTTCACGCACGGCGGGCGCAAGGCCACGGGCCTCGACGCCGTCGAGTGGGCGCGCAAGATGGCCGAATTCGGCGCGGGCGAAATCCTGCTGACCAGCATGGACCGCGACGGCACCAAGAGTGGCTTCGACCTCGACCTCACGCGCGCCGTCTCGGACGCCGTGCCGGTGCCCGTGATCGCCTCGGGCGGCGTGGGCGGGCTGCAGGATCTGGCCGATGGCGTCGTCAAGGGCCACGCCGATGCGGTGCTGGCGGCGAGCATCTTCCACTATGGCCAGCATACCGTCGGCGAAGCGAAGCGCTTTATGGCCGATCAGGGCATTTCGGTGAGGATGTAAGGCGATGACCAACACTTCCAGTGAAAACGCGGGCTGGCTCGACAAGGTCAACTGGGACGCCAACGGCCTCGTGCCGGTGATCGCCCAGGAAGCCACGACCGGCGACGTGCTGATGTTCGCGTGGATGAACCGCGAAGCGCTCGCCAAAACGGTCGAAACGCGCCGCGCCGTGTACTTCTCGCGCTCGCGCCAGCGCCTGTGGTTCAAGGGCGAGGAATCGGGCCACGTGCAGCACGTGAGCGAGATCCGTCTGGATTGCGACGAAGACGTCGTGCTGCTCAAGATCGAGCAGGTGTCCGGCATCGCGTGCCATACGGGCCGCCACTCGTGCTTTTTCCAGCAATTCGAAGGCACCGTCGACGAAGGCCGCTGGGTCGCCGTCGATCCCGTGCTGAAAGACCCCGAACACATCTACAAATGACGCAACTGAACACTAACGACACGCTGCTGCGCCTCGCAGCCGTGATCGACAGCCGCAAGGGCGGCGACCCGGATTCCTCCTACGTGGCACGTCTGTTCCACAAGGGCGACGACGCGGTGCTCAAGAAGGTCGGCGAAGAAGCCACCGAAGTCGTGCTGGCCGCGAAGGACGTGCGCCAGGGCGGCGCGCCGAAGGCGCTGGTCGGCGAAATGGCCGATCTGTGGTTCCATTGCCTCGTCACGCTGTCGCACTTCGACCTGAGCCCCGCCGACGTGCTGGCCGAGCTGGAACGCCGCGAAGGCCTGTCGGGACTGGAAGAGAAGGCACTGCGCAAGAGCCGTGAGCGCGAGGAAAGCGGCGAGTAATCTGGCGCTGCTTCGTCGTTGCTGCGTCGTTGCTGCGTGATCGCTTCGTTGCGGGATCGCCGCGCAGGCAACCGGTTTCGAGTAGGCTTGTCGAAAGCATCGAGGCCCGTCCACTCCGGACGGGCGTCTGTCGACAGGAGACACCACGCATGTCCACGTCCGGCGGTTATCCGCCTCCCGCCTTGCGCGATTCGCTCGATGCGGATCGTCTGCGCAGCCTGCGCACCCTCACGCACGTGCTCTACGGCCTGTACGCGTTCTACTGGCTAACGGGCGGCGTGACCGTGCTGGTGGCGATCATCATCAACTACCTCAAGCGCGACGAAGCCGCCGGCACGCCGTACGAGCGGCATTTCACCTGGCAGATCCGCACCTTCTGGTACGGGCTGGCGGGACACCTGATCGGCATTGCGCTGTTCGTCGTGGTGATCGGCATTCCAATTCTGTGGGCTGTCGCAATCTGGACGTTGTACCGTATCATCAAAGGCTGGCTGTATCTGCACGACAACAAGCCGCTGGCCGATCCGCGCGCGTGGTTTTGATCCCGCGCCGGGCGCCCGCCTGGGAGCCTCATGAGTCACGACCGCAGCACCTGTCTTTTTTGCAAGATCGCCGACGGCCTGATCCCGAGCACGCGCGTCTATGAAGACGACGAGTTCGTCGCGTTTCGCGACATCCGGCCCGCCGCGCAGACCCACGTGCTGGTGATCCCGCGCGAACATATCTCGACCCTCGCCGATTGCGGTGAAAACGAGGCTCCGCTGCTTGGTAGAATGTTCGTGCTGGTGGCGCGGCTCGCCAGGGATCTGGGCGTGTCGTACACCGGCGGCGATACCGGTTTTCGCACCGTAGTGAATACGGGTCCGGGCGGCGGTCAGGAGGTGTATCACCTGCACGCGCATCTGCTGGCGGGGCCGCGTCCGTGGCAACGCATGGGCTGAACGCCCGGCACGCTCACAGGCGATTCTGAAAAGGCGGCTGAAAGAGGGCAGAATGCCACGCAGCCGAAATACCTTAAAGGCAACATTCCAGACGTGAAGCGCGTTCGTGCGCCAACGTTTTCTCGCTGTGCATGACGCATGGCGTCGGGGTTAAGGAGAGTTTTGATCATGGGTTCGTTGAGCATCTGGCACTGGCTGATCGTGTTGTTGATCGTGGCGCTTGTCTTCGGGACGAAGAAACTGCGCAATATCGGCAGCGATCTGGGCGGTGCGGTGAAGGGCTTCAAGGAAGGCATGCGCGACGGCGAAGAGTCGGGCGCGGATGCGCAAAAGCGCGAATTGCCCAAGACTGGCGACACGGTCGACGTCGACGCCAAGGACAAGACGCCGCGTTCGAACGACTTCCGTTAATCGCGGTTTTGTCGTTTCCCGCTTGTTCTCGCGTGATTCCCGCGTGTTCCTGTTTGTTTCGCTCCAAGGCTGACGGAAAGCTCCATTCATGCTCGATCTGGGTCTAACCAAGATGGCGCTGATCGGCGTCGTCGCGCTGGTCGTTCTCGGACCGGAGCGGCTGCCGCGCGTCGCACGCACGGCGGGCGCCCTGTTCGGCCGCGCGCAGCGCTACATCAACGACGTCAAGGCGGAAGTCACGCGTGAGATCGAACTGGACGAGCTGCGCCGCATGAAGGGCGAGTTCGAACAGGCTGCGCAGAACGTCGAGAAAAACGTTCACGAGAATCTGCGCAAGCACGAAACCGATCTGAACGACGCCTGGAATCAGGGCACCAGCGTTTCGCCCAGCATCGCGGGCGGCGCCGATCCCGCCGATGCTTCCGTGGCTTCGCTCGAAGGCGCGGCATTCAATAGCGCCAGCATCGCCGATGGTTCCAGCGCTAGCGCATGGCGCTCCGGCAACGCCGGCGCCGTCACCGCCAAACGCAAGAACTGGCGCGTCAAGCAAAGCGCGGCGCCGGTCTGGTACAAGCGCGCGACGCTGCGGCGCACGCGCGTGCAGTCGGGTGCCGCGCGCGTCGCGCAGCACACGCCGGCCAGCCTGCGCCGTCCGGTGCGTTTCTTCTGACGTGCCAATGCCCCATTCGAGTTTGAACTTGTCCATCTCCAACCCCCGAGGGCCGGTGTGAGCGACCCCCAACAAAAACAGGACGAGGGCACTGAAGAGACCTTCATCTCGCACCTCGTCGAATTGCGCGACCGCATCATGCGCGCGGGCATTGCCGTGATCGTGGTGTTCGTCGGTCTCGTCTACTGGGCGCCGGATATCTTCAAGCTGCTGGCGCGCCCGCTCATGAACAACTTGCCGAAGGACGGCAAGATGATCGTCACCGACGTCACCGGCTCGTTCTTCGTGCCGATGAAAGTCACGATGCTCGTCGCCTTCGTGATCGCGCTGCCGGTCGTGCTCTACCAGATCTGGGCGTTCGTGGCGCCCGGTCTCTATCAGCACGAGAAGAAGCTGGTCGCGCCGCTGGTGGCGAGCAGCTACACGCTGTTCCTGTGCGGCATGGCCTTCGCGTATTTCGTGGTGTTTCCGACCATCTTCCGCGTGATGGCGCACTACAACGCGCCGCTGGGCGCGGAAATGACCACCGATATCGACAATTACCTGAGCTTCGTGCTGACGATGTTCATCGCGTTCGGCGTGACTTTCGAGGTGCCGATCGTCGTCGTGATTCTCGTGCGCATGGGCCTCGTGACGGTCAAGAAGCTCAAGGAAGTGCGGCCGTATGTGATCGTCGGCGCGTTTATCATCGCGGCCGTCGTGACGCCGCCGGACGTGTTCTCGCAACTGATCCTCGCGCTGCCGCTGATCGTGCTGTACGAACTGGGCATCATCGCTGCGCGAATCTTTATCGGCACCGGCGAGAAAGCGCCGGACGAGAGCGAAGCGACCAGCTGACCGGCACGCCCGGATCGACAAGGAAAAAAGCCCGCGAACAGCGCTGTTCGCGGGCTTTTGTCTTATTGCGTTTGCCGATGAGGGCGGCGGCCTCAACCGCCGTCGTCTTCGCCTTCGCCGTCTTCGTTGGCGGGCTGTTTGGGCGGCGGCGGGCGCTTGCCGATCGTCACGTCGAGGTCCATGTCCTTGTTCTTGCGTACGAGGTGGACCTTGGCGTCGGTGCCCGGTTTGATCTGCGCGATCACGTTCAGCAGGCGCGTGGTGTCGGTGATTTCCTCACCGTTGACGGACAGCAGGATGTCGCCCGGCTTGATGCCGGCCTTGTCCGCCGGGCCGCCTTGCAGCACGCCCGCGACGATCGCGCCCGACTTCTGGTTGATGCCGAACGATTCGGCGATCTCGGGCGTGAGATCCTGCGGTTCGACGCCGATCCAGCCGCGCGTGACCGAACCCGTCGTGATGATGCTTTCCAGCACGCTGCGCGCCGTGGACACCGGAATCGCGAAGCCGATACCCAGCGAGCCGCCCGAGCGCGAGTAGATGGCGGTATTGATGCCGAGCAGGTTGCCGTTCACGTCGACGAGCGCGCCGCCCGAGTTGCCGGGGTTGATCGGCGCATCGGTCTGGATGAAGTTCTCGAAGGTATTGATGCCGAGGTGATTGCGCCCGAGCGCGCTGATGATGCCCATCGTCACCGTCTGGCCCACGCCGAACGGATTGCCGATGGCGAGCACGACGTCGCCCACGCGGGTCTGATCCATGCGGCCGAGCGTGATGGTCGGCAGGTTCGGCAGGTTGATCTTGAGCACCGCGAGGTCGGTTTCCGGGTCGATGCCGATCACCTTCGCATTGGTGGTGCGGCCATCGGACAGGGCGATTTCGATCTGATCCGCGCCGTCGATCACGTGCTGGTTCGTTAGAATGTAACCGTCCGGACTCACAATGACGCCCGAGCCGAGATTCGCCGCAGGCTGTTCCTGCTGCTTGTTGTTCTTGTTGCGATCGCCGAAAAAGTAGCGGAATAGCGGGTCGTTCTGGCGCGGATCGGGCGGCAACGAGCCATCCTTGCTCGAGAACACGTTGACGACCGCGGGCATCGCCTTCTGGGCGGCATCCGCGTAGGAGCCCTGGGCGGAACCGCCGCCGATGCCCGGCGCTACCTCCCGTAGCGCGACGATCGGCTCGGCGAGCTGCTTGCCGAATTGCCCCTGGTGCTGAAGCCATTGCGGCTTGAGCGTCGCGATGATGAACATCAACGCCAGCAGGACCGTCACCGCCTGGGCGAAGAACAGCCAAAAGCGTCTAAGCATCTGAAGATTAGAGGATTATATGGATCGGATCGAACTGGAATTGTATCTGAACAATCTTCTGGAAACCGCGCGGTTCAAGGACTACTGCCCCAATGGCCTGCAGGTGGAAGGCCGGCGGCGCGTGGAGAAGATCGCCACCGGTGTGACCGCTTCGCTGGCTTTTCTCGAAGCCGCGCTGGAATGGGGTGCGGACGCGGTCCTCGTTCACCACGGTTATTTCTGGAAGAACGAAGCGCCGCAGATCACGGGCCGCAAATATCAGCGCCTGAAGACGTTGCTCGCCAACGACCTTAACCTGTTTGCGTATCACCTGCCGCTGGATTGCCACCCGGAACTGGGCAATAACGCGCAGTTGGGCGCGAAATTCGGCTGGAACGGCGAACAACGCTTTGGCGAGCAGAACCTTGGCTGGATGGCCACGCTGCCCATGCCGATCACGCTCGCGCACTTTACCGCCGAGGTCGAACAGACGCTCGGCCGCACGCCGCTGGTGCTGGGCGACCCGGACTGGCAGATTCGCCGCGTGGCGTGGTGCACGGGCGCCGCGCAAAGCCTGTTCGATTCCGCCATCGACGCGGGCGCCGATGTCTTCCTCACCGGCGAGATTTCCGAGCAGACCACCCACACGGCCGCCGAAAGCGGCGTGGCGTTCCTCGCGGCCGGTCATCATGCGACCGAGCGCTTCGGCGTGCAGGCCGTGGGCACGCATCTCTCCGAAGCCTTCGACATCGAACATCTGTTCATCGATATTCATAACCCGGTCTGAGCATCGGGTCCGATGCGGGTTTTAGATTCATCGCGCATAAAAATCGCTTCGCCCGGTCCTTCGTGGCGAAGCGCATTGCGTTTATGTATTCGCCGGGCATTTACAAAAGCAAAAGAAAATGGCCCCGTTTCTTCGGGGAAAACCCCAAGATATCAAGGACTTCGGGCGCTTTCTGGTAACCGCCCCTTGTAAATGGCAACTCCATTCGAGCACACTAGCGTTCGGCAGCACCGCGGGTAAGCAACGGCGTGACGGAAAAATCCAACTCAGAAGTGGGGCGATGTGATGCGAGACAAAGATAATGACCGCGTCGATGGCAGCCGCCGTACCTGGCTGATTGCGACGTCCGTAGCAAGTGGCATAGGAGGCGTTGCCACAGTCGTACCGTTCGTAGGCTCGTTTGCACCATCCGAAAAAGCCCGCGCCGCCGGCGCGCCCGTCGAAGTCGACATCACCGGGCTCGAACCCGGCTCGATGATGACCGTGGCCTGGCGCGGCAAGCCCGTGTGGATTCTCAACCGCACCGACCGCATGATGGCCGACGTCAAGAAGGCCGATCCCGAACTGGCGGACCCGAATTCCGAGCATCCGTTTTCCATGCCGATGCCCGAGTACTGTCAGAACGAATTCCGCTCGCGTCCCGAGCACAAGAACATCCTCGTGGCCGTCGCCGTGTGCACCCATCTGGGCTGTACGCCGACGGCGCGCTTCCAGGAAGGCCCGCAGCCCAACCTGCCCGACGACTGGCCAGGCGGCTTCCTGTGCCCGTGCCACGGCTCCACCTACGATCTTTCCGGCCGCGTGTTCAAGAACAAGCCCGCGCCGCAGAACCTCGACATCCCGCGCTACATGTTCGCGTCGGCGACGACGATCGTGATCGGCAAGGACGAAAAAGGAGAAGCGTGATGGCGACGGGAACCGACAAGGAAGTGGTGGAGGCGTCCGAAGCATCCGGTCTGCAGGGCTGGATCGACAAACGCTTTCCGATGACCGCGACGTGGAAAGCCCACGTCTCCGAGTACTACGCGCCGAAGAACTTCAACTTCTGGTACTTCTTCGGCTCGCTCGCGCTGCTGGTGCTGGTGAACCAGATCGTCACCGGCATTTTCCTCACCATGAACTACAAGCCCGATTCGACGCTCGCGTTCGCATCGGTCGAGTACATCATGCGCGAGGTGCCGTGGGGCTGGCTGATCCGCTACATGCACTCCACGGGCGCGTCGATGTTCTTCGTGGTCGTGTATCTGCACATGTTCCGCGGGCTGCTTTACGGCTCGTACCGCAAGCCGCGCGAACTAGTGTGGATCTTCGGCTGCGCGATCTTCCTGTGCCTGATGGCCGAGGCCTTCTTCGGCTATCTGCTGCCGTGGGGGCAGATGTCGTTCTGGGGCGCGCAGGTGATCGTGAATCTCTTTTCGGCGATTCCTTTCATCGGCCCCGATCTGTCGCTGTGGATTCGCGGCGACTACGTGGTCTCCGACGTCACGCTCAACCGCTTCTTCGCGTTCCACGTGATCGCGATTCCGCTCGTGCTGGTCGGGCTGGTGGTGGCGCATATCGTCGCACTGCACGAAGTGGGGTCGAACAACCCGGACGGCATCGAGATCAAGGAGAAAAAGGACGCGAACGGTATTCCGCTCGACGGCATTCCGTTCCATCCCTATTACTCGGTGCACGACTTCATGGGCGTGTGCATCTTCCTGATGATCTTCGCGGCGATCGTGTTCTTCGCGCCGGAAATGGGCGGCTACTTCCTCGAAGCGAATAACTTCGTGCCCGCCAATCCGTTGCAGACGCCGCCGGAAATCGCGCCGGTCTGGTACTTCACGGCCTTCTACGCGATGCTGCGCGCGACCACCGATCCGTTCAAGATCGTGCTGATGATCGTGATCGGGCTGCTCGGCCTGTTCGCCATCGTGCGGGCGCGGGGCAAGTGGCGCGCGGGTCTGCCGGCGCTGGCGGTGCTGGTGATTCTGGCGATGGCCTTCACCGAGTCGAAATTCTGGGGCGTGGTGGTGATGGGCACAGCGGTGATTTCGCTGTTCTTCCTGCCGTGGCTCGACCGCGCGCCGGTGAAGTCGATCCGCTACCGGCCGCTGTTCCACAAGGTTTTCCTCGGCATCTTCGTGCTTGCCTTCCTGACGCTGGCGTTTCTCGGCACTAAACCGCCTTCGCCGGCGGCCACGCTGATCGCCCAGTTCTGCGCGCTCGTCTACTTCGCGTTTTTCCTCGGCATGCCGTTCTGGACGCCGCTTGGCACCTTCAAGCAGCCGCCCGAACGCGTGCGGTTCAAGCCCCATTAATCTGCGAGCGAGGAAGACATGATGATGAAATTGTTCTTTTCGACGCTCGCCCGGGCGAGCGTCCGGATGGGCCTGACGGTGGCTTGCGCGCTGTCGCTTGGGGTCGGATCTGTGGCGGCTCAGGAAAACATTCCGCTCGACCGCGCACCCGATAACGGCGAAAATCTTGCTTCGCTGCAACACGGCGCGCAATTGTTTGTAAACTATTGCCTGAATTGCCACAGTGCGAATCTGATGCGCTATAGCCGGTTGCAGGATCTCGGCATTCCGCAAAAGCAGATCGAAGATAATCTGTTGTTCACGACGGACAAGGTCGGCAACACGATGTCGGTCGCGATGCGCCCGGACGACGCCAAGGCGTGGTTCGGCGTGCCGCCGCCGGACCTCTCCGTGGAGGCGCGCGCAAAAGGGCGCGACTGGCTGTACACGTATCTGCGCAGCTTCTATCGCGACGACACGCGCCCGACCGGCTGGAACAACATGGTGTTCGAGAACGTAAGCATGCCGCACGTGCTCTGGCAGTTGCAGGGCGTGCGCACGGCGAAGTTCGAAGACACGGTGGATGAAGAAACGGGGGAAAAGGTCCGCCGGTTTGTGGGGTACCAACAGGTCACGCCAGGGAAGCTTTCGCCGGTAGATTATGATTCTGCCGTGGCCGACCTGGTTGCGTACCTCGGCTGGATGTCCGAACCGGAGCAGCGCACCCGCAAGCAGCTTGGCGTCTGGGTGCTTCTGTTTCTCGGCGTCCTGAGCTTTTTCGCGTGGCGATTGAACGCTGCGTACTGGAAAGATATCAAATAGGCACGTCCTGACCGACGTGGGGCCGGTATGACGACACACCGCCTGACAGTCTAGCGACCGTCGGGCGGTGTTTTCGCCCGCTGGCCTTTTGGGTTTATTGAGGAAATGTAAATCATGATGGTTCTGTACTCCGGCACTACCTGCCCGTTCTCCCAGCGCTGCCGGCTGGTGTTGTTCGAAAAGGGCATGGACTTCGAAATCCGCGACGTCGACCTGTTCAATAAACCGGAAGACATCGCAGTGATGAATCCGTATGGTCAGGTGCCGATTCTGGTCGAGCGCGACCTGATTCTGTACGAGTCGAACATCATCAACGAGTATATCGACGAGCGCTTCCCGCATCCGCAACTGATGCCGGCCGACCCGGTCCAGCGCGCCCGCGCGCGCCTGTTCCTGCTCAACTTCGAGAAGGAACTGTTCGTGCACGTGAGCACGCTCGAAAACGAGAAGGGCAAGGCCGCCGAGAAGAACCACGAGAAGGCACGTCTGGCGATCCGCGACCGCCTCACGCAGCTCGCGCCGATCTTCCTGAAGAACAAGTACATGCTGGGCGAAGAGTTCTCGATGCTCGACGTCGCGATCGCGCCGCTGCTGTGGCGTCTGGATCACTATGGCATCGAACTGTCGAAGAACGCCGCGCCGCTGATGAAGTACGCCGAGCGCATCTTCAGCCGTCCGGCCTATATCGAAGCGCTGACGCCGTCGGAAAAGGTGATGCGCCGCTAAGCGGTCACTGTTGCAACAGGAGGCGCGGGTGCCGGCGCGATTCACTGCCGGCGCGCGCTGCCTCTTCTGAGGATTGTTGATGCAAGAGATTTCCACCAAGCCGTATCTGCTGCGTGCGCTGTACGAATGGTGCACGGACAACGGCTTCACGCCGCATATCGCGGTGCGGGTCGACAACCGCACGCGCGTGCCGCGCCAGTTCGTGCGCGACGGCGAGATCGTGCTGAACATCAGCTTCGACGCTACCAGCCAGCTGCAGATGGGCAACGAGATGATCGAGTTTCACGCTCGCTTCTCGGGCAAGTCGCACAAGATCGAAGTGCCGGTGTCGAATGTGCTGGCGATCTACGCGCGCGAGAACGGCCAGGGTATGGCGTTCCCGGTCGAAGCGCCCGCTGGCGACGCCGACGACGTGCTGCCGTCCGCGCAGGACGAGCACGAAGATGTGCCCGCTTCGGCAGTCGAAGCTGCGCCACAGGAGGCCAGCAGCAGCGAAGAGGCCGCATCCGCAGCAGAAAAAGCCGACGATGGTGCAGCAAAGGGCGGTAAGGGTCACCTCAAGATCGTGAAATGAAGTAGAATCACGGGCTACGCCGGCTTAGCTCATCTGGTAGAGCAGTTGATTTGTAATCATCAGGTGGCGGGTTCGAGTCCTGCAGCCGGCACCAAACATCGCGAAAAGGGTTACAGCTAAAAGCTGTAACCCTTTTTTCGTTTTGGCCTGTTTGTCTTTTTGCCTTCGTTTCAGGCGCGGCTGTTTGCGGGCTGCTCGATCAGCGCGATTTCATCGGCGTTCAGTCCGTACGCTGCGTAAAGCATGCGGTCGATGTGGCGGGCGAGCGTTTCGCTTTTTACGTGTTCGCCGGTCTGTGCCAAGCGCATCACTTCATTGACTTGCCTGGCGATGCCCGCGCGCACGTTGGCGTCGTGAGGTACCGGTAGCGCATCGATCATCGCCTTCGTGAACGCCACGCCGCCGTTGTAGCTCGACGCTCCGAAACGCGAGCGCGTGACGAAGGCTGCGAGCGGGCAGTTCAGCACGGCGGCCGCAAATTTCAGCAGGTCTTCGTCGGCCGAACGCAGGATCAGCGTGGTCTTGCCGGGCACGGTATCGCCGCTCAGATCGAGTGTGGCGTGCAACAGCGTGAGGCCTTTCACGATGATCTTTTTCGCCGCGGCTTTGCTGCGATAGCCGTTTGCGAAAGCCGCTTCGAAGTCCGCGCGCGCGACAACCGGCTGCGCGTAGCGGCGGCCCAGATACGTCATCGGTTTGCTGGCCCAGCGCGAGACGTAGCGGCCTAGCGTGCCCGTGTTCACCACGCGATAGTGCTGTGAGGCGTCGAAGTCTGCGCTGGATTCGACCAGCAAAGGCGCAAGCCGATACGCGTCGCCGGTCGCGCAGGCGTTCTCGCAACTGAGCAACGTGCCGAGCGTCGGATGCGCGCGCGCGAGCCGCTGCACAAACGCGTAGTGCGCGCAGAGCAGGGCGTCGAGCGTCCACGGCGCTTCGATTTCGCATTTGTTCACTGTCGCGAGCATTTGAAGCGTTGCGTTTTCCAGGCGAGCCGTTGCGATCGTTTCGCTACCGGCTTTGCGATAGACCGTCACGATCGAATCGACCAGCGCACGCTCGAACACATCGCGGCCCAGCGCGACGATGCGCTCGATTTTGTCGAGATGGCGCGCGCGAAACGCCTCGCCGAAGGGCCGCGCGAGCCATTTGTCCGGCGTGAGATACGCCATCGCGCCGTGCGGCGCCATGAGTGCGACGCCCAGTTCCATGAACGGAATGTAGAGATCCCAGTTGCCGCGTGCGCCCGGCCAGCGTTGCGCGAGCGTTTCGCGCAGCGGCTTCTGGCCGGCGTTGATCATGCGTTCGGAGTCGATATACGGCGGGTTCGCGATGACCGCGTCGAAGCCCGCGAAGCGTCCCTGCGCATCGCACGCCGAGGGGAAGGCGCGGTGCCAGGCGAAGTCGCCGGGCGTGTGGGTGTCGTCGGCGAAACTGGCGAGTACGGCGTTGCCGAGTTTGAGATTGGCGGCGAGGTCCGGCAGTGCGGGAAACTGGCCTGCGCCGTCATAGGTGGCATGGGCGAGCAGTTCGAATGTCAGGCGCAGTCGTGCGAGCTGGAGCGCGTGCGCGTCGATATCCACACCGAACAGATTCTGCTCGACGATGGCGCGTTTTTCGCGATAGAGCGCGGCGTCATTTTCCACGCGTAGGCCGAGCTTCGTCTGGATATCGATTAGCGAATCGAGCGCGGAAACCAGCAGATGCCCGGTGCCGACAGCCGGGTCGCAAATGCGCAGTCCGCTGAGGATCGTGCGCGCTTCGGCATGGTCCGAAATTCGTTCGGATAGCTGATCGAGCGACGTGCAGTGCCAGTTTTTATGGCGATTGAAACGGCCCAATACGGCACGTGTGAGTGCTTCTTCGGTGAGCAGTTTTGCCACGCTTTCGGGCGTGTACCAGGCGCCGTTTTGATAACCGTTGAGCCGCTCGAAAATCAGCCCGAGCGCGGCGGTTTCGCCGTGAAATTCGAAGGCAGCGAAAAAATCGAGCAGATCGCCGATGGGATGCGGCGCCAGTGCGGCGTCGAATGCGGCGAGATCGGCGGAGTCGAACAGGGTGGTTGCGAAACGCGGCAGGTGACGAGAGTGACGCGCAACTTCATCGCCTTGCTCGTCACCGAAGAGTTCGCGGCACAACGCCGTAAGCTCACCGAACGTAGCGATCCGGCTGCTGCTCAGGAAGGCATAAGCCGGGTCGTGCGCATGCAGCGTCAGCAGGCGCGCTTCGAGCAGCTTGAGCAACACGAGGCGGCCGATCCATTCGATGCAAAGCCGCAGCGCGGCGTCGATTGCCGGATCATCGACTGTGCGCTCACGCGCTTCGATGTGCGTGGTCGCGTGTTCGATCAGCGCGTTTGCGTGCCGCTCGCCCGGCGCGTGCCGCACGACGATCGCCGCGCCGCGCTCAATCCGCTCCTGCACGCCCACGATATGCAGCAGTGCCGCATAAAAATCCGCGTCGAGGCCCGCGCGGGACGTGCATGCATTGCGTATGCCTTGCTTGCGCGCGGGTGCGTGGCGCGTCGTCGGATTCGTCTCTGACATATTCTGTTGATGGCGCCATTGCGCGGATTGGCGGTCATTTTACTGGCGAGTGCGCGGCGAATCTGCCTGGCCGTTCGGCTTATGCCATTCGGCTGAGTCGACGTCCGCGCCAGGCTGCGCGATGATGCGCACATGCCTGCACCTGGCCGCAACAGCCGGCCATGACCGTGCTCTGCTATAAGATGGCGCCGCATCGCAGGCGCGCCGTCGCGGCGAGCCTTTTAAGCATCGAGCGTTACGTATCAAGCATCCAGACCTTATGACCGACTTTCCCACCTTGAGCTGGCCCGACACGGACGGCCCGCGCACCGTCCGCTGGCGTTCGGAGGCGGGCGTGCCCGAGCCGAAGCGCGTGGTCGTCGCCGACGATCGCACGACGGCCGACGCCGCCTACCGTCTCGCCTGCGAGGGCACTGCACTGCTGTGGCGCGGCGACTACCAGAACGCGCGGCAACTGCTGCAGGCGATGGCGCGCCGCGCCGAGCGCAAGCCGCGCAAGGGCGAGCCGAAGGCGCCCGCCACGCCGCTCGAGGCGTTTCACCTGCATCGCCAGGCGCAGGCGCAACGTGCGCGCACGCTCGGCATGGTGCTGCTGCCGCTCGAAGGCGATTATTCGATCGCGCTGCGCCGCGCACCCGACGTCAAGCTGGCCTGCGAAGAGGCGTGGGGCGCGCCGGACGGCGAGCCGTCCGCTGTCTCGCTGCGCGAAGTGCTCGGCCTGATCGGCGCGCACGAGTGGCGCAGGAAGGGCGTGCCGATTCCCGCGCTCGGCGGGGCGCACGTGCATCCTTACTACGGCGTGTTTTCGCCGGTGCGCGGCGAATATCTCGATCTGATTGGGCGTGTGCCGTTGCCGGCTGCCGCGGTCGAAAAAGCGTTCGACATCGGCACGGGTACGGGCGTGATCTCCGCCGTGCTCGCGCAGCGCGGCGTGAAGCACATCGTCGCCACGGATCAGGACGCGCGCGCGCTGGCATGCGCGCGCGAGAATCTGGACATGCTCGGCGTGGGCAAGCAGGTCGAGGTATTGGAAGCCGATCTGTTTCCGTCCGGCCGTGCGCCGCTCGTGGTCTGCAATCCGCCGTGGGTGCCGGCGCGGCCCGCGTCGCCCATCGAATATGCGGTGTTCGATCCCGATAGCCGCATGCTGCGCGGTTTCCTCGGCGGGCTTAAGGATCATCTGGAGCCGGGCGGCGAAGGCTGGCTGATCCTGTCCGATTTCGCGGAGCATCTGGGCCTGCGCACGCGCGACGAACTGCTGGACATGATCGGGCAAGCGGGTCTGGACGTGGCGGGGCGCGAGGATATCCGTCCGCGCCATCCCAAGGCGAGCGATCCCAACGATCCGCTTCATCGCGCACGCGCGGCCGAAATCACATCGCTGTGGCGACTGAAGGTGCGCAGCGCCTGAACTCGTGAACGTCTGAACGCCTGAACGTCTGGGCGGAGGAAAGCGCAAACGCCGCCGTGTGGAACGGCGGCGCGAAGAAAGGTGAGCGGTATAAGCGCACGGACCGACCTCGGAATCGGGAGTGCGCTTTGTCCTTCTAAACGGCGGGCGTGGCGCCCGCCGGTCACTCATCGATGCTCAGCCCGCATCAACCGGGATAAGCCTCGTCCACACGCAAGCCGGCGAGCTTGAAAATCACCCGCAGCGTTTGTGGCTTGATGTCCCGCCGCGCAGCCAGCGCGGACATCACGAAATCGAGCACTTTGGCGTACTTCAGCAGGATCAGACAGGCTTCCAGATCCGAAGCGCCATCGCGCATATCTTCGGCTAGCCGCAGCATCTCGACCGAGATGTCGCGTGCCATTTCCAGTTCCAGTTGTTGCTTTTCCGTCCACTCGGGTACCTCTACGAGCCTGGCCAGCATTTCCTGGAATTTTTGCTCAGCGTTACCGTCGGGTATTGTGTTCATTGCATGCCCCATGCAAGGTCGCGCAGCACCGTGCGCTCGTGCGCAAGCGGAATCTGCGTCGTACCTGATTTATCGCGCCCGGCCAACCCGGTGCGATCTCCCATGCGCGCTTTCCCGATACTTTGCCGGTCGGTCGCGCCCCAAAAACGGTCCTTTCTGAACATCGGCGCGCGCAGTCATACCGCCTGGCGACGGCGTGCCGTGTCTCTTTTAATCAACCCCTCCCTGCCGTCCGGACGTGGGTCAGCGTGCCGGACGCTCCAACTATCAGATGAATGGCTCGCTCGGGCTGGCGGCCTCTTCCTGCTTTTTCCGTAAAATGACAGATATATTTGCGTCGTTCCGTCGCCTGCCGCACGTTTCCCGGCAAAAGACCCTTTTCTTTTTAAGCCGCCCCGATGTCCAGTAAGACTTACGAAATCCGTCCTAACCAGTCGATCGAGCTTCTCAAGGAGCTCCATATCCTCACGCGTGACGGAAAGATGAACCAGGACAGCCGCCGCAAGCTGAAGCAGGTCTATCACCTGTTCCAGTTCATCGAGCCGCTGCTCAAAGACGTCAAGCAGGATGGCCGCGACGTGACGCTTGTCGATCATGGTGCGGGCAAGTCCTACCTTGGTTTTATTCTCTACGATCTCTTTTTCAAGGAACTGCGCGACAAGTCGCATATCTTCGGCATTGAGACGCGCGATGAACTCGTTCAGCGGTCTCGCGAACTCGCGCAGCGACTTGGCTTCGAAGGGATGTCGTTTTTGAATCTCTCGGTCGCCGATTCGATCACGTCGAAGGCGCTGCCCGAGACGGTCGATATCGTGACGGCGTTGCACGCCTGCGATACCGCCACCGACGACGCGCTGCATTTCGCGCTCAGGAAAAAGGCGCGCCATATCGTCGTGGTGCCGTGCTGTCAGGCGGAAGTGGCGGGCGTGTTGCGGCGGAACAAGGGCAAGTCGCTCGGCCAGGCGCTCACGGAAATCTGGCGCCATCCGCTGCATACGCGCGAGTTCGGCAGCCAGATCACCAATGTGCTGCGCTGCCTGCAACTGGAAGCGCACGGCTACCAGGTGAGCGTGACCGAGCTGGTGGGCTGGGAGCACTCGATGAAGAACGAGCTGATCATCGCCCAGTACAAGAACCTGCCGCGTCGCCGGCCGACCGAGCGGCTCAACGAAATCCTCGATACCTTCGGGCTGGCGGAGTTGCGCGAACGCTTCTTCTCCGATGAAGGCGAGGCCGCGGCAGAAGCGGGCTAAACGTAGCCCGCTCTAAACGCGAATAGTGATGCGCGTGTAGCGCTGGCGTTAGTCTTCGCCGCGCTTCGCCATCCATTCGCGCCAGCCGTCCAGACCCAGACGGCGCAGCGTTTCCTGATTGCGTTCGTAGATGTCGGCGGCGTCCGGGAAGGCATCCACGGCGCGCTCGATGCTGTCTTCGCGCAGCAGATGCAGGATCGGATACGGCGCGCGGTTCGTGTAGTTTTCGATATCGTCGGGACCCGTACCTTCGAACTGATATTGCGGATGGAAGCTGGCGATCTGCAGCGTGCCGTCCAGACGCAACTGGCCAAGCAGCAGATCGGCGAAATGCAGTGCGTCGTTGTATTCGAGGAAGTCGGCCAGTGCGTGCGGCACGATCAGCAGCGTCGTGTCGATTTCGGCTGGGTCCGTATCGGCGAGCGTGCGCAGTTCGGTTTCGAGATCGGTTAGTACACCTTCCAGATCGGTCGCCTCGCTGATTGCGTAGCGGATCTGGCCCTTCACGTGGACGCTTTTCGCAAACGGGCAGAGATTCAGGCCGATGACGGCGCGCGTGAGCCAGTGGCGCGTGGCGTCGATGATGTCGGCGTGATCGGGCGAGGGGGAGGCGGCGGTATCGTTCATGGCCGCGATTCTACTCGCGGGTGCTCGCGCGGTTACGCCGCGAGATCAATCGTCCTGCCGCACGCCGCTTCGATCAGCAGCTTCGCTACGCGCGGCGCGGCGAGGATCGGTCCGCAGCCGGGGCCGTAGGTCTGGCTCGCGGCGTAGACGCCTTCGACCAGCAGCGCCAGTTCGTCCGCGAGCGATGCCGGGTCGCCCGCCTGGGCTGCGCGCGCCATCTCGTTCAGGCGCGCCATCAGCCGGGTTTTATTGTCGATGACGCTGCGGCGTGCCGGATGCTCGACGTCGGGAAACTCGGCGGCGACGTTCACGAACGGGCAGCCGCGATACTCGGGCGTCGATGCGCGTTGCGCCAGATCCACGAAACACTGCAACAACTGCTTCGCGGCGTCGCCGGGATGTTTGGCGACGCTCGCCTCGAAGCGCTCGAAGAAACGCACATCGCAGCGCTTCAGATACGCCACCACCAGATCGTCTTTCGACGAAAACTGCCGGTACAGGCTCATCTTGTTCACGCCCGCGCGCTCGACCACGGCTTCCACGCCGACGGCGCGTACGCCCTCCTGATAGAACAATTCGTCGGCGGCAAGCAGCAGTTGCTCCTGCGCGCGCGGGCCGGCCGTCTGTGTGCGGGCGGGCGTGCTCGAAGCAGTGGTGGCGGAATCGGGGCGCTTGGCCATGGCGGGCATCTCGTCATCAGGGTTACGCTTGACATGTTACCGAGCGGTCACTACTATCGCAACACACTTGTGACCGATCGGTAACAATCCGCGGCTGATGTACTGTGGCGAATGGCGGACGAGATCGGCCCGACACCAATCAGGAGCAGGGATGAACTGGGCAGCGAGAATGGCCGGCGGGCGTTTCCACTATGGATGGCTCGTCGTGGCGGTGGTGTTCCTCGTGC
Source organism: Paraburkholderia sp. J69-1 (assembly GCF_905220255.1). NCBI lineage: Bacteria > Pseudomonadati > Pseudomonadota > Betaproteobacteria > Burkholderiales > Burkholderiaceae > Paraburkholderia > Paraburkholderia sp. J69-1. The sequence goes on along the minus strand of NZ_CAJMZG010000023.1, from coordinate 41,477 downwards.
TGCTGGCGGCGGCCGGCACGCGCGCGACGCCGAGCGTGATGATGGTGCCGCTCGAGCATCAGTTCGGCTGGAGCCGGGCGACGATTTCGCTGGCGATTTCGGTCAACATCGCGCTTTACGGCCTGATGGGCCCGTTCGCGGCGGCGGCGATGCAGCGCTTCGGCGTGCGGCCCACACTGCTCGTGGCGCTCGGCACGATGGCGGCGGGCGTGGCGCTGTCTTCGCTGATGACGCATCCGTGGCAGATGATCCTGATCTGGGGCGTCATGGTTGGCGGCGCGACGGGCGTGGCGGCGCTGTCGCTCTCGGCCACCATCGTCACGCGCTGGTTCACCACGCACCGTGGTCTCGCGATGGGCATCCTCACCGCAAGCTCGGCCACGGGCCAGCTGGTGTTCCTGCCGTTCCTCGCCGCCATCGCCGAAAAGCACGGCTGGCAGATGGTCGTGCTGGTGGTGGCGATCGCCGCCGCCGTGGTGCTGCCGCTGGTAGCGTTCCTGTTGCCGGAGCGCCCGGCCAGCGTCGACCTGCGCCCGTTCGGCGAGCCGCACGACGCGCCCATCGTCCCGCCTGCGCCGCAGCAGAATCCGCTCACGCTCGCGTTCGGTGCGCTGGCATCGGCCAGCCGCACGCGCGACTTCTGGCTGCTGTTCTTCAGCTTCTTCATTTGCGGTGCGAGCACCAACGGTTACGTGGGCACGCACCTGATCGCCATGTGCGGCGATTACGGCATGACGGAAGTGCAGGGCGCTTCGCTGCTCGCGACCATGGGCATTTTCGATCTGTTCGGCACGACGCTTTCGGGCTGGCTCTCGGACCGCTTCAATAGCCGCGTGCTGCTGTTCTGGTACTACGGGCTGCGCGGGCTTTCGCTGATCTATCTGCCGCACGCCTTCGGCATCGACTTTTTCGGTCTGCCGATCTTCGCCGTGTTCTACGGCCTCGACTGGATCGCGACCGTGCCGCCGACGGTGCGCCTCGCCACCGATGTGTTCGGCAAGGAGCGCGCGCCCATCATCTTCGGCTGGGTGGTGGCGGGTCACCAGCTGGGCGCGGCGTTCGCGGCATTCGGCGCCGGGCTGCTGCGGTCGAGTCTGGGCACCTACACGGTGGCGTCGATGATTTCGGGCGGGTTGTGCCTGATCGCTTCGTTCCTGGTGCTGCGCATCAATCGCCGCGCGCGTGAAGTGGGCGTGCAGGCGGCTTGAGACGCTTTGCGTCGAGGTTGCGGCGTCCACATCGTATTCGATGCTTGAGCGCGTTTTGTGCAGCGCGGGTATGCTGATGGCCCCGGGCGAGCGCCCGCTATCCTCAAGGACAGACAAGGCATGACGAAGCAAAAACCCGCACCGACAGCCGTGCCCATCCACGAATTGATCGCCGGCCGCTGGAGCCCGCGCGCCTACTCGAACGAGCCGGTCTCGCGCGAGGCGCTGCATGCGGTGATCGAGGCTGCGCGCTGGGCGCCGTCGGGCTACAACCTGCAGCCGTGGCGCTTCATCGTGTTCGATCGCACGGCCGACGAAGCCGCGTTCAAGCGCGCCTTCGGTACGCTCGTGCCGTTCAACCAGCAGTGGAACGCGCCCGCGCCCATCCTGATCGCGGTGACGGCGCAAACGCTCAACGCGAAGGGCGAGACCAACCGCACGGCGCAGTACGATGCGGGCGCGGCGGCCATGTCGCTGGTGCTGCAGGCGCATGCGCTCGGTCTGGCCGCGCACCAGATGAGCGGCTTCGACGTGAACGCCTTCCGCAAGGAGTTCGCCCTGCCGAACGACGTGGAACCGCTCGCGATCATTTCGATCGGCCACTACGGCGAGATCGAAAAGCTCGAACCGGTGCTGCGCGACCGCGAAAAGGCAGAGCGCACGCGTTCGGCCGTCGGCGAGATTGCCTACGCGAACGCATGGAAGCAACCGTTCAAGGGCTGACCGGTCCAAAGCGATAAAACAGGACGCGCGGATGATCCGCGCGTTTGCGCTTACAGGGCCGCATCAGGGCCCTGCGGTTGCCCCGCGCCGCGCTTTCGTGATACAAAGCCGGTCCTCCCAGCCTTCCTCATCGCGCGCGCCTTGTGCCGTGCGTCATTGCCATGACCCCGTTTTGCGCGATCGACTTCGGTACTTCCAATTCGGCCGTGGCGCTGCCAGGCGCCGCTTCCGGCGATGCCATGCGGCTCGCGCCCGTGGAAGGCGCGCACACCACGTTGCCGACTTCGGTGTTCTTCAACACCGACGAGCACACGCGTGAATTCGGCCGCGCTGCGCTCACCGCTTATATCGACGGTTTCGACGGGCGCCTGATGCGCTCGATGAAGAGCATTCTCGGTTCGCCGCTGGCGGAAAGCACTACCGATCTCGGCGACGGTAGCGCGATGCGCTATACGGAAATCATCGCGATCTTCCTCGATCACCTCAAGCGCAGCGCCGAGCGTTGCGCCGGCGCGCCAATCACGCGCGCGGTGCTGGGCCGCCCGGTGTTTTTCGTCGACGAAGATCCGCGCGCCGACAAGCTCGCTCAGGATCAGCTCGAAGCGGCGGCGCGCACGGTCGGTTTCAAGGAAATCCAGTTTCAGTACGAGCCGATTGCGGCGGCATTCGACTATGAATCGCGTCTGACGGAAGAAGGGCTGGTGCTGGTGGCCGACATCGGCGGCGGTACGTCGGACTTTTCGCTGGTGCGCGTCGGGCCGCAGCGCATGACGCGTCTGGAGCGCAAGGACGACGTGCTCGCACACCACGGCGTGCACGTGGCCGGCACGGACTTCGACCGCCGCGTGGAACTGGCGACGATCCTGCGTGAACTCGGCTATCAGGCGCTCGACCCGGAGGGCCGCGAACTGCCGAACCGCGTCTATTTCGATCTGGCCACCTGGCATTTGATCAACACGGTTTACACGCCCAAGCGCGCGACCGAACTCAAGCTCATGCGCCATCTGTATACGGATACCGCGCAGCACGACCGTCTGCTGCGCGTGGTCGACTGGCGTCTGGGTCACGCGCTGGCGGCGCGGGCGGAAGAGGCGAAGATCGGCGTGTCGGCGGGCGGCGAAACGATGATCGATCTGGAGCAGGTGGAAACCGATCTGCGACTTGCCTTCGACGATGCGCAACTGGTCGAGGCCGGCCGCGAAGAAACGCGCCGCATCGTTCAGGCCGCGCGCGACACGGTGCAGGCAGCCGGTGTGGCGCCTGCGTCGGTGAACGCGCTGTATTTCACGGGCGGCTCGACGGGTCTGCTGTTCCTGACCCAGGCGCTCGCCGATGCATTCCCGCATGCGCAAGCCGTGTTCGGCGACCGTCTCGCCAGCGTGGCGACGGGTCTGGGCATTCACGCGAAGCGCCTGTACGGCTAAACGTCAGGCAGAAAGTGGGGGGGGCGCAAAATGCGCAGGCGACAAAAAACCCCACTTTCAAAGAGAAGAGTGGGGTTTTTCTGTAAGCTTGCCAGTCAGGACCAGAGGTAAATCCTGACAGTCAAAGACGGTATTTAGACCGGCTTGATGTTCGCAGCTTGCTTGCCCTTCGGGCCCGTACGCACTTCGAATTGAACCTTTTGGTTCTCTTGCAGCGTCTTGAAGCCGTCGATCTTGATTTCCGAGAAGTGCGCGAACAGATCTTCGCCACCGCCGTCCGGCGTGATGAAGCCAAAGCCCTTAGCGTCATTGAACCACTTGACGGTACCGGTTTCCATATTACTTTCCTAAAAATGAATGAACAAAGAGGTGCCGAAAATCAAGGAAGGGGTATGGGACCAACCGGAGTACCGTTGATGGGCGAACTACGAAAGACCTATTCACACTCGCCGCTTGAAATCCTGCCCGAACTTTATACGGCTTATTGATTAACAGGTCAACTAGGACCCAGGGAATCTCCATATATTTTTACCCTGGGGTCGAAACAAAGTCTTACAAAGCTTGCTAAGTTGCTGTTTTTTTTGTAGTGGCAGAAGATTTTCGGCGCCTTTTGGCGGTGCAACCGTTAAACTACGCGCCGCGCATGAGTTGCGCCTACGGGCGCAATCGACATCGCGCGCAGGTGCGACTGCCGCTGGAACCCCGCCCGCACAACAGACGGGGCATGCGGTGTTGAACTGCTCTTGATACAGGAGAAGACGTGAAAAGTTCTATTCAACGGAACATCGGCCCGTTCGCGCTGATGTTTACCGGCCTCGGGTCGATCATCGGCTCGGGCTGGCTGTTCGGCGCATGGAAAGCCGCCAAGATCGCGGGTCCCGCCGCGGTCTGCGCGTGGGTGATCGGGGCCGTGGTCATTCTGGCCATTGCACTCACTTATGCCGAACTCGGCGCGATGTTCCCGGAATCGGGCGGTATGGTCCGCTACGCCCGTTACTCGCACGGCGCACTGGTGGGTTTCATCAGCGCATGGGCGAACTGGATCGCCATCGTTTCGGTGATTCCGATCGAAGCCGAAGCCTCCATCCAATACATGAGCACCTGGCCCTATCCGTGGGCACACGCGCTGTTCGTCGACGGATCATTGACCCATTCCGGGTTGTTCCTGTCGGCGCTGCTCGTGATCGTGTACTTCATGCTGAACTACTGGGGCGTGAAGCTGTTCGCGCGCGCCAATAGCGCCATCACGATTTTCAAGTTCATCATCCCGGGTCTGACGATCATCGGCCTGATGACGACGGGTTTCCACCACGAGAACTTCGGCGAGGCGACCACGTTCGCGCCTTATGGCTGGTCGGCAGTGTTCACGGCAGTCGCGACCAGCGGCATCGTGTTCGCGTTCAACGGTTTCCAGAGCCCGATCAACCTCGCGGGCGAAGCGCGTAATCCGTCGAAGAGCATTCCGTTCGCGGTGATCGGTTCGATCGTCTGCGCACTGGTGATCTACGTGCTGCTGCAGGTGGCGTACATCGGCGCGGTCGATCCGGCTGAAGTGGCGAAGGGCTGGAACCTGTTCAACTTCAAGTCGCCGTTCGCGGAACTCGCGATCGCGCTGAACCTGAACTGGCTGGCGATCCTGCTGTATGTGGACGCGTTCGTGAGCCCGAGCGGCACCGGCACGACCTACATGGCAACGACCTCGCGCATGATCTACGCGATGGAGCGCAACAACACGATGCCGGCGATGTTCGGCAACGTGCACCCGTTCTACGGCGTGCCGCGCCAGGCGATGTGGTTCAACCTGGTCATCTCGTTCATCTTCATGTTCTTCTTCCGCGGCTGGAGCTCGCTGGCAGCGGTGATTTCGGTTGCGACCGTGATCTCGTACCTGACCGGCCCGATCAGCCTGATGGCGCTCAAGCGCGCTGCGACGGATATCGAGCGCCCGCTGTCGGTGCCGTTCATGAAGGTCATCGCGCCGTTCGCCTTCGTCTGCGCATCGATGATCCTGTACTGGGCCAAGTGGCCGCTGACGGGCGAAATCATTCTGCTGATGGTTGTCGCGCTGCCGGTGTACTTCTACTTCCAGGCCAAGCAAGGCTTCGGCGGCTGGGGCCAGGATCTGAAGGCTGCATGGTGGCTGTGCGCCTACCTGCCGACGATGGCCGTGCTCTCGCTGATCGGCAGCAAGCAGTTCGGCGGTCACGACCTGATTCCCTACGGCTGGGACATGCTGGTCGTCGCGATCATCTCGCTGGGCTTCTACTTCTGGGGCGTGAATTCGGGTTACCGCACGCCGTATCTGGAAGAGCGCAAGGAACACGACGAAGTGCTCGAAGGCATCGGCGCGCACTAAGCAACGCTAGCGCATCGAGCCAACAAAAAGCCCGCCTGAAGCGATTCAGGCGGGCTTTTTTGCGTCTGGACGTTGGTTTGTGCGCTTACTGGGCGATAGCCGATCCGAACACGTAATTCGTCATCGCCAGCGCGCGCTGGTAGGTGCCGAGCGATTGGACGCCCAGCGTGTAATCGTCGTCGGCGGCGCCTAGTGCGGCGAACACCGGCAGCAGATGTTCGTCGGTCGGGTGCATCAGGACCGCGTGCGGCGCCTGGCGCCGATAGTCGAGCAGGGCGTCGATGTCGCGTTCCGCAAGGCGCGCTTCGAACCATTCGGTGAACTCGGCCACGCGCGGATCGGCATCCTCGGGGCGCGCCGAAAAATCCGCCTGACGCAGGTTATGCGTGATCTGGCCCGAACCGATCACCATCACGCCTTCGTCGCGCAGTTCGCGCAGCGCGCGGCCCACGGCGAAGTGATACGCGGCGTCGTTGCGCGGCTGGATCGACAACTGGGCGACGGGGATGTCGGCGTCCGGGAACATCAGCAGCATCGGCACCCAGGCGCCGTGGTCGAGCCCGTGCGCCTCTTCATCGACTTCCACGCCCTGGGCGCGCAGCAGCGCCGCCGCGCGCTGCGCGGTTTCGGGCGCGCCGGGCGCGGGGTACTGGATCTCGTAGAGCGCGCGCGGAAAGCCGTAGAAGTCGTGGATGGTTTCGGGCTGCGTCGCCGTGCTCACGGCCGGGCGCTGCGTGTACCAGTGCGCGGAGAGCATCAGGATCGACTTCGGACGCGGCAGATGCTGGGCCAGCGCCGTGAAGCCTTCGCGCGGCATGGCGGGATCGATCGGCAGCGTGGGTGCGCCGTGCGACAGGAAAAGCGTGGGAGTACGGGTGGTCATGATCGTAAGCCACGTGGAGTGGCTGAAAAGTTTTGCATTACGATCAATATAAGACTCAACTCTCGCGAATTAAACGTGTGTCGAGCGAATTGATTGTGTCGCCGATGTTGATAATCGGCGTGGCGATACAAACCAGAAAAGGTCAGTCGGCGGTATGGCGCAAACCGGGCCAGGCAGGCGCCAGTGCGGGGCCGAGCGCGAATTGATCGAGCACGCGCGCGACCGTGTGATCGACCATTTCGTCGATCGAGGCCGGCTGGCTGTAGAACGCGGGCAAAGGCGGGAAAATTACGCCGCCCATTTCGGTGACGGCCGTCATATTGCGCAGATGCGCGAGGTTGAACGGCGTTTCGCGCACCATCAGCACGAGCCGGCGGCGCTCCTTGAGCGTGACGTCGGCGGCGCGGGCGATCAGGTTGTCGGAGAGGCCGTGAGCGACGCTCGCGAGCGTCTTCATCGAGCAGGGCGCGACGATCATGCCGTCGGTCGCGAACGAGCCCGAGGCGATGGTGGCGCCGACGTCGCGCACCGAATGCACGACATCGGCGCGCGCATGGAGGTCTTCCTTGCTGAGCTGCAGCTCGTGCTGGATATTGAGCCAGCCGGCGGCAGAAACCAGCAGATGCGTTTCGACGCCGCCCACGCGGCGCAGCGTCTCCAGCATCCGCACGCCGTAGATCGCGCCGGTGGCGCCGGTGATCGCGATGATCAGGCGGCGTTGCACCGGCGACGGCGTGGCGTTCACGTCAAACGACAAGCGGGGCGTGCCGGGAAGACGTGCTTACGCTGCTGCGAACAGCTGTTGCAGTTCGCCGTTCTGGTACATCTCCATCATGATGTCCGAACCGCCGATGAATTCGCCCTTCACGTAGAGCTGGGGAATCGTCGGCCAGTTCGAGAATTCCTTGATGCCCTGACGGATGCCGTCGTCTTCGAGCACGTTGACGGTCTTGAGCTGATCGACGCCGCACGCCTTCAGGATCTGCACGGCACGGCCGGAGAAACCGCACATCGGAAACTGCGCGGTGCCCTTCATGAAGAGGACGACGGCGTTTTCGTCGACGATCTGCTTGATGCGCTGTTGGGTGTCCATGTCTGACCTTGGCTTGCTTGAATAGGGTTGATGCGGAATACGTGGATTGCAGAACGAAATGATAGCGGATTTCGCCGGTGCGGGCCTGGCATGGCCTGGGCGAGCCAGGTCGCGCTGCGCGGGCTAGCCGCTAAAACGTCCGCCGCTGATGCGCTCGATCTCCGCCAGATCCCGCTTTGAAGCGACATCGGCGAAACCGCGCGCGTCGAGCAGCGTGCGGACCGCCGCCGCCTGATCGTAGCCGTGCTCCATCCAGAGCACGCCGTTCGCCACCAGCCGTGCGGGTGCGCCTTCGATAATCGTGCGCAGGGCGCTCAGGCCGTCGGCTTCGTCGGTGAGCGCGCCGCGCGGTTCGAAGCGCAGATCGCCCTGATCCAGATGCGGGTCGCCGTTCGCGATATAGGGCGGGTTGCTCACGATCACATCAAAGCGCAGCGCGGCGTCGAGCGCGTCGTACCAGCTCGCTTCGATAAACGTGAGCGCGCCGCCCGGACGCGCGGCGTCGAGCAGCTTCGCGGCATTGCGCGCGGCCACGGCCAGCGCGCCCGCCGAACGGTCGACGGCCCACACGCGTGCATCGGGCCGCGCCGAGGCGATCGCCACGGCAATCGCGCCGCTGCCCGTACCCAGATCGAGCACGCGCGGCTGCGCCGTGCCTTCCATCGCCGCGAGCGCGGTTTCCACCAGCAATTCGGTTTCCGGGCGCGGAATCAGCACGTCGGGCGTGACTTCGAAATCGAGGCCGAAGAACTCGCGCGCGCCCACCAGTTGCGCGATCGGCTCACCGGCCGCGCGGCGCGCTTCGAGCGCGCGATACGCGGCAACGTTGGCGGCATTGAGCGCCTGATCGCCGCGCGTGATGAGATCGGTGCGACGCCAGCGCAGCACGTGCATCAGCAGAATGCGCGTTTCGAGCGCGGGCAGCGGCGAGGCGCGCAGCAGCGCGTCGGCGGTGACTTGCGAGTCGGATTGCGAAGCGTTCACGGGTTCAGCGCGCCTTAATCCGCATCGCCGAGCGAGGCCAGCTGTTCAGCCTGATGCTCGGACAACAGCGCGCCGATCAGCTCTTGCAGATCGCCGTCCATGATTGCTTCGAGGCGATAAAGCGTCAGATTGATCCGGTGATCGGTCAGACGCCCTTGCGGGAAGTTGTAGGTGCGGATGCGCTCCGAGCGGTCGCCCGAGCCCACGAGGCTCTTGCGCGTGGCCGCTTCCTTCGCGTGCTGCTCCTGATACTGCTTGTCCTTGATGCGCGCGGCCAGCACCTTGAGCGCGCGATCCTTGTTCTTGTGCTGCGAGCGATCGTCCTGACATTCCACGACGATGCCCGTGGGCATGTGCGTCACGCGTACAGCCGAATCGGTTTTGTTGATGTGCTGACCGCCCGCGCCGGAGGCACGGAAAGTGTCGATGCGCAGATCGGCGGGATTGATTTCGACTTCGCCGATTTCGTCCGCTTCCGGCATCACCGCGACCGTACACGCCGACGTATGGATGCGGCCCTGCGTTTCGGTCGCCGGCACGCGTTGCACGCGATGGCCGCCCGACTCGAACTTGAGCCTGGAGTAGGCCGCCTCGCCCGCGATGCGCACGATCACTTCCTTGTAGCCGCCCAGATCCGACTCGCTCGCCGACATCATCTCGATCTGCCAGCGGTTGCGTTCCGCGTAGCGCAGATACATGCGCAGCAGGTCGCCCGCGAACAGCGCCGATTCGTCGCCGCCCGTGCCCGCGCGGATTTCGAGGAACACGTTGCGGTCGTCGTTGGGGTCCTTCGGCAGCAGCATCATCTGCAATTCGTGCTGAAGCTGCGCCATGCGTTCGCGCGAAGCTTTCACCTCTTCTTCGGCGAAATCGCGCATCGAGGCGTCGCTCAGCAGATCCTTCGCGGCCGTTTCGTCGTCTTTCGCCTGGCGCCATTGCGCGTAATGCTCGACCACCGGCCCGATTTCCGCGTGCTCGCGCGTGAGCTTGCGGTACTGGTCGCGGTTGGACGTCACATCGGGACGGCTCAACAGGTCGTTCAGCTCGGCCAGGCGTGTCGTCAGCTGGTCGAGCTTCGATTGCATGCTCGTTTTCATCGGGCGGTACGGAGCGGGCTCCGGTCAGGACTGCGGGAAAAGAGGGGCGGGCGCAAGCCCAGGCGTTGCCGCGCAAATGCCATGCGCGGACGTTTGGCGCGGCGAGTGCCGCTAACGGTCCGAAGAGCCGGACGCGTTGGACGATTCGTCGAGGTTCGATGCCTGCGCGGTGGTCTGCGGCTCGCGCGCATCGTTGCCTTTGGCCAGCTGGCCGTGGCGATAGAAACCGCTCATCAGCTCGATCAGCGAATCGCGGCTTTCGCCGCTCGACGTGTTGAGCGCGTGCGTCGGGCCGTGGATCAGCTTGTTCGTGAGCGCCTGCGACAGCGCTTCGAGCACGGCGGACGGATCTTCGCCGCGCGCGAGCATCTTGCGCGCGCGATCGAGTTCGGCGCGGCGCAGCGCGTCGGCTTGCGTGTGCATGTGGCGGATCACTGGCACGATGCTGCGCGAGTCGAGCCACTGCATGAAGTTCGCCACGCGCGATTCGATGATGGTTTCGGCCTGCGCAACCGCCGCCTGACGCGAAGCATTGCCTTCGCGCACGATGGTGCCGAGGTCGTCGACGGTGTAGAGGAACACGTCTTCGAGCTGGCCGACTTCGGCTTCGATATCGCGCGGCACGGCGAGGTCGACCATGAAGATCGGACGGTGACGGCGCGCTTTCACCGCACGCTCGACCGCGCCCAGACCGATGATCGGCAGCGTGGAGGCCGTACACGACACGATGATGTCGAACTCGTGCATGCGCGCGGGCAGCTCGGAGAGCGGAATCGACTTGCCGCCGAAACGTTCTGCAACAGAGCGGCCGCGTTCGGCGGTGCGATTGGCGACCACCAGTTCGCGCGGCTGCTGCGCGGCGAAGTGCGCGGCGCACAGCTCGATCATTTCGCCCGCGCCGATGAACAGCACGCGCTGGTTGGCGATCTTGTCGAAGATGCGCTGCGCGAGACGCACGGCGGCGGCGGCCATCGATACCGATTGCGCCCCGATTTCCGTGGTGCTGCGCACTTCCTTCGCCACGGCGAAGGTGCGCTGGAACAGCTGGTTCAGATAGGTGCCCAGCGCGCCAGCCTCGGTGGCGGTGCGCACGGCCGTTTTCATCTGACCGACGATCTGGGTTTCGCCCAGCACCATCGAATCGAGACCCGAGGCCACGCGAAACGCGTGACGCACGGCTTCGGACTGCGGCAGCGTATAGACGTGCGGCGCGAGTTCCTCGGCGCGGATACCGTGATAGTGCGAGAGCCATTCCACCGCGGAGTCGCGCGAAGCCTGCGCGTCGGTCGCGCAGTAGAGTTCGGTGCGGTTGCAGGTGGAGAGGATGGCAGCTTCGGGCGCGCTGAGGGAGCGCTTGCCGCCGGTCCACGCCTCTTTGAAGAGTTCGAGGGCCGGTTTGATCTGTTCGAGCGGAAACGCCACGCGTTCGCGCAAGGCGACGGGCGCGGTGTGGTGATTGATTCCGATCGTTAGAAGCTGCATACCATGGGGCGAAGATTTAGGCGGATATTATAACTTTTCCGCGCTTCTGACATTGGCGTCGGCAATGTCAGCGTCCTCCCCAGTATTAATCGGCAGTCGTTCGAGTTGATATCCGTAGCCGTATAGCGTGGTTAAGCGCCAGCCATGCTCGGGCCCGAGCTGCAATTTGCTGCGCAGCCGCGAGGCGTGCGTATCGAGCGTGCGCGACCGAACGTCGCGGTTCAGATTCCAGACCGTTTCCAGAATGCGCGCGCGCGAAACGGGGCGCGATGCATTGGTGAAAAGCAGCAGTGCGAAGCGAAATTCCTTGGGCGTGAGCGTGACGCTATGGCCCCTGAAAGTGACCGCGTAGCGCGCCGAATCGAATTGATAATCGCCGAAACCATAGTGCGCGCGATTGCGCGGGCGGCGCACGCCGGCGCGGCGCAGCAGCGCGTCGATGCGGGCGAGCATTTCGGGGCCGCGTACCGGCTTGGCGATGCAGTCGTCTGCACCGGCCTGGAGGCTGGCGACGATTTCGCTTTCGTGCGGCGAGGCCATCAGCACGATGGCGGGCAGGCCCGGCAGCAGACGGCGCACACGCGGGATGAGTTCGTCGCCGCCGGCGTCGCCGCACCAGTAGGCGGCCATCAGCAGGTCGAAGGCGTCGTCTTCGAGCGCTTCGACGAGCGGAGCGCCGAGAGGGAAATGGCGACAGGCGTGACCGCCTGCAATCAGCAGACGTTCGATGATTTCGGCCTGGCGCGCGTCAGGTTCGACAAGAGCGATTCGCATAGGGGTGTCCAGCCAGGGCGGGCCGGGGTGCGCTTGCCTTGCGCCATCCCGCCCCCTACACTCAACCGCTACGCGGGAAGCGCCAAGCCGACCGTTTTCCGGTAAAAATACTGTTGTAAAAGAGACAAAAGAATGCTATCCGCCGCCCTCTTGCAGTCCTATAGGACTCGTCTGAAATTCCTTAGGACAAAGCGCTAATGGGCTGGCCAGGCATCGTCGTGCTCGGACTCGCCACGGGTTTCGCGGGATGGCTGCTCCATCCGCTGCGCCGCGCCTCCGGGCCCGCCGCTCGCACGCTCCTGCTCGCGATTGCCGCTGCGCTCATTGGCGCGGCGCTCGCGAAAACGGCGGGCCGCGCGACCGGTCTTTTCTACGATGGCGAACTGCTCGAATGGCCGGTCTGCACGGCCGTCGCGTTTGTCTTCGTGGCCGTGCTGGTGGCGCTGCGCGCCCGCCGCTGACCGCCCAGACATCCGCCAATGCGCACCTGATTAATGCCTATCCAAGGTTCGAATAGCGCCCCACGCGCATCACTACTCTCGCAGGTGAAAACATGAACGCCCGACTCCCCGAAACGTCCACGACTCCCGAACGCATTGCCGCGCTGCGTGTCGCCATGGCCGCTGCCGCCGTGGACGCCGCCCTCGTGCCGTCCGCCGATCCGCATCTCTCCGAATATCTGCCGCGCCGCTGGCAGGGCCGCGAGTGGCTGTCGGGCTTCACGGGCTCGGTGGGCACGCTGGTCGTGACGAAGGATTTCGCGGGCGTGTGGGTCGATAGCCGCTACTGGGTGCAGGCCGAAAACCAGCTCGCCGGCACCGGCGTGCAACTGATGAAGATGACGGCCGGCCAGCAGAGCGCGCCGCACATCGCCTGGCTCGCGCAGAACGTGCCTGCGGGCGGCGCGGTCGCGGTGGATGGCGCCGTGCTGGGCGTGGCCTCGGCGCGTGCGCTGGCCGAGGCGCTCGAAGCGCGCGACGTCAAGCTGCGCACCGATCTCGATCTGCTCGACGATGTCTGGAGCGCGCGTCCCTCGCTGCCGGTCGAGCCGGTGTACGAGCACGTCGCGCCGCACGCCGACGCGCAACGCGCGGGCAAGCTCGCGCAGGTGCGCGCGGCGATGGCCGAACTGGGCGCGCAGTGGCACTTCGTTTCGACGCTCGATGACCTCGCGTGGCTGTTCAATCTGCGCGGCACCGACGTGAACTACAACCCGGTGTTCGTCGCGCACGCGCTGATCGGCCCGGACGATGCAACGCTGTTCGTCGCCGACGGCAAGGTGTCCGCCGATCTCGTGCAATCGCTCGCGCGCGACAACGTGCGCGTCGTGCCTTACGCGCAAACCGCGGCGGCGCTCGGCGCGCTGCCTGCGGGCGCTGCGCTGCTGGTCGATCCGCGCCGCGTGACCTTCGGCGTGCTCGAAGCGGTGCCGGCGCAGGTGAAGCTGGTCGAGGCGCTGAATCCGAGCACCTATCTGAAGTCGCGCAAGACGGCCGTGGAAGCGCAGCACGTGCGCGCGACCATGGAGCAGGACGGCGCGGCGCTGGCCGAATTCTTCGCGTGGTTCGAAGCGGCGCTGGGCCACGAAACCATCACCGAACTCACCGTCGACGAAAAGCTCACGGCGGCGCGCGCGCGCCGTCCGGGCTATGTGTCGCTGTCGTTCTCGACGATTGCGGGCTTCAACGCAAATGGCGCGATGCCGCATTACCGCGCGACCGAACAGTCGCATAGCGTGATCGAAGGCGATGGCCTGCTGCTGATCGATTCGGGCGGCCAGTACCTGGACGGCACCACCGACATCACCCGCGTGGTGCCCGTGGGCACGCCCAGCGCGGAGCAAAAGCGCGACTTCACGCTGGTGCTCAAGGGCATGATGGCGCTCTCGCGTGCGCAGTTCCCGCGCGGCATCCGCTCGCCGATGCTCGACGCCATCGCGCGTGCGCCGATCTGGGAAGCGGGCGCCGATTACGGTCACGGCACCGGTCACGGCGTGGGCTACTTCCTGAACGTGCACGAAGGCCCGCAGGTGATCTCGCACTACGCGCCGGCCGAGCCGTGGACCGCGATGGAAGAGGGCATGATCACCTCGAACGAGCCGGGCATCTATCGTCCGGGCAAGTGGGGCGTGCGGATCGAAAACCTCGTGCTCAACGTGAGCGCGGGCGCGACCGAATTCGGCGATTTCCTGAAGTTCGAAACGCTGACGCTTTGTCCGATTGATACGCGTTGCATTGATCTGGCGCTGTTGCGCGAAGACGAGCGCGCGTGGCTCAATGCGTACCATCAGACGGTTCGCGAACGCGTCTCGCCGCACGTCAGCGGCGATGCGCTGGCGTGGCTCGAAAAGCGCACGCAGCCGATCTGACCTTTCAACGGCGGAGCAACGCAAACGCAACGCAAACGCAACGCAAACCCAGGGAGCGCAGGCGCATGGCGATCAAGGCAGTGGTGTTCGATTTCGGCGGAGTGCTGGTGGACTGGAGTCCTGAGTATCTCTATCGCAAGCTGATTCCCAACGACGACGAACGCCGCTGGTTTCTCACCCACGTCTGCGCGATGGACTGGGTCGTGCGTCAGGACGGCGGCGAGCCGATCGCCGTCGGCACCGAAGAACTGGTCGCGCGCTTTCCCGGGCACGAAGCGCTGATCCGCGCTTTCTACGAGCGCTGGCACGAGATGATCGGCGGGCTGCTCGAAGGCGGCGTGGCCACGTTCGAGCGTCTGGAAGCCGCCAATGTGCCGATCTTCGGTCTGACCAACTGGTCGGCGGAAACTTTTCCGTGGGCGTGGGAGCGCTTCGGCATCCTGCGCCGTTGCCGCGATGTGGTGGTCTCGGGGCGCGTGCGGCTCGCGAAGCCCGATCCGGCGATTTACCACGAGATGTTCCGCCGCATCGAAGCGCAACTGCCCGGCGTGCAGCCCGACGAACTCGTTTTTATCGACGACAACCCGCACAACGCCGCGACCGCCACGAAGCTCGGCTGGCATGCGGTGCATCACACGAGCAACGCCGGCACCGATGCGAAGCTGCGCGAACTCGGTCTGCCGGTTTAAGCCGGCGTCACTTTGAAGCCGGCGCGGCAGGCTGCGCCGGTTTGACGAACAGGCTGCGCAGCGCGTCGGCGATGCCCTTTGCGGTTTGTCCGGCGCCTTGCGCCACACCTTGCGCGCTCACCCCGAGCGCCTGCGCGAAGCCCGCGCGCAACTCGGTCATCAGGCTCTCGTTGAGCTTGAACTTCGGATCGTGCAAATCTCCGTCGAGTACGAAATGCAGCGTGATGTCGCCCTTGTGCGACTTGAGCGCGGCGACGGCGGCGCGCGTCGGAATCGACATGAAGGTATCGAGCGGATCGCTGCTTTCGGCCAGTTGAAGCTGGCGGATCGTCACCACGCCAGGCGCGTGCAGGCGATAGCCGCGCACCGTCGCGGTGAGATCGAGATCGAGCGTGCCGCCGGTGATACGGGTCTTCGCGCCGGCTTTTTTCAGCAGATAAGGATCGAGCGTGAGGATGTCCACGCCGCGCAGCACCGTATGCGTCTGCGAGTCCTTGCTCGCGATGCGGATGGTGCCTTCGAAACTCACGTGGCCGGTGTGTGCCGGACCCTTGATCGCGCCCGTGACCGCGACGTGCGTGGGTTCGTCGAGCGTGGGTAATTGCACGTGATCGACGCTCGCGTGGGCGTCGCTCACCGTCACGCGCCACGGCGGATTGCCCACCGAGCGGTCGTAGAACACGAAGCGGCCATTGTCGAAGACGATGTGGTCGATCAGCTTTTCGCTGGGAAGTTTGATAACGCTGTCGCTCGCAGCGCCCGATGCCGAAGATGCCGGGCCAGCGCTTGCCGCTTCCATTTCGCGCCGCAGATTCGGCAGCAGCGCGATCGAACCGTTCGGGCGGCGCAGCACCGTCATCGTGAAATCGCTCAGGTGCACTTCGCGCACGTGTACGCGGTTCGAAAGCAGGGCGCGCAGATCGGGCGTGATGGTGATGCGGCCGGCGCGCAGCATGTCGGCGGCCGGCCAGTCGGGCGGCGGTTTGAGGCGCACGTCGGTGAGTTCGACCGAGGTGAGCCAGAACGCCACGTTCACCTGCGCCGCCGTGCCGATGGGCGCGAGCGCCGCTTCCACGCGCGCTTTGGCCTCGCGCTGCAGCGCGTACAGCGCGCCGAACGCGAGCACCAACAGCGCCACGACGACCATCGCGACGATCAACAGAATTCGGGAAGCCGGACGGTGGCGGTTCGGCGTCGACATGCGGTGCACCTCGGCGGGAGACAGTGCGGCGTGAGCGGACAAGGCTTCAAGCGTAGCCGCATCCAGCAACCGCCGTGCCGCAGATGCGCGGCGTCACGGCATGCGCGCGAAAAAAAACGGCAGCCCGCAGGCTGCCGTTTTCGTCGATACACCGCCGGGATTAACGGCTGATCGGCTTGTAGCGCAGACGCTTCGGACGCGCGGCTTCTTCGCCCAGACGCTTGATCTTGTCGGCTTCGTATTCCTGGTAGTTGCCGTCGAAGAACGTGACTTGCGAGTCGCCTTCGAACGCCAGGATGTGCGTGGCGATACGGTCGAGGAACCAGCGATCGTGGGAAATCACCATCACCGAACCCGCGAATTCGAGCAGCGCGTCTTCGAGCGCGCGCAGCGTTTCGACGTCGAGGTCGTTCGACGGTTCGTCCAGCAGCAGGACGTTGCCGCCCGAGATCAGCGTCTTGGCCAGATGCAGACGGCCGCGCTCACCACCCGACAGATTGCCGACGATCTTCTGCTGATCGCCGCCCTTGAAGTTGAAGCGGCCGATGTACGCGCGCGACGGCGTTTCGTACTTGCCCACCGTCAGCACGTCCGCGCCGCCCGAGATTTCCTCGAACACGGTCTTGTTCGACGCCAGCGCGTCGCGGCTTTGATCGACGTAGGCGAGCTTGACCGTCGGGCCTTGCACGATTTCGCCCGAATCCGGCTGTTCCTTGCCCGTGAGCATGCGGAACAGCGTCGACTTACCGGCGCCGTTCGGGCCGATGATGCCGACGATCGCGCCCGCCGGAATCTTGAAGCTGAGATCGTCGATCAGCAGACGGTCGCCGTACGACTTGCTGACGTTCTTGAACTCGATGACTTCGTTGCCCAGACGCTCGCCCGCCGGAATGAAGATTTCCTGCGTTTCGTTGCGCTTCTGGTAATCCGAGCTCGACAGTTCCTCGAAGCGGGCGATACGCGCCTTCGACTTCGCCTGACGGCCCTTCGGGTTCTGGCGCACCCACTCCAGTTCCTTCTTGATGGCCTTCTGGCGCGCCGATTCCGTCGCTTCTTCCTGCTTCAGGCGGTCTTCCTTCTGGTCGAGCCAGCTGGAGTAGTTGCCCTTCCAGGGAATGCCGTGGCCACGGTCGAGTTCGAGAATCCACTCGGCGGCGTTATCCAGGAAGTAGCGATCGTGGGTGACGGCCACGACCGTGCCCGGGAAGCGCGTGAGGAACTGTTCGAGCCACTCGACGGATTCGGCGTCAAGGTGGTTGGTCGGCTCATCCAGCAGCAGCATGTCGGGCTTTTCGAGCAGCAGCTTGCACAGCGCGACGCGGCGCTTTTCACCGCCCGACAGATTGCCGATCTTCGCGTCCCATGCCGGCAGACGCAGCGCGTCGGCGGCGATTTCGATCTGCTGTTCCGCGCTGCCGTCAGACGTGGCGAGGATCGCTTCGTACTTCGCCTGTTCGGCGGCCAGCGCGTCGAAGTCGGCGTCCGGTTCCGCGTAGGCGGCGTAGATCTCGTCGAGCTTCTTTTGCGCGCCGAACACTTCGCCCAGACCTTCTTCGACCGCTTCGCGCACGGTCTTTTCCGGGTCGAGCTGCGGTTCCTGCGGCAGGTAGCCGATGTTCAGGTTCGGCATCGGCGTGGCTTCGCCTTCGATGTCCTTGTCGACGCCGGCCATGATCTTGATGAGTGTGGACTTGCCCGAGCCGTTCAGGCCGAGCAGACCGATCTTCGCGCCGGGGAAGAACGACAGCGAAATGTCCTTCAGGATCTGGCGCTTGGGCGGCACGATCTTGCCGACCCGGTTCATGGTGAAGACGTATTGGGCCATGAGAGTGTCTTTGGAGTCTGAAAAAGCGGGAGAAAAAGGGGCGGCATTCAGTCTTGAAACGCGGCGATGGCGTCCAGCGAGGCTGGGGATGCCGCGTCGAAACCGCGAATGCGGAAATGCGCAAACCGCTATTGTACGGGGCGCGGGCGATGGGGGAGCGACGCGTGGCTAGTCGCCGTACAGCCCGCCGTTAGGCTCGCAAACAAGCCCGCAAAAAAGCCCGCTTGCAGGCGGGCTTTTCGGCACTTCCAGACAGCGTCGCTTAAACGTTGAACAGGAAGTTCATCACGTCGCCGTCGTGCACGACATATTCCTTGCCTTCGGCGCGCATCTTGCCGGCTTCCTTCGCGCCGGTTTCGCCCTTGTACTGGATGTAGTCGTCGAACGCGATGGTCTGCGCGCGGATGAAGCCGCGCTCGAAGTCCGTGTGGATCGCGCCGGCGGCCTGCGGGGCCGTATCGCCAACGTGAATCGTCCACGCGCGCACTTCCTTCACGCCTGCCGTGAAGTACGTTTGCAGACCGAGCAGACGGAAGCCCGCGCGGATCACGCGGTCGAGGCCCGGCTCTTCCATGCCCATGTCCGAGAGGAAGGCGATCTTGTCTTCGTCGTCCAGATCGGCGATTTCCGCTTCGATCGCGGCGCACACGGCCACGACCGGCGCACCTTCGGCTTCGGCGTGCTTGCGCACGGCGTCGAGGTACGGGTTGTTGTCGAAGCCGTCGTCCTTCACGTTGGCGACGTACATCGTCTTCTTCGCCGTGATCAGGCAGAACGGCTTGAGGAGCGCCTGTTCGTCTTCGTTCAGGTCGAGCGCACGCACGGGCTTGGCCTGGTCGAGCTGGGCGCGCACGCGCTCCAGCACGGCGACGAGCTTCGCCGCTTCCTTGTCGTTACCCGACTTGGCCGCCTTCGAGTAGCGCGTGAGCGACTTTTCGACGGTGCTGAGGTCGGCCAGCGCCAGTTCGGTGTTGATGACTTCGATGTCGGCGAGCGGATCGACCTTGCCGGCGACGTGAATCACGTTCTCGTCTTCGAAGCAGCGCACGACGTGGGTGATCGCATCGGTTTCGCGGATGTTGGCGAGGAACTGGTTGCCCAGACCTTCACCCTTGCTCGCGCCCGCGACCAGACCGGCGATGTCGACGAATTCGACCACGGCCGGCACGACGCGCTCGGGCTTGACGATCTCGGAGAGCGCCTTCAGACGCGGGTCCGGCACTTCCACGACGCCGACGTTCGGCTCGATCGTGCAGAACGGATAGTTTTCAGCCGCGATGCCGGCTTTGGTCAGCGCGTTGAAGAGGGTGGACTTGCCGACGTTGGGCAGGCCGACGATGCCGCATTTGAGGCTCATGAAATTCTCTGCATGTCAGGGTGGCGACGTGCGGCTCGCCGGGGTCGGGCGTGAGCTGCGGGGCCGGACCGGCTGGCGCGGGAGCGCCTGGCGGGCAGCCCGGATGGCACGAAAATGCACGTCAGGGGCGTGACGCGAAGTCACGAAAACCGTAATTGTAACCTTGTCCGCGCATGGCTTTGACGATGGCTGTGGCGCGATGCGCAAGCGGCGCAAAGGGCGCGATCCGGTGCGGGCGCCGAAGTCCCTGCGGCAAGCCACCGCGCCCGCTTGCCGTAACGCAAGCGGCGGTGCGCCGGGCTGCCCATCCGGCCCTGTCAGACAAGGCCCCGCAGCTATAATGCGCGGATGACTGCAAGCAACCAGACCTTTGATGTCGCCGTGATCGGCGGCGGGCTCGTCGGCAAGTCGGCGGCGCTGGCGCTGACCCAGAACGGCCTGCGCGTGGCGCTGCTCGCGCAACCCTGCGCGCCGCTGCCGCCCGGCGCCGTGTTCGACGCGCGCGTCTACGCTTTCTCGCGCAGCTCCCAGGCGCTGTTCGAGCGGCTGCGGGTCTGGCAGGCGGTCGACGCCACGCGCCTCACGCCGGTCTACGACATGCGCGTGTTCGGCGACGCGGCCGCGGAACTGCACTTCTCGGCGTATCAGGCTTCGGTTTCGCACCTCGCGTGGATCGCCGAATCGTCGCTGGTCGAGCGCGCGCTGGATTCCGCGCTGCATTTCCAGCCCAATCTCACCTGGATCGATTCGCGCGCGCAAACGCTCGACATCAAGCCGGACGCCGCCGTGATCGGCCTCGCCAACGGCCGCACGATCGAAGCCGATCTGGCCGTGGGCGCCGACGGCGCGCATTCCTGGGTGCGCTCGCAGATCGGTTCGAAGGTCGATCGCCGCGATTACCGGCAGACCGGCGTGGTTGCCAATTTCCGCGCGCAGAAGCCGCACGGCGAATGCGCGTACCAGTGGTTCCGCGATGGCGAGATCATCGCGTTGCTGCCGTTGCCCGATCAGCACGTCTCGCTCGTGTGGTCCGCGCAGAGCGAGCATGCCGAAGCGCTCCTCAAGCTCGAACCCGAACAACTCGCCGCCGAAGTCGAACGCGCCACGCAAAATCTGCACGGCGCGCTCGAATGCGTGACGCCCGCGCGCGGTTTCCCGCTTTCGCTGCAAACGGTCGACAAGCTGATTGCGCCGCGCGTCGCGCTGGTGGGCGACGCCGCGCACCTGATTCACCCGCTCGCCGGGCAGGGCGTGAACCTGGGCCTGCGCGACGTGGCTGCGCTGGTCGACGTGATCGCGAAGAAGGAAGCGTTCCGCGATCTCGGCGATACCGTGCTGCTGCGCCGCTATGAGCGCGGCCGTCGCGAGGACATTCAAAAGCTCGTCGTGGCCACCGACGGTCTGCAGCGCCTCTTCGCCGTGCCCGGCACGATCGCGCGCGCGGTGCGCAACACCGGCATGGCGTTTGTCGGCGCGCAGCCGCTCGTCAAACGCTGGCTCGTCGCCGCGGCGCTCGGCTGATTTATCGCCGCCCCTGCAACTCCCAGGCGCCGCGCGGGCATTTCCGTTGCTCCAGGCCTCAAGCGGCTTAGAATGGCGGATCAGGCCGTGCCGGCGTCAGGTTCGATCGAATCGACCGATATCGATCCGATCCGCGCCCGAATTTCACCTGGACCGTGTCGCGCACCGAACCTGCGCCGCGTTCCCGAATCAGGAAAGCATTCCATGCAAAAGCGTATCCGCATTGCCGCGCTCGTCGTCGCGGCGGCCGCCTCGGTGCTCGGCTGCTCGGCACAGGCCGACCAGACCACCGACAAGATCAAGGCCGCGCTGCAGCAGCGTCTGGGCGTCGATGCCGGCGATATCAAGGGCATCCAGAAAGCGCCCGTCGCCGGTCTGTACGAGGTGAACCTCGGCACGCAGATCATTTATAGCGACGTCAACGGCGACTACGTGCTGACCGGCGATCTCGTCGATACGAAAGCGCACCGCAATCTCACCGAAGCGCGTCTGGCCGAACTGAACAAGGTCGATTTTGCCAAGCTGCCGTTCGAAAACGCGGTGAAGGTGGTGAAGGGCAACGGCAAGCGCACGATCGCGGTGTTCTCCGATCCGAACTGCCCGTACTGCCATCAGCTCGAGACCACGCTCAAGTCGATCGACAACGTGACGGTCTACACCTTCCTCTATCCGGTGCTCTCGGACGATTCGACGGCCAAGGCCAAGTCGATCTGGTGCTCGACGGACCGCGCCAAGGCGTGGGAATCGTGGATGGTGGACCGCAAGGCGCCCACCGCTGCGGGCACCTGCAACACGGCCGCGATCGACAGCAATCTGAAGCTGGGCGCGAAGATGAACGTGAACGGCACGCCCACCGTGATTCTGGCCGATGGCCGCCGCCTGCCGGGCGCGGTCAGCGCCGACAAGCTCGAAAGCGAGCTGAGCGCCGCGCACTGACGCCTCGCCCGAATCCGCCGGCCGCTTCTGCGGCCGGTACTTTTTTGTCTGCCGGATTTTTCGCCGAATTTTTGCCGTCCCGCGTTTCGCAGACGCGCGCCACGAGCGCCACGCCGCGCGAGCGCTGGACCTAACGCTTACCGAATCGTCACCACACCTAGCCGATGAAGCCGATCCGATACACCATCGTCCCGAAGAATCCCGCCGCGCATCTGTTCGAGGTGACGCTCACCGTTGCCGATCCCGCGCCGGACGGCCAGCGCTTCATGCTGCCCGTGTGGATTCCGGGCAGCTACATGGTGCGCGAATTCGCGCGCAACATCGTCACGCTGCGCGCCACCAACGAAGCGGGCCGCAAGGTGCGCGTGACCAAGACCGACAAGCATTCGTGGCAGGCCGCGCCGGTCAAGGGCGCGCTCACGCTGCGCTACGAGGTGTACGCGTGGGATCTGTCGGTGCGCGCCGCGCATCTGGACGACATGACCGGCTTCTTCAACGGCACGAGCGTGTTTCTCGCGGCGCTCGGCCATGAGGACGCGCAACATATCGTCGATATCCAGCGCCCGGACGGTCACGCGTTCCGTCACTGGCGCGTGGCGACCGCGCTGCCGGAAGCGCGCGGCACCAAGCGCTATGGCTTCGGCGACTACACGGCGGCGAACTACGACGAGCTGATCGATCATCCGGTGACGCTCGGTGAATTCACGCTCGCGAGCTTCAAGGCGCATGACGTGCCGCACGACATCGTGATCGCCGGCCGCGTGGTGGCGCTCGACATGGAGCGTCTGTCGAACGATCTGAAGAAGATCTGCGAAGCGCAGATCGCAATGTTCGAGCCGCGCACCAAACGCGCGCCGATGGAGCGCTACGTCTTCATGACGCAGGCCGTGAGCGACGGTTACGGCGGCCTCGAACACCGCGCATCGACGGCGCTCATCTGCAATCGCACCGATCTGCCCGTGAAAGGCAAGACCGAGATGACCGAGGGCTACCGCACCTATCTGGGTCTGTGCAGCCACGAGTATTTCCACACCTGGAACGTCAAGCGCATCAAGCCCGCGGCCTTCGTGCCCTACGACCTCACGCAGGAGGACTACACCTCGCTGCTGTGGCTGTTCGAAGGTTTCACGTCCTACTACGACGATCTGGTGCTGGTGCGCAGCGGCCTGATTTCCGTCGATGACTACTTCGGCCTCGTCGGCAAGACGGTGGCCGGGGTGCTGCGCGGCGCGGGGCGCCTGAAGCAGAGCGTCGCGGAAAGCTCGTTCGACGCGTGGGTCAAGTACTACCGCCAGGACGAGAACGCGGCCAACGCCATCGTCAGCTATTACACGAAGGGCTCGCTGGTCGCGCTCGCCTTCGATCTGGCGATCCGCACGGAAACCAGCGGCCGCAAATCGCTCGACGATGTGATGCGTCTGCTGTGGCAGCGCTACGGCCGCGACTTCTATCGCGGCAAGCCGGTGGGCGTGGGCGAGGACGATGTCGAAGCGCTGATCGCCGAAGCCACCGGCGTGGAACTGGGCGCGCTGTTCGCCGATGCCGTGCGCGGCACGCGCGATCTGCCGCTGGCGACGCTGCTGGAGCCGTTCGGCGTCAAGCTCGAAGGCGAGCCGGAACGCGGCGCAAAGCCGTCGCTGGGCGCGCGCCTGCGCGGCGGCGCGGAAGCCACGCTCGCGGTGGTCTACGAAGGCGGCGCGGCGCAGAAGGCCGGGCTATCGGCCGGCGATGTGGTGATCGCGCTCGACGGCCTGCGCGTGACGGGCGGCAATCTCGACATGCTGCTCTCGCGCTATCAAGCGGGCGCGAAGGTGGAGATCCACGCGTTCCGCCGCGACGAACTGCGCGTTGCGCGCCTCACGCTCGACGCGCCCGATATCGCGCGCTACAAGCTCAGCGTCACCGACAAGCGCCCGGCCTCGCGCACGCTGCGCGATCGCTGGCTGGCGGCCTGATCTTGGCTTGAGCCTGGCTTGAACCTGGCTTGAACCTGGCTTGAACCTGGCTTGAACCCGGTCTGATCGCTTGATCCGGCGGCGCGACGAACGCCGCCGCACCCCACACGATGCGGCGAGGCCGATCCGGCCCCGCCGTTTTTTATGCCCGCGATTGTTCTACCGTTGCAACAATCCGTCATCGGCGGGCTACTTTTTCGGGGCGCAGCAAAAAAACACAATGGCTCCACTCGCGCAACACCGCGCACACAGACCCGAAGGAGTGACCATGACCACGATCCTGCAAATCAATTCCGCCGCCCGCTCGCAAGGCGCCCAGTCGACGCTGCTCGTCAACGAATTGACGGCCAAGCTGCAACAATCGAATCCGGGCGCGCAAGTCGTCTCGCGTAATCTGCAGGCCGATCCGCTGCCGCACCTGGACGACAGCGTCCTCGGCGCGTTCTTCACGCCCGCCGACCAGCGCACGCCGGAACAGCAGGCTATCGCCGCACGCAGCGAAGCACTGATCGCCGAACTGCAAGCCGCCGACATCGTCGTGATCGGCGCGCCGCTGTACAACTTCGGCATCTCGTCGCAACTGAAGACGTACTTCGACTGGATCGCCCGCGCTGGCATCACGTTCCAGTACACGGCGAACGGCCCCGAAGGCCTCGTGAAGGGCAAGAAGGTGTTCGTGGTGTCGGCACGCGGCGGCAAGTACCAAGGCACCGCGCACGACAGCCAGACGCCGTACCTGACGTCGTTCCTGGGCTTCCTCGGCATGACCGACGTGAACTTCATCTACGCCGAAGGCCTGAACATGGGCCCGGAAGCTGCCAGCGCAGCGCTCGCCGGCGCGCGCGAAGCCATCGCCGCTGCTTAAGCGATGACGCAGGCCGCGCTTCGTTGCGCGGCAAAGCAAAAACGCCACGAAAGCGATTTCGTGGCGTTTTTTTATGGCGTTTGTGCTGGCGAGAAAAACCTCAGGCGAGCACTTCGCCGACTTCCGGCAAGCGCCATTCGATCGGCTGGCGGCCGTGGGCCTGCAGGTAGGCGTTCGCCTGCACGAAATGCCCGCAGCCCAGAAAGCCGCGATGCGCCGAAAGCGGCGACGGATGCGGCGCTTCCAGCACGCAATGCTTGCCATTGCCGAGCAGCGCGCGCTTGTTCTGCGCATGCGCGCCCCAGAGCATGAACACCAGATTCTGGTGACGCGTGGCGAGTTCGCGGATCAGCGTATCGGTGCAACGTTCCCAGCCGCGCTTCGCATGGCTCGCGGCGTTGGCGCGTTCGACCGTCAGCACGGTGTTGAGCAGCAGCACGCCCTGACGCGCCCAGGCGTCGAGACAACCGTGCGCGGGCGCGTCGATGCCCAGGCTCGCCGCGATCTCCTTGAACATATTGCGCAGCGACGGCGGCGGCCGCACGCCCGGCGGTACCGAAAACGCCAGGCCATGCGCCTGCGGCGTGCCGCGATCGTCGCCGTGATACGGGTCCTGGCCGAGGATCACCACTTTGACGTCGTCGGGCGAGGTCAGGCGCAGCGCGCGGAACACATCGGCGGGATAGACGGTCTTGCCCGCGTCGCGCTCGGCGTCGACGAATGTGCACAGCGGCGCAAAGGCGTCGCTGGCGATGAACGGATCGAGCAGGCCGCGCCACGCAGCGGGCAGGGCGGCGAACTGGTCTTCGAGGCGCGCGGGTGCGGCAGCGGTCTGGGTCATGGTTTTGGCGGGAGCAGGTGCGGGCACGGGTGCGGCGTCTTGCAGGGTTGCTGCGGTGCTCGTGGCAGCCGGCAGCGGAAATTCGTCATCCCCGAACAGCGAAAAAATCGTGATCTGGCGCGGATCGACTTCAGGCAAGGCCGGGTCGTCCAGCGTGGCCTGCGCGAGGTCGGGCAGAGCGTCGTCGAAGAGCGAGGCTTGCACCGACGTCGCGGCGCGCGTGCGTTTCGTGGATGTCATGGGCGGGAAGTGTCGCAGCAAACTCGCGGCGGTTCAATGCGGCGGGCGCGGCGTGGGGCGCTTCGGTATTTGTTGTGCAACTAACTGCGGGTTCGCGCTGAAAGTGTCGGGCGATAAAAAACGGCGCGATTGTATCGCGCCGCCTGAGAGTTCTGGATTTAGCCTTCGCGCAGCCTGTAACCGCGCTGGGCCTTGCTGATGTCGTCCGGGGCGAGGCCCGGCAGCGCTTTCGCGAGTTCATCCGCGAGCGTGTGCAGGGCAGCTTCGTCGCCGTCTTTCAGTTCCAGCTCGATTTCGCAGATGGGCGCGCGGCGGGTTGCACCGTTCACCTCGGCCACGATCTCGCCCTGATCGACCGCCGCTTCGACCTGCGTGCCCGCCACCGTCAAGGTCCAGAGCGTGCGCGTGAAGTCGGTGCGAAAGAGCGGAATCAGGTTCGCAGCCGCGGCGGAAAGCGCCGTCGAAACGCCCGCTTCATCGCATTCGTGCAGCAGCTTGCCGACTTCCAGCGCTTCGCCCGCCACCGGCATTTCCCACTCGTGCCGCGCATGCAGACCATTCTGCGCCACACCCACGGTCTTGAAGGTTTGCAGCCAGCCTTCCGGCGCACGGCGCAGACGCAACGCGCTTTTCGCGCGCGCGAGCGTCAGTTCCGGCGTGTCGAAGTAGATGTTCTCCAGCCGGATCGCGTGGCCAGGCGCGCCCGCGCGCGTTTCGAAGAAACGCAGCGCGGCGTCCACCTGATCCTGCGGCAGCGCGAGCTTGATTTCGCGTTCGATACCCATGACAGCCTGTATCCCGAAACTTAGAAGAACATGCGGGCGAGTTCCGCGCCCGGTTGTTCGGCGCGCATGAACGCCTCGCCGACCAGGAACGAATGCACGGCCAGTTCGCGCATCTTCTCGACATCGGCGCGGGACAGAATGCCCGATTCCGTCACGACGATGCGGTCTTCCGGCACATCGTCGAGCATGCCGATGGTGGTTTGCAGCGTCGTTTCGAAGGTGCGCAGATTACGGTTGTTGATGCCGATGAGCGGCGTCTTCAGCGTGAGCGCGTGCGTGAGTTCTTCGCGGTCGTGCACCTCGACCAGCACGGCGAGGCCGAGCGAGTGCGCCAGTGCTTCGAGATCGCGCATCTGCTGCGGTTCGAGCGCGGCGGCGATCAGCAGGATCGCATCGGCGCCCATCGCGCGCGCTTCGACGATCTGGTACGGATCGACGATGAAGTCCTTGCGCAGCACCGGCAGATCGCACGCGGCGCGCGCGGCCTGCAGATACTCGACGCTGCCCTGGAAGAACTGAACGTCGGTGAGCACGGAAAGGCAGGCGGCGCCGTGATCGGCATACGAGCGCGCGATTTCGGCGGGCTCGAAGTTCTCGCGCAGGATGCCTTTCGATGGGCTGGCCTTCTTCACTTCGGCGATCACAGCCGCCTGGCCGTTCGCGTGTTTCGCACGCATCGCGCCGACGAAGTCGCGCAGATCGCGCGTGCTCGCGGCCAGACGCAGTTCTTCGAGCGGGGCGCTCTGCTCGGCGGCGCGCACTTCTTCGTGCTTCACCGCGATGATTTTCTGGAGGATGTCGCTCATGATGGTCTGCTAAAAACGGTGCTGGATCAGCGGGTTAGCGCTTGAATTGTTGCGTGAAGCGTACCAGTTCATCGACTTTGGCGCGCGCGCGGCCGCTGGCGATGGTCTCGCGTGCAAGCGCGATGCCGTCCGCGATCGAATCGACTACGTTCGCCGAATAGAGCGCCGTGCCGGAATTGAGCGCGACGATTTCGCGCGCCGTGCCCGCTTCGTTCGACAGCGCGCCCAGCAGCATGGCCTTCGATTCGTCGGCGTTTTCGACCTTCAGCGAGCGGTTCGACACCATCTGCAGACCGAAGTCTTCCGGATGAATTTCGTACTCGCGAATCTCGCCGTCCTTCAGTTCGCCCACGAGCGTGGCCGCGCCCAGCGACACTTCGTCCATGCCGTCCTTGCCGTACACCACGAGCACGTGCTTCGCGCCCAGGCGCTGCATCACGCGCACCTGAATCCCGACGAGATCGGCATGGAACACGCCCATCAACTGATTGGGCGCGCCGGCCGGATTGGTGAGCGGGCCGAGGATATTGAAGATGGTGCGCACGCCCAGTTCGCGGCGCACGGCGGCGATGTTCTTCATCGCCGGATGATGGTTGGGCGCGAACATGAAACCCATGCCGGTTTCGGCGATCGACGCGGCAACCTGATCCGGTTGCAGATCGATATTCACGCCGAGCGCGTCGAGCACATCCGCGCTGCCCGATTTGCTGGAGACGCCGCGATTGCCGTGCTTGGCGACCTTCGCGCCCGCCGCCGCCACGACGAACATCGACGCCGTGGAAATATTGAAGGTGTGCGAACCATCGCCGCCCGTACCGACGATATCGATGAAATTCGAGTTGTCCTTCACCTCGACGTGATTCGCGAATTCGCGCATCACCGTCGCGGCCGCCGTGATTTCGCCGATGGTTTCCTTCTTCACGCGCAGGCCGGTAATGATGGCCGACGACAGCACCGGCGACAGCTCGCCGCGCATGATCATGCGCATGAGATGCAGCATCTCGTCGTGGAAGATTTCGCGGTGCTCGATCGTGCGTTGCAGCGCTTCCTGAGGGGTAATCATGTTCGTGCCTCCCGCTTTACGCGCGCTTGGTCTGCTTCAGAAAATTCTCGAAGAGCGCGTGGCCGTGCTCGGAGAGAATCGATTCCGGATGGAACTGCACGCCTTCGACCGCAAGCGTCTTGTGGCGCACGCCCATGATTTCGCCGTCTTCGGTCCACGCGGACACTTCGAGGCAATCGGGCAGCGATTCGCGCTCGATCGCCAGCGAGTGATAGCGCGTGATGTTGAAGTGCTTCGGCAGATCGGCGAACACACCTTTGCAATCGGTTTCGATCTGACTGACCTTGCCGTGCATGATGGTTTTGGCGCGCACGACGCGCCCGCCGAATGCTTCGCCGATAGCCTGATGGCCGAGGCACACGCCCAGAATCGGCGTCTTGCCGGCGAATTCGCGCAGCACGTCGAGCGTGATGCCCGCGTTCTGCGGATTGCTCGGGCCCGGCGAGAGGCAGATGCGCTCGGGGTTGAGCGCCTTGATCTCGTCGATGGTGATTTCGTCGTTACGATGTGTGCGGACGTCTTCGCCAAGCTCGCCGAAGTACTGGACGATGTTGTAGGTAAACGAATCGTAGTTGTCGATCATGAGCAACATGGTCTATCTCCGCTCAAATCAGAAGTCGCTGTCGAGGCCGTCCTGCACCTGCTCGGCGGCGCGCAGCACGGCGCGCGCCTTGTTTTCCGTCTCTTGCCATTCCGACTCGGGCACCGAATCGGCCACCACGCCGGCTGCGGCCTGCACATACAGATTGCCGTTGTGGATGACGCCCGTGCGGATCGTGATGGCCAGATCCATCTCGCCGTTAAACGAGAGATAGCCGACCGCGCCGCCGTACAGGCCGCGCTTCACGGGTTCGAGTTCGTCGATCAGTTCCATCGCGCGCACCTTGGGCGCGCCCGACAGCGTGCCGGCGGGGAAGGTCGCGCGCAGCACGTCGTAATTCGTCATGCCCTGCTTGAGCTTGCCTTCGACCGAACTCACGATGTGCTGCACGTGCGAGTACTTTTCGATGACCATCTTGTCGGTCACCGTCACCGAACCGATTTCGGCGATACGGCCCACGTCATTGCGCGCGAGGTCGATCAGCATGACGTGCTCGGCGATCTCCTTCGGATCGTTGAGCAGTTCGGTCGCGAGTTCGGCGTCGCGCTCGGGCGTGTTGCCGCGCGGACGCGTGCCGGCGAGCGGACGGATCGTCACGATGCGGTCTTCGCCGCGCTGTTCCTGGCGCACCAGAATCTCCGGCGACGCGCCCACCACGTGGAATTCGCCGAAGTTGTAGTAGTACATGTACGGCGACGGGTTCAGCGAACGCAGCGCGCGATACAGCGAGAGCGGATTATCGCGATACGGCTTGGTCAGGCGCTGGCCGACCTGCACCTGCATCAGCTCGCCCGCCGCAATGTATTCCTTCGCCTTGCGCACGGCCGCGAGGTAATCGTCCTTCTTGAATTCGCGATAGGTCTCGGTGCGCACGCTCGCCGTCGTGACCGGCGGCTGCACCGTGGCACGCAGACGCTGCTTGAGCTCACGCAGGCGAAGTTTCGCCTTGGTGTAGGCCTCGGGCGTTTGCGGATCGGCGTAGACGATCAGGTAGAGCTTGCCCGCGAGATTGTCGATCACCGCGACTTCTTCGCTGAGCAGCAGCTGGATGTCGGGCAGGCCGAGATCGTCGGGCGGGCAGGTCGTCGCGAGTTTTTTCTCGATATAACGCACCGCGTCGTAGCCGAAGTAACCGGCCAGGCCGCCGCAGAAACGCGGCAGGCCCGAACGCTGCGCGACCTTGAAGCGCGACTGGTACTGGGCGATGAATTCGAGCGGATCGCCGTTGTGCGTTTCGATCACCTGGCCGTCGCGCACGACTTCCGAGACGCCGTCTTTCACGCGGATCAGCGAGCGTGCGGGCAGGCCGATGAACGAGTAGCGCCCGAAGCGCTCGCCGCCCACGACGGATTCCAGCAGGAAGGAGTTGGCGCCGCCGCGCTCGGGTTGCGCGAGCTTCAGATACAGCGAAAGCGGCGTTTCGAGATCGGCCAGTGCTTCGGCGATCAGCGGGATGCGGTTGTAGCCCTCGTTGGCGAGGGACTGAAATTCGAGTTCGGTCATGTTCCGATCCTGTGCGTGCTGCCGTTCGCGACGTCGGGTGCGGGCCCAGTGCGGCTCAAAAAGGGGCGCGGCGTGTGCGCGATGGCGTCTGTTTTGAGTGCTTGAGTACGCTGGCGCTCGCTCGTGCGGCCCGTTGTCGTGCAGGTGCGCGAGCACTTGCCGGGCCGGAGTGCGGACAATCGGCAGCGAGGTGTGGCGTAGGCGCTGGCGGCCCGGCATGCGCGAGATCGGCATGCAAGGACGGCGAAAGCCCACGGCAAAACCAGCCGACGGGTAACCGCAACAGTGTAGAGACGAGTGGGACGAAACACGCGCAAGCGCGCAGCGAAGTAAAAAACGGAGCTGAAGAGGAGCTTGCGCGCGACTTCAGCGAACCTCGAGTGAGGTTAGCGCGACCAGCGACGCCAGGGCCAGGCTCCCCGGTCGATGCTGCTCAGACTCCGTTTTTTATTCAGAAACATGAGGATAAGGTGACGGTAAGTACAGAACTTAGGTCAGAAGATTGTGTGCTGCGATGGCGTTGGACGCCTCAAGCAGCGTGGCAACTATACCATCCGACTCAATTTTTTGTACAGGTTGGCCGTGATTGTAGCCATAGGGCACCGTGAGCGTTGCCGCACCGGCTGCACGGCCGGCGATCGCGTCGTTTTCCGAATCGCCGATAGCGACGGCCGCCTGCGGTTTCACGCCCAGGCGCTCGCACGCCGTGAGCATGGGCAGCGGATCGGGCTTCTTCTTCGGCAGACTGTCGCCGCCCAGCACGACCTCGAAGTAGCGCGCGAGGCCGTATTGCTGGAGCAGCTCGACGGCAAAGCGATGCGGCTTGTTGGTCACGCAGGCAAGACGAATACCCTGATCGCGCAGCGCGGCCAGACCCGCTTCCACATCGGGATACAGATGCGTGTGGCGGCCGTTGATCTTCGCGTACTCGTCCTGATAAAGCGCCAGCGCTTCGTCGAAGCGCGACTGGGCTTCATCTTGCGCAAAACGCGGGGCGAGCACGCTCTTGATCAAATGTTCCGAACCCTTGCCGACATAACCCATCACTTCTTCGCGCGTGGTTTCCTCGGCGTCGAACTGGGCGAGCATGCCGTTCAGGCCGGCGGCGAAGTCGTCGGCGGTATCGACCATGGTGCCGTCGAGGTCGATCAGCGCCGCTTCGATGCGCGGCGCCGTGAACTTGACGGTGGCGCTCATTGCGCGCCCGCGCCCTTGACCGTGGCGAGCTGCGCGCGCATCTGGTCGATCACCGCCTTGTAATCGGGCTTGCCGAACACGGCCGAACCGGCGACGAAGGTATCTGCGCCTGCTGCGGCGATTTCGGCGATGTTGTCGATCTTCACGCCGCCATCCACTTCAAGGTGAATTTCGCGGCCGGTGCGCGCTGTGTAGGCGTCGATCTTCGCGCGTGCTTCACGCAGCTTGTTGAGCGCTTCGGGAATGAACGACTGGCCGCCGAAGCCCGGGTTCACCGACATGATCAGCACGAGGTCGACCTTGTCCATCACGTGGTCGAGATAGCTCAGCGACGTGGCCGGGTTGAACACCAGACCGGCCTTGCAGCCGTGGTCGCGGATCAGCGACAGCGTGCGGTCGATGTGATCCGAGCCTTCCGGGTGGAAGCTGATCAGGTTCGCGCCGGCCTTGGCGAAATCGGGCACGATGCGGTCGACCGGGCGCACCATCAGATGCACGTCGATGGGCACGTCCACGTGCGGGCGGATCGCCTCGCACACGAGCGGGCCGATGGTGAGGTTCGGCACGTAATGGTTGTCCATCACGTCGAAGTGAATCCAGTCGGCGCCGGCGGCGACAACATTACGGACTTCCTCGCCAAGCCGCGCGAAGTCGGCCGAGAGGATGCTGGGAGCGATGCGGAATTGCGTCATGGCGGCAATCGGAAAGACAGACGGGAAAACCGTATTTTACCGTCAGAGCGAGGGCGGCCTGCTCGTCCGAAGGCGCTTTCCGGCAACGTTGGCCATCCGGCCAGGACGGTGCACCGCGCTGGTGCGAAAGCAGACGAAGCCGACCGCGCGGGGACAGACTGGCGAGCCGCGCCGGAGGCGGATCTGCGGGCGATGCCGGGTTGCGGGGGGCGGGCGCATCAAGCAGAATGCCATCCCATGTCCCCCGCATATCGGGCGGCCCGTCACA
Organism: Paraburkholderia sp. J69-1; assembly: GCF_905220255.1. Taxonomy (NCBI): domain Bacteria; kingdom Pseudomonadati; phylum Pseudomonadota; class Betaproteobacteria; order Burkholderiales; family Burkholderiaceae; genus Paraburkholderia; species Paraburkholderia sp. J69-1. Next base: position 8,740 of record NZ_CAJMZG010000023.1, on the reverse strand, counting down.
GCGGCCAAGTGGCCCGGCACATGGAACAAGGATGAGTCAGTACGAATTCAGCGTGACCTCGCAGGTGCGCTACCTGCCCGAAGAATCGGACCCGGAGCGCCGGCAATATGCTTTCGCCTACACGCTGACGATTCGCAACACCGGCCAGGTGAGCGCGCAACTGATCGCGCGCCATTGGGTCATCACGGACAGCGAAGACCACGTGCAGGAAGTGAAGGGGCTCGGCGTGGTCGGCCATCAGCCGTTGCTCAAGCCAGGCGAGCAGTTCGAGTACACGAGCTGGGCCGTGATCGCCACGCCCGTAGGCACGATGCGCGGCGAATACTTCTGCGTGGCCGAAGACGCCGAGCGCTTCGAGGCACCCGTGCCCGAGTTCGTCCTGCGCATGCCGCGCACGCTTCACTGAACTGAAGCGTTGGCGCGCGCCATTTCACCTGTTGCCGTTATCGTTTTGAACCGTTGCCCGAATTTGGGGTCTGCTAGTCACGCCGGTCGTGCGGGGCTCGCTTTTTCCTGCCCGACGCGGTCCATACAACGATGAAAATCAACAGGAAGAGCGCGAGCAGCGCTTCCAGCCCAAACATGAGCATCGGGTATTCGTCGAGCAGATCAGACATGGCGGCTTCCATCGAAAACAACGCAGATTGTGCGCCAGAATTGGCGCGCACTTCCGGCCTGATGCCGGAATTAACGGCGGCGCGCGCATCGGTGCGCCGGTTCATTTCGACGCGTGCGACGAAGCGCGCGGGCACGCGGCTCGGCAAGCAGGTCGCCGGCTGGATCGGTGCGGCAACGCTCGCGGCATTGCTGGCCGCGTGCGGCGGTTCGAACTACACGCGCACGGCGCCGCCCAAGGGCGCGCCCACCTTGCCCGGCCAGATCGCGGCCGCGCGTCTCACGCCGGTGGCGTGGCAGCAGGTGCCAGGCTGGCAGGACGATTCGCTGATTGGCGCGACGGCCGCGCTGCGCGCCAACTGCACGCGGCTGGCGCGCGAACCGCGCTGGCAGCGCGCCTGTGCGGCGGCTTCGCAACTCGACGATCTCGACGCCTCGGGCGCGCGCACCTTCTTCGAGACGTACTTCACGCCGTATCAATTCGCCAATAACGACGGCACGCTCGACGGTCTCGTGACCGGTTACTACGAGCCGCTGCTGCATGGCTCGCGCACGCGCCACGGCATTTATCAGACTGCGCTGTATCGCTGGCCGTCCGGTTATCGCGCGGGCACGCCGCTGCCGGTACGCGCGCAGCTCGAGCGCTCTGGCGTGCTCAACGGCAACGAACTTGTCTGGGTCGACGATCCGATCGAAGCGTTCTTCCTGCAGGTGCAGGGCTCGGGGCGCGTCGTCATGGAAGACGGCAGCGTGATGCGCGTGGGCTTTGGCGGCACCAACAATCAGCCGTACAAGTCGATTGGCCGCTGGCTGCTCGATCGCGGGGAACTCACGCCCGCGCAGGCGACCATGCAGGGCATCAAGGCCTGGGCGCGCGCAAATCCGACGCGCGTCGATGCGCTGCTCGATACCAATCCGCGCTTCGTGTTCTTCCGCGAAATGCCGTCGGCCGAGAGCGCGGCGCAAGGTGGCGCAGATGGCCCGATCGGCGCGCTGGGTGTGCCGCTCACGCCGGAGCGCTCGATTGCCGTCGATCCTTCGTCGATCCCGTTGGGCACGCCGGTGTTTTTGACGACCACGCGACCGCTCACGAACACGCCGCTCAATCGCCTCGTGTTCGCGCAGGACACGGGCACGGCGATCAAGGGCGGCGTGCGCGCCGACTACTTCTGGGGTCTCGGCGACGACGCGGGCGACCTGGCCGGCAAGATGAAGCAGGGCGGCCGCATGTGGCTGCTGTTCCCGAATTCCTGAGCGCTTTCGCGACGCTCGGGCAGATGTGAAAAGCCGGCTCATGCCGGCTTTTTTGTTGCTGCATGCGTTGTTCGATTCGCTGAGCTTATTTAGGCCGCTTGTCGATCACGCGGCGCGCCTTGCCGACCGAACGCTCGATACCGTTCACATCCAGCACATTGATCTTCGCCGTCACGCCGATCAGCGCCTTGATGTCGTAAGCGAGCGCCTTCGCCGCGGCATCGAGCGCGCCATAGTCGGGCGCGGTTTCGGGGCAGGGCTCGCAGTTCAGCGTCATCACGTCCATCGGCCCTTCCTTGGTGAGGACGATCTGATAGTGCGGCGCGAGCGCGGGCTGCTTGAGCAGCAGTTCTTCGATCTGCGTGGGGAACACGTTCACGCCGCGGATGATGAGCATGTCGTCCGAGCGGCCCGTGATCTTTTCCATGCGGCGCATGGTGCGCGCGGTGCCTGGCAGCAGACGCGTGAGATCGCGCGTGCGATAGCGGACGATCGGCAGCGCTTCCTTCGTGAGCGAGGTGAAAACGAGTTCGCCGAATTCGCCGTCGGGCAGCACTTCGCCGGTATCCGGGTCGATGATCTCGGGATAGAAGTGGTCTTCCCAGATGGTCGGGCCATCCTGGGTTTCGGCGCACTCGGACGCCACGCCCGGACCCATGACTTCGGAGAGCCCATAAATATCGACGGCCTTGATGCCCATGCGCTTTTCGATCGCCGTACGCATGTCGTTGGTCCACGGCTCCGCACCGAAGATGCCGATGCGCAGCGACGTCGACGCCGGATCGATTCCCTGACGCTCCATCTCATCGGCGATCGCCAGCATGTAGCTGGGCGTGACCATGATGATGTCGGGGCGGAAATCCTGGATCAGTTGCACCTGTTTTTCAGTCTGGCCGCCGCCGAACGGAATCACCGTGAGACCCGCGCGCTCCGCGCCGTAATGCGCGCCGAGACCGCCCGTGAACAGACCGTAGCCGTAGCTGATATGCACCTTGTCGCCACGCTGCGCGCCCGCCGCCCGCACCGACCGCGCGACGAGATTCGCCCACGTATCGATATCCTTCGCCGTATAGCCGACCACCGTAGGCTTGCCCGTCGTACCCGACGACGCGTGAATGCGCGAAATCTGCTCCTGCGGCACCGCGAACATCCCGAACGGATAGCTGTCGCGCAGATCCTTCTTGGTCGTGAACGGGAAGCGCGCGAGATCGGCGAGCGTTTTCAGTTCGGACGGATGGACGCCCGCTTCGTCGAACTTGCGCCGATATACCGGCGAATGCTCGTACGCGTGAGTGAGCGACCATTTCAGCCGTTCGAGCTGAAGCGCCGCGAGTTCTTCGCGGCTGGCCGTTTCGATCGGCTCGAGCGGCAGCGTGGTAGTCATGAATGTCTCCGTAACTATAAGAATGGTTTGCGGGGCGGGCTGGCTTTTTGTTCAGTCTTCCGCCTGGCCTTCGATGGGAATCACGGTGCCGCGAATCTGTGCGGATTTGCCTCTGAATATCGCCACCGCTTCGCCTGCGCGGTTCGTCACGCGGATGTCGTAGATGCCGGTGCGGCCGGATAGCACCTGTTCGACGGCTTCGGCGGTGAGCACGTCGTCGGGCTGGACCGGGCGCAGGAATTCGATCGCACAACCCGCCGCGACCGTGTTTGCGTTGTACGAGTTGCACGCGAACGCGAAGGTCGAATCGGCCAGCGTGAAGATCATGCCGCCGTGGCAGATCTGATGACCGTTGAGAAACTCGGGCCGCACGGCCATGGACAGGCGCGCGTAGCCGGCGCGCACTTCGAGCAGTTCCATGCCGAGCGCGCGGCTGCACCCATCGGTTTCGTACATGGCCTGCGCGGTGGCGCGTGCGAGTTCGTCGGGCGACATGTCGGCGTGGGCGCGAATCGATGCGGATGTGGACATATCAGCGACCCTCGAAGCGCGGTGCGCGTTTTTCGATGAAGGCCTGCACGCCTTCCGCGTAATCATGCGAATTGCCGAGTTCGCGTTGCCGGTCGCGTTCGAGATCGAGCTGCTGGTCGAGCGTATTCGTGGCCGAGGCGCGCAAGGCTTCACGCGTAGCGACAATAGCGCGCGTGGGCTGCTTTGCGAGTTGTGCGGCAAATGCGGTGGCCGTGGCCGCGAGTTCGGCGTCATCCGTCACTTGCCAGACGAGGCCCCAGCTTTCGGCTTTTTCGGCGCTGAGTTTGTCGCCGGTCATTGCCAGTCCGAGCGCGCGCGCCATGCCCACGCGCTTTGGCAGGAACCATGTGCCGCCCGAATCCGGCACGAGGCCGATTTTCACGAAAGCCTGAATAAAGCTCGCGCTGCGCGCGGCCAGCACGAGATCGCAGGCGAGTGCGAGATTCGCGCCTGCGCCGGCGGCCGTGCCGTTGACGGCGGCGATCACCGGCATCGGCAGCGCCTGCAGCCTTCTGATGAGCGGATTGAAATGCGTGTCGATGAGCGCGCCCAGATCGGTCATCGCGCCCGGCGTGAAATCGAGATCGGCGAGATCCTGGCCTGCGCAAAAACCGCGACCCGCACCGGTCAGCACGAGCGCGCGCGAACCGGCTTTTTCGACTTCGTCGAGCGCCTGTGCGAGTTCGCCGTGCATGGCGCGCGTGAAGCTGTTGAGCTTGTCCGGGCGGTTCAGTGTGATTGTCGCGACATGCGTGGAAGGGTCGATTTCGACGCGGATCGTTTCAAAGGGCATTGCCTGTCTCCTCCTGTATCCGCCGCGCCTGCCGCCCGGCGGTGTGCTACGCCGTTCTGTTGCCGCTCAGACCCGCTCGATGGCGAGTGCAATGCCCTGACCGACGCCGATACACATCGTGCAGAGCGCATAGCGCCCCTGCGTACGTTCGAGTTGATGCAGCGCTGTTGTGACCAGGCGCGCGCCTGATGCGCCCAGCGGATGACCGAGCGCGATGGCGCCGCCGTTCGGGTTCACGCGCGCATCGTCGTCGGCGATGCCGAGTGCGCGCAGTACCGCGAGCCCTTGCGAGGCGAAGGCTTCGTTGAGCTCGATCACGTCGAACTGGTCGATCGTCATGCCGAGCTGCTTGAGCAGCTTCTGCGTGGCGGGCGCGGGACCGAAGCCCATGATGCGCGGCTCGACGCCGGCCGTGGCCATGCCCAGCACGCGGGCGCGACGGCGCAGGCCGTACTGGCTGGCGGCGGTGTCGCTGGCGAGCAGCAGCGCGCAGGCGCCGTCGTTCACGCCCGATGCATTGCCCGCAGTGACCGTGCCATCCGGCTTCACTACGCCTTTGAGTTTGCCGAGTGCTTCGAGCGACGTTTCGCGCGGATGCTCGTCGAGCGTTACGCGCACGGGATCGCCTTTCTTCTGTGCAATCTCGACCGGAACGATTTCCTGCGCGAGCGTGCCGTCTTGTTGTGCGCGTGCGGCTTTCTGCTGGCTGCGCAGCGCGAACGCGTCTTGATCGGCGCGGCTGATGTTGAAATCGACCGCGACGTTCTCTGCGGTTTCCGGCATCGAATCGACGCCGTATTGCTGCTTCATCAGCTTGTTGACGAAACGCCAGCCGATCGTGGTGTCGTAAATGGCGGATTCGCGCGAAAAGGCCGATGCTGCCTTGCCCACGACGAACGGCGCGCGCGTCATGCTTTCGACGCCGCCCGCGATCATCAGATGCGCCTCGCCTGCCTTGATGGCGCGCGCGGCGCTGCCCACCGCATCGAGCCCCGAGCCGCACAGCCGGTTGAGCGTGGCGCCGGGCGCGTCCGCCGGCAAGCCCGCAAGCAACGCGGACATACGCGCGACGTTGCGATTGTCTTCGCCCGCCTGGTTGGCGCAGCCGTAGAGAATGTCGTCGAGCGCGCGCCAGTCCACGCCGGGATTGCGCTCGACAAGCGCGCGGATGGGCACGGCGCCGAGGTCGTCGGCGCGCACGTCCTTGAGGGCGCCGCCGTAGCGGCCGAACGGAGTGCGAATCGCATCGCAGATATAGGCTTCGGTCATCTCGGATTCCTGCGGCACGAGCGCGGAAGTGCACTCGTGCCGGACATGCTAGAGGGAAGGGGATTCGTGCGCCATTCGGCCAAACGGCATAGGCCGTTTAGCCGACTGTTGCCGCAGCCGCTTTCGGTTCAACATGGACGCGGCTTTGAACCACGCGGAAGCGGTTCGCCACGAATGCGGCGTCGGCCAGCGCGGCGTTGGCGGCGGGGTTCGCGCCGGTGCCGTGGAAATCCGAGAAAGCCGCCGACTGATTCACGAACACGCCACCCGTCAGATTGATCGACAGCGCTACGCCGCCGGTGATCGCGGTGTCGTGAGCGGCGTCGATCACCGCGTCGCTCGTGCTGTATACAGAGAGCGTGAGTGCGCCGTGGTCGCGTGCGGTCGTGCCGGCGATATCGAGCGACTGCGCGGTGGAGTCGGTCGCGATCACGAACGAGATCGGGCCGAACCATTCGCGCGTGAACGAGGCGGCGTCGCGGGCCGCGTCGAGCGAGAGGACAAGCGGCGTGCGCACGCGTGCGCCAGGGAATTGCGGGTGCTCGAGGGTTTGGCTATCGGCGAGTACGGTGCCCAGCTTGCGCGCCTCGTCGATGCGGGCGGTCACGCCGTCGTTCTGGATCGCGCCGAGCACTTCCACGGCGCGTGCCGGATCGGCCACGAATTTCGTGACGGCGCCGGCGATGGCTTGTGCCACGGCTTCGAAGCTCACGTGGCCTTCGGCGGTCTCGATACCATCGCGCGGCACATAGATGTTCTGCGGCGCGGTGCACATCTGGCCCGAGTAAAGCGAGAGCGAGAAGGCGATGTTGCGTGCGGCGGTTTTCAGGTCGGATACGGAATCGATCACGATCTGGTTCACGCCGGCTTTCTCGGTATAGACCTGCGCCTGGTGGGCATTGCGTTCGAGCCAGTCGCCGTTCTGCGTGCTGCCGGTGAAATCGATCAGCTTGATTTCCGGGCGCCGTGCGAGTTGCTGGACGAGCGCGCCGTCGTTGGGATCGGTCGCCAGCAGCGTGACGACGTTCGGATCGAAGCCGGCTTCGCGGAGCACGTCGCGCGCGATGCGCACGGTGATCGCGAGCGGCAAAATCGCGCCGGGGTGCGGCTTGACGATGACCGTATTGCCGGTCGCCAGATCGGCGAACAGGCCCGGATAGCCGTTCCAGGTCGGGAAGGTGCAGCAGCCGAGCACGAGACCGGTACCGCGCGGCACGACGGCGAAGCGCTTTTGCATCGCGAGCGGCGGATTCTTGCCTTGCGGCTTTTCCCAGTGCGCATCGGCCGGAATGCGACGCAGCTGATCCCACGCATAGGTGACCGCTTCGAGCGCGCGGTCCTGAGCGTGCGGGCCACCTGCCTGGAAGGCCATCATGTAGGCCTGGCCGGTCGTATGCATCACGCTGAACGCAATTTCGAAGCTCGCGCGATTCAGTCGCTCGAGAATTTCGAGGCTTACGCCGACCCATGCCTGCGGGCCGGCTGCGCGCCAGTCGCGTTGCGCCTGCTGGGCGGCGTCGATCAGCTGATCGGGCGTCGATTTCGGATAGCGCGCACCGAGCGCGAAGCCAAACGGCGAAGTCTCGCTGCCGACGGTTTCTCCGGTCGAGGGCTGATCGAGTTCGAAGCTGCGATCGAGGTGCGCCTTGAACGCGGCTTCGCCCTCTGCGCTGGCGGTTTCCCCGTACACTTTGGGGCTCGGCATTTCGCTGAACGGGCTCCAGTACCCGCGTGTTTCGATGGCGGCCAACGCTTTCTGCAGCAGGCCTTCGTGCTTGGCGAACAACGGATGTGTCATGGCTCGACTTGAATTGAGGGGTGAGTAGAGGCCCGTGCCAATTAATTGACCGACCGGTTGGTTGGCAAATGTTAGCATTAGTCAAACTTCGGCGTAAAAGATTTTTTTGGGGACTTTCTTTAGAGGGAAGGAGGACGTATGGGGTACGAAAACATCCTGGTCGAGACGCGCGGCAAAGTCGGCCTGATCACCTTGAATCGCCCGAAAGCGCTCAATGCGCTGAACGATGCGTTGATGGACGAACTGGGTGCGGCGCTGAAGGCGTTCGACGCGGATGAAGGTATCGGCGCGATCGTCATCACGGGCAGCGAGAAAGCGTTCGCCGCAGGCGCCGACATCGGCATGATGGCGAGCTACAGCTTCATGGATGTCTACAAGGGCGACTACATCACGCGCAACTGGGAGACGATCCGCTCGATCCGCAAGCCGATCATCGCGGCGGTCGCGGGCTTCGCGCTGGGCGGCGGCTGCGAACTGGCGATGATGTGCGACATGGTCTTCGCGGCCGACACCGCCAGGTTCGGGCAGCCGGAAATCAAGCTCGGCGTCATTCCGGGTGCGGGCGGGACGCAGCGCCTGCCGCGCGCGGTCTCCAAAGCAAAGGCGATGGATCTGTGCCTGACGGCGCGAATGATGGATGCAAATGAAGCCGAGAGGGCTGGACTGGTGTCGCGTGTGATTCCGGCTGCGGATCTGCTCACGGAGACGATCGCTGCCGCGACGACCATCAGCGAGTATTCATTGCCCGCAGTCATGATGGCCAAGGAGGCGGTGAATCGCGCCTACGAGACAACGCTTGCCGAGGGCGTGCATTTCGAGCGCCGCATGTTCCACTCGCTGTTTGCGACCGAAGATCAGAAGGAAGGGATGGCCGCGTTCGTTGAGAAGCGCAAACCGGCGTTCAAGAACAAATAAGCGGTGCGCGGGCGAGGGCGGGTGGATTTTTTGCAGCCACCCCCTTGCGGGGCGACGTCCATAGCGCTAAGATTCGCCCCCTTCGCTGCACGCCGTACCGCAGCGAAGCCGCCGACGAAACACGGCGGTTCGATCTGGCAGCATCTTTTAAGCAGTAGCGTAAAAAAAGATGTTGACGAAA